>JANQRN010000156.1 GCA_028284545.1 Rhodothermales bacterium | reverse complement strand
GCAACGCAACTTGCCGACACGCTACCCCGCACAATCGAAATGGCTGCCCGTTTTGAGTGTCCGCTTGTCATCGTCTTCGGGTTTGAGAAGATTGGTGATGAGGGTCGGAGCGAAAGACTGTTGGCCCAACGCGCTTTTGCCGCCGCGGCTGAGCAAGCGGCCGCCGCCGGCATGATCATGGCGATCGAAAACGAGCCGGGATTCTGGGTCGACGGTCCGGACGAGACGCTTGAGATTCTCGGCGAGATCGGGCATCCGTCGCTCAAACTGAACTGGGACCCCGCAAATCGTGTGTGGGGCGGTGACGACGTCACCCGACAGGACCTGGAGAAGCTGCGCGAACACGTAGTGAACGTGCACGTGAAGGACTATGACCCGAGGGATGCGAAGGCCCCGTGGGTCGCGGTAGGCTCGGGAATCATGAATTGGGGTGAGATCTTGCGGTGGGTCGCGGCGGCAGATCTCGTTGGGCACGTCACGCTGGAGACGCACTGCGCGGAGGGCGTCGAGAACTCTCGAAAAAGCCATCAACGAATAGTCGAGTTGCTGGCAGACATACAGGTTGGGGACCATGATGAAGAAGATTGACCCCGCGGTCAGGGTTGGAATTGCCGGACTCGGCAATCACGGGCTTACGATTCAACGTGCCATCGAGGAGTCGGGCGGGTTCGACGTGGTGTCAGTGTTTGACCCGGTCGAGCACGAGGCTAACGAAGCGTCCAAGCGGTTCTCCGCAGAGATAGCCCCGAGCTACGAGGCGTTGCTGGAGACTGAGGGACTGGAGGCCGTAGTCCTCGTATCTCCAAACCAGCTCCACCTTAACCAGTGCAAGCAAGCGTTCGCGGCGGGCCTTCACGTCTTTGTGGAAAAGCCAATCGCTAACTACGTCGCCGATGCGCTCGAGATCGTGGATGCGGGTCACACGGCTGGCAAGCTTCTCATGGTTGGCCACCATATGCGCCGCACGCAGACCGCGCGGATTGCCGAGGAGATTATTCGAGAGGGCAGGCTGGGTGAGATTGCAAACGTCGAGGTACACTTCTCAGCAGACAACACCCAGCGCATGCCGAAGGACGCTTGGCGACTCCGCCCCGACGAATGTCCGCTGATGCCCGTCATGCAACTCGGGATCCACGCCATCGACACGCTACACGCGTGGTTTGGTGGCGTCCGATCGGTTACCACCCGCGGAAGATCGGTAACGACGGACGAGGGAGTCGTGGACGTTGTGACGGGGATGCTGGAGATGGAGAACGGCGTCGATGCAACGTTCGTCAGTAATTACTGCACGCAGGTGTTGTTCGAAATACGCATCGCGGGCACAGAGGGAACGCTCCATTTTCGGCCCCACTCGCTGTGGTACCGCTCTTCGGCCGAGTCAGATAGAGGAGGACGTGGGAAAGGGCACCTCCACGATTACGCCGATGTCACACCGGATGCGTACACAATGCAGATGGCTGTCTTTGCCGACGCGGTTCGAAATGGTGCCCCCGTCGAGACCGACGGGGAGGGAGGAGTCGCCGCGCTGGCTGTCGTCGAGGCCATGAATCGAAGTGTTGCGGAGCGCAGCACTGTTGAGATCGCCGATGTACTGTCGTCGGTGCGTGCGCAATGAGAAGGCTTGCCGCGATATCGCTGTTGTCCGTGCTCACTGCCGTGGTTTCAGTCGGCCTGGCGCCCTGCGAGCTGTACGCGCAACAGGTTCGTGCTGATCTGGTCGCCGGCTACAAGTCTCGGGCAAACACCGTAATCGATTACTACGCCAACCAGATTCCGGCAGACGACCTGTCGCGGGGTGGCTCTATACAGATCGCCGCCAACCTGTATCGCCGACAAAACCTCGCGTGGAGCCTCGCCCGACTGGACTCGCTCATGCAAGCGCCTCGCGGCGACATGTTTTGGATGTACCCGTTCACGACGGCGTATTTCGCGGGTGGCGATTTTATCCCGCCCGAAATGCACGCCAAGATGCGGGAGATATGGCGGACGTACAGGCCCTACCGCGGGGACACGGAAAACCACTGGGCGCTCTACTACGCGACGCTATATCTAATGGCCGAGCAGTACCCCGACGACCCTGGTGCGCAGTGGTTCAACGGTAAGTCGAGTCTTGAGAATCGCACGGAAGCACGTGATTACCTCTACTCGTGGATGGATCTGACGACCACCATCGGGCAGGGCGAGTACGACTCGCCGCACTACCTCAAGGTCTACATTGCACCGCTCGCTCTCCTGTCTGGTTTTGCGCTCGATGTTGAGATTCGCACACGAAGCAGCATGTTGCTGGAGTACATCATCGCAGACTACGCGGTCGAGAGCCTTGACGGACTCTACGGTGGTGCCCACAGCCGCATCTACGAGCGCGAGATCATAGCGCCCTGGAAGCGACCCTCAACCGCGCTCGGCTGGCTACTCTTTGGCAACACGCCCCAGGCGGTCAGCGCGGAGTCGTTCATCCTTGCGATCAGTCAGTTCAAACTGCCGGAAATACTTCACTTTATCGCAAACGACCGATCAACGCCCTACGTCCATCTCGAGAAGAAGCGGACTCGCCATCGAATCCGGAACAGTGATGTCAAGAACGCGCCCGTGTACAAGTACTCGCGCGTCCGCGCGGAGTATATCCTGGGTTCAAGCCAGGGTGGCTTGCTGCAGCCTATCCAGCAGCAGACGTGGGGACTGATCTGGGCCACCGACGATCCGGAGGATGCCCACAACACCCTATTCACTGTCCAGCCACACTCATCCGCGCATGAGCTGCAAATGTACTTTGCCGAAATTGCGGGTCACGTCACGGAGCTCGTGGTTCGTTCGAAACGGGAATACGACTCACCGGACAAGTGGTCGGGCGGGTCACCTTTCGAGCAAGTCGTGCAACACGAAGATGCCCTCGTCGCGCTGTACAATACGCCGGAGGGCGCTCGGTTTGAGCACATGAATGGTTTCCTTTCGCGTGACCTGACAGAGTTCGAAGAACATGATTCTGGCTGGATCTTCGCGCGCGGTGGGGATGCGCTCATCGCGCTGTACCCGCTGGCACCTTACGAGATTCTGGACGCCGCCAACGAGGATCGGCGCCTCTATAGTGAAAGCAATGCGAACGGTGTAGTGCTTCAGGTCGCCCCGGTCTCAGACTTCGGCTCACTGGACGCTTTTCGGGACGCCGTGTTGGGGCTTGTCATAGAGACCTCTATTGATCCTGTGCCATCGGTTTCGTTTGTGACGCTGTCAGGTGACCGCATCGACACGGAGTACGGCGAGGGATACTCGGTGAACGGCACGCGCGTAGACTATTCGTCATGGAAGCTCTTTGATGGTCCCTTCCTGCAGGCCGAAAACGATAGCAGGAAGCTGCTGATGAAATACGGCCCGATGCGCCGCGGACTTGACTTCGCGAAGTCCACGACAACAGACTACATCGTGGAGGAATAGAGATGCGAAGTCTGCGGATATCGATGGCATTGCTGCTCTGTGTAGGACTTTCCGCGTGCGCCGGCGGGGGCTCGTTGCGTAGTTCGTCCGGCGAAGCGGGTCCCTGGACGCTGCATGCCGCTCTGATCAAGACGCAGGGTTATGTCGTCGGGTCGCCACTTGCCAGCTCGGGACTCCACTTGTTGCATGGGCAGGGGGGGTCTCCGGAAGTTGGCGCGCTCTCTGACTCTGCCGGCTGGTACCATGTCGGTTGGAACTCTCCTCGAATCTCCGGCATCACCTACGACCCGGCGAATACCGACGTCATGTTCCTGGCTGGAGGCAACGGCGTGATCAGGACGCTGGATGGGGGGCGCAGCTGGAAAGTGGTCACCGGGTGGGAGGTCACCGAAGTGCAGGACGTCGCCCTCGACCCAAGCCGACCAAACGAAGTGTATCTGGCTTCTGCATACGGCATCTGGAAGTCCGACGACCTGGGCGATTCGTGGCGCGAACACCACGACGGCATTCGGCGCCGCTACACGCAGACGATAGAGGTCGACGCGAGTGCGCCGGGGCGAGTGCTTGCTGGATCGGAGAAAGGCCTGTTCGTACTGGATCCCGGTGCCAGTAGCTGGCGACTCGTAAGTCGAGACGGCCTCGACGTATTGGATATTCAGCAGTCCAGGAGTGACTCAGATCGCTGGGTCGCCGTCGCCGAGGAGGGCGGAATCTGGTTGTCGATCGATGGCGGAGAGACCTGGGATCAGCAGGAGGGGACCGAAGGAATGTCATTTTATTCGGCTGCAATCAATCCGTTTGACGCTGACGGTATTGCGGCGACAGGACTCGACACGGGCGTGCACTTGACCACAGACGGCGGGCTCACGTGGCGCCGTATCGGGAGCGACCTCGGCACGCAGCATGGGTACGAGCTCATCTACGACTGGAATGTACCGGGTCGACTCTGGTTTGCGACGCTTGAAGAGGGCGTTTATCACACTGATGATGAAGGCGCAACGTGGGAAGGCGCGGGCCTTGATGGTACCATGGTCTTCGACATGCAGTTCGTACCGAGTTCCGAGAAGAGAGGTGCGAGATGAACGAGTTCGTCCAGCGTCTTGCGATATCGGCCCTGGCGGTTCTCGCGCTTGTAGCCGTGCTATTCCCGGTCAGTCTGCACGCGCAGGACTCGGAGCAGCTGTACGCGGCGTTGGTACGGTCGCGTGGCTACGTCGTCGGCGGTCCGCTGGCGGGTAGCGGACTCCACTACCTGGAAGGGGACACCACCTGGACGCATGTTGGTTGGAACCACCCGATCGTATTCGGGATTGCCGTGGACCAGGACGATCCGGACATCATCTTTCTGGCAGGTGGAAACGGCGCGCTCCGCACGCTCGATGGCGGCGAGTCATGGCGTGTCACGACCGGGTGGCGTGTGACTGAGGTCATGGACGTTGATATTGATCCGCGCGACGGCCGCAACGTCTACATCGCGACGTCTTACGGAATCTGGAGGTCGTCTGATCGTGGAGAAACCTGGGAGCAGTCAGATCGAGGCGTCGCCGAGAAGTACACTTCTGCTATCCGCGTCGACCGAACCGATTCCCGAACTCTGTTGGCAGGTACGGTTGGCGGTATCTATCGATCAGGCGATCGCGGCGGGTCCTGGTCACGCGTCTCAGACAGTGAGTACGTTACCGACCTGCAGCAGAGCAGGTCGCAACCGTCGACCTGGCTGGCCAGCTCACACGACGGTGGCGTCTTTGTGTCACACGATGGCGGGGACTCGTGGACGGTCCCTGATGGTGATGTCGACGACGCGTCGCTCTACGCGGCCGCCATCGACCCCTCCGATCCCAGTCGAATGGCCGCGGTCGGCTTCGAGCGCGGACTCTACGTGTCGGATGATGGCGGTTCGTCGTGGCGCAGAAGCGTAGGAGACCTTCCGGGTTGTGTTGCGCTCACGGTGGTTACCGACCCGCCAGATAATCCCGGACCCTGCCTATACGAAGTTGTCTTCTCACCCGACAGCCGTGGCTCACTGATCGTTGCCACGGTCGAGTCGGGACTCTTTCGATCTGACGATTTGGGTAGATCCTGGACCTACGTCGGGATGAATGGATCCGTCGTGTATGACTTGCTGTACGCGGGGGCGAATCGATGAAACGTCAGCGTCTACACCGTGCTGTTCTGACCAGCCTCCTCTTGCTTGTCGGCGCGAACACGACGCAGAGTACGTTGCGTGCCCAGTCGCTCCGCGCCGGGTCGGCGATGACAGAGGCTGCCCGGCTAAAGGCATATCACGAGCGTGCTGACAGTCTGATTCAGCAGTTCGCAAACCTGATCCCGCCCGAGGACGTGACACGCGGTGGTTACTTCCACATCCTCCCGAACCTCGTGCTCAATCAGAATATCGATTGGGCGGTGGCTAGGCTGGACACGCTCATGGTTGCCCCGCGCGGCGACATGTTCTGGATGTACCCGTTCATTACGGTCATGTACGCGGGCAAGGACAATCTGCCCGAGGCAACGCGCGCGAAGATGCGCGACATGTGGCGAACCTATACGCCGTATCGTGGCGACACCGAGAATCACTGGCTGATGTATCACACGGCCATGTATCTCGTCGCCCAGATGTATCCGGGTGAGGCAGCCGAGACGTGGTTCAATGGCAAGAGCTCAGCGGAGAATTTCGACGAGGCGGAAGAGTACCTGTTGTCGTGGTTCGACTTGACAACGTCCATCGGACAGGGCGAATACGATTCACCGGACTACTTCAACGTCTACGTAATACCGGTTGCGCAACTTCTCGCGTTTGCCGAGGACCCGGAGATGCGTTTGCGCGCGCGGATGATGCTCGACTATCTGATCGCCGACTACGCGGTGGAAGCGCTGGACGGAATGTACACCGGGGCCCACAGCCGCGTGTATCCGCGACAAGCGCTGGAGCGGCAATTCCCCAACACTACAGCCTTTTCGTGGCTCCTTTTTGGAAACACTCACAAGCGCACGTATGCGCCGTCGATGATCCTCCCGATCGCCGGATATGAGCCGTCTGCGCTGCTCCACGGGATCGCCACAAACCGTGAACGAGACTATGTGCACCGCGAACGCAAGCGAACCCGCCACCGGATGCGCTTCAGCCCTGGTGTCCGCAACGCGCCGGTGTACAAATACATGTGGATGAACGAAGACTTCGCCCTTGGGTCGAGTCAGGGTGGCCTGCTACAGCCGATCCAGCAGAAGACCTGGGATCTGACTTGGGCGGTCGACGATCCTGTTGGCGTGAACAACACGTTCTTCACCTTGCATCCGTACTCGTCGACGGTGGAATTGGGCATGTATTTCAGCGGACCGCTCGGCTTCATCACCGAGGGGGTCACACGCTCAAAAACCACCTACGACTCACCTGGAAAATGGACGGGTGGCTCGCCCTACGAACAGGTCTTTCAACACAAGGCGGCCGTAGTTGCACTCTACGATATCCCGGAGGGTACGCGCTGGCCACATGTCTCGGCGTTCTTTTCCAAGGACCTGACGCATCGTGAGGAAGATGGCAGCGGATGGATATTCGCGCGTGGGGGCGATGCGCTCATCGCGGTCTACCCGTTGGCACCGTATGAATGGCGGAGCGAGGAGGACGAGTGGCAAAAGGGCCAGTACAACACCCGACTACACAGCCCACATTTGAAGAACGGATTTGTCATTCAAACAGCCCGGGCGGGAGAATTTTCGTCGTTTGAGGCGTTTAAAGAAGCTGTACTTGAACTCGACTTGGAGACCCAGCTTGACCCGGTGCCGCTCGTGCGATTTGGGGCTCTCGACGGGTCGCGGATTTCTGCTGCCTGGGGCGTCGAACCGGTCGTCAATGAGGATGTCATCGACTACGCGAACTGGCCACTCTTTTCGGGGCCTTTCCTGAATGCCGCGGTAGACAGTCACGAGCTCGAGTTGACGTTCGGCGAGATACGCCGCCATTTGGACTTCAAGAACCTGACACAAACAGATCGGATTGCGAGCCGGGCCCCGATGACGGGAGACCGGTAGCCTGTCCGCAACAGATAAGCAAATAGGACGGAGGAGGAATATGTTTGGAGGCGAGTACCCCGTTAGCGCGGCCGACAGGGCGTTCTACGAAGAGAACGGATATGTGCGTTTCGACAACGTGCTTAACGGCGACGAGGTGGAGGCCCTCCGGGGTGCACTGGGCGAAGCAAAGGACAACCGCAACATCTACGCGCGCGATCTCGCCGGCGGCGACGGCGCCAACGGTGATGACAAGATCCTTCAGATGCTGAACCTCTGGGAGCGGTTCGACGCCGCACGTTCCTACATCCTTAGCGGCCGGATTGCACGGATGGCCAAGGCGCTGACCGGCAGCAGCACTATACATCTGTACCACGACCAGGCGCTGATCAAGGAGCCTGGACCAAGCGCTCCGTCACCATGGCACCAGGACCAGCCGTATTGGCCCTCGAAGGAGCCCGGAATGCTATCCTGCTGGATGGCCCTTGATGATGTGACGATTCAGCGCGGTTGTATGCAGTTCATCCCGGGGTCGCACAAGTGGGGCGAGTTCCCCCCTATCTCGTTTGAGGGAGAGGGTCGCGAGCTCATTGACTACATGACCCCCGAGCAGCGCGACAAATGGGAGCCCGTACCCGTCGAGCTGCCCGCGGGAAGCTGCACGTTCCATCATGGACTCTGCTTCCACTACACCAACGCCAATACAACAGATCAGGTGAGGCGCGCGCTCGTCGCGATCTTTATCCCTGAGGGGATTAACTACGCTGCGGACGAGAAGATGGATAATCCGTTTTCCGACTCCATCACCAGTAGCAAAGGTGAACCCCTGCGCGGTACGCGTTTTCCGGAACTGGCAACGGGTGTAACCGGCTAAGCTGATGATCAACGTCGCTGCAGCGCCAGAGCTGGCAACACTGTCTGATCGGATCGATCAGATGTGGGAGTTGTCTGGGATAAAGATCCGAGCGATTTCTGATCGCTTTGATCCAAAACAGGGAGCCCCGGTGCATACCGTTGACGGAAGGTATGCCACGCGCGCGTGGACTGACTGGACGCATGGCTTTCAGTTTGGCTCAGCGATTCTGCAGTTCGATGCGACCGGCGACGCGTCTTTCCTCGAACTGGGCCGGCGAGATACACTCGCGCATATGCCAACGCATGTGGGCAGTTTTGGCGTACACGACCACGGATTCAACAACTGTAGCACTTTCGGTAACCTTCTCCGGCTCATGCACGAGGGCCGCATTCCCGAGGACCGATTTGAACGTGAGTACTACCAGCTCGCGCTGAAACTGTCGGGTGCGGTGCAGGCGTATCGCTGGTCGTCGACGGAGGACGGTGGCGGGTACGTGTACTCGTTCAACGGGCCACACTCGCTGTTCTCTGACACCATCAGGACCCTGCGGTCAATGGGTGTCGCTCATTTGATGGGCTATCGGCCCAGGGGAGAGCAGGATATTGAGATCAACCTGCTCGAACGGCTCGTGCAGCACATCGATGCCACGGCCCGCTACAATGTCTATTTCGGCGATGGAAGAGACGGATATGACATCCGTGGCCGTGTAGTTCACGAAAGCATTTTCAATCCGGTCAACGGCGTGTACCGCTGTCCAAGTACGCAGCAGGGTTACACTCCGTTTGCCACCTGGACCCGGGGCCTCGCTTGGGTGATACTTGGTTGTGCCGAACAGCTCGAGTTCGTTGATGCGCTTTCTGACGCCGAGCTGGACGACGTTGGCGGTCGCGCCGGCATTGTCGCCCTCCTGGAGCGAACCGCCGCCGCGACGTGCGATTTTTACATCGAACACACGCCGACGTGTGGAATTCCGTACTGGGATACAGGCGCTCCCAACCTGCACAAACTCGGAGATTATCTCGACAGACCCGCCGAGCCGCACAACGAACACGAGCCCGTCGATAGTTCGGCAGCTGCGATTGCGGCCCAGGGTCTGCTGCGTTTTGGGCGCAGACTTCGAATGTCGGGGCGGGAAGCTGAAGGGGGGCGGTATTGGTCAGCCGGTCTCGTGGCCGTGGATTCCATGTTGAGCCCACGCTATCTGTCTGAAGATCGTGAGCACGAGGGGCTGCTACTGCACTCCGTTTACCACTGGCCGAGAAGGTGGGATGCTGTCCCAGCAGGTGATGTGGTCGCTGCCGGCGAGGCGACAATGTGGGGGGACTATCACCTGCGGGAAGTTGCACTGTACCTGCAGCGCATCATCCGTTCGGAGCCGTACCTGACATTCTTTGACGTCGGCGCTACACCCCAGTAGTCTCGAAACCTTAGTACTGACCTGAGGAACCATGACAACCGTAGACCTGGAATCAACCGCTGGGCGGTCTTATCCGGCCAGGCGAACGACCTTTAATCTCGTTGGTGGAGCTTCACCAGTTGACAGCGATCACTTCTCGCTTGGGTATGTGGTGTTGGATGCCAATGGCGGGCAGGTCCCGTGGCACAACCACGAACAGGAAGAAATCTACTTCATCCTCGAGGGCACCGGCCAGATGTGTGTGGGCGATGAGATCGTCGAGCTCCACGGAGGCCAGATGGTCCACATACCGTCACTGGCATTTCATCAACTGACGAACACGGGCGACGAACCGCTTCGCATGATGTACTGCTACGCGCCAGCGGGTGACGTGCTACACTGGCGCCAGGAACTGGCCGGCACGCTTCCACGCGCCGGCGTCGACGTGCCGGCACTTCCCGCCGGCGCAGCTGAGCAGCACACGGGCACGTTCTAGCACCTGTGTCTACCGCACCACTGACGTCTTTGAAAACAAGTCTTACAAGAGTCTGAATGAAGCAAGAGACCATCAAGATCGCGATGAACGGCGTCACCGGACGCATGGGCACGAATCAGCACCTTGTGCGCTCCATTCTCGCGATTCGCGATCAAGGCGGCGTGTCGCTCGGCGACGGCAGGGTTGCGGTTCCCGAACCGCTGCTGGTAGGGCGAAATGAGGACAAGCTGCGTAAGCTGTCAGCCCTTGCGGGCGGAGCCGCCTGGACCACCAGCCTTGAAGAAGCGCTGAACGACCCCGACGTTGTGATATACTTCGACGCGCAGACGACAACGCGCAGAGTCGACGCGGTCACGCAGGCGATCAACGCCGGGAAACATGTCTATTGCGAAAAACCGACAGCGATAACAACCGAGGATGCGTATTCGCTGTACCGTGCCGCGCACGAGGCCGGAGTGAAGCACGGCGTCGTACAGGATAAACTGTGGCTACCAGGAATCTGCAAGCTGAGGATGCTGAAGGAGTCTGGGTTCTTTGGCGACATCCTCTCGGTGCGCGGCGAGTTTGGCTACTGGGTGTTCGAAGGAGACATCGTTCCGGCACAGCGACCGTCCTGGAACTACCGAAAAGAAGACGGCGGTGGCATCATCGTCGACATGCTCTGCCACTGGCGCTACGTACTTGGTGACCTCTTCGGCGAGGTAAAGTCGGTCTCCTGCTTAGGCGCAACACACATCCCGACGCGCATTGACGAGAATGGCGAGGAGTACAAGTGTACGGCTGACGATTCGGCGTACGCTACGTTTGAGCTTGAGGGTGGCGTCGTTGCGCACATGAACTCGTCCTGGACGGTCCGCGTACGGCGCGATGATCTGCTCACCCTTCAGGTAGACGGGACACGGGGATCAGCCGTTGCGGGGCTGCGCGGGTGTCGAATCCAGCGATACGAGGCCACCCCCAAACCAGTCTGGAACCCGGACATCGATCAGCCAATCGACTTTTACGACGGATGGACTGAAATGCCTGACGTTCAGCCGTTCGACAACGCGTTCAAAGTGCAGTGGGAGCAGTTCATCCACCACGTGTTGACGGATTCTCCGTACGAACACGATCTACTCGCTGGTGCCAAGGGCGTGCAGCTGGCTGAGAAGGGCCTTGATTCGTGGGAACGGCGAGCGTGGGTCGATATCCCTGAGCTAAAACGGATTTAATGGCAGACCCTCGAAGAACGGATAAGAGGACCGCGCTCGTAACGGGCGGCACGCGGGGGATCGGCTTCGCGGCCGCAAGTGCTCTCGCCGCTGAGGGACATAACGTCGTCGTCACCGGCCGCCGGGGCGGAGATGCCGTCGCAGATGTGCTAGCGCGTCTCAACGAAGCGGCCACGGCACACGGCGCCGCAGCAGCCTACGTCCAGTCAGACGTGTCCGACCTTGCTGCACACGACGACCTGATCGCAACTTGCGTCGCCAGGTTTGGGGGCATAGATGTGCTCGTCAACAACGCGGGCGTGGCGCCGCAGCAGCGCCTCGACATTATGGATGCGACACCCGAGAGTTACGACAGGGTCATGTCGATCAACCTCCGCGGCCCCCATTTCCTCACGCGGGCCGTCGCCCGAATCATGGTGACGCAGGCCGAGGCCGGACGTCGGCCAGGCACCATTATCAACGTCACTTCCATCTCAGCCGTGGTGGCTTCGCCCACTCGCGGAGAGTACTGCATTTCGAAATCCGGTCAGGGAATGTCAAGCCGGCTGTGGGCCGTGCGCCTGGCTGAGTATGACATCGATGTATTCGACCTGCGACCGGGTGTGATTCGAACCGACATGACAGAGGGTGTCGTCGAGAAATATCAACGTCTTGTAGATGATGGGCTCACGCTACAGCGACGCCTCGGAGAGCCCGATGATGTGGGTCGCGCAGTGACCATGCTTGCGCGTGGCGATCTTCCCTATTCGACTGGCCAGGTGATCTACATCGATGGTGGAATGCTGCTCCACCGCTTGTGAGCTCAAAAAACTTGATCGAAATGAATACCGCAGAACAGCTTCTCAGTCAGGCCCAGGTGTCGCAATATCAGCGCGACGGCTATCTCGTCGTGCAAGATGTGCTGACGCCCGAAGAGGTGGACGCGTTTGTCGACTATGAGAACGAGTCAAAGCCCGAGGGTTGGCGTGAGAACCTCATGCACCACAAGACCGACGACATCTGGCGACGGGTGGCGACCCATCCGAGAATTATCGCGATGGCGACACAGTTGAACGGGGCCGCGCCGCTAATCGTCCAGACCATGTACCTTGAAAAGAAGCCAAGCGGGGAAGACGGTAAGGCCGGGACCGGGACCGCGCTGCATCAGGATCTCCACTATTTGCCGTGTGAACCGGCCACACTCATGGCATGCTGGGTGGCAATGAGTGATACAGACTCAGAAAATGGTGGACTCGCTGTTGTGCCGGGAAGCCACACGGGCGAATTACGATCGACGCATCGGACCGAAAACGTCGATGACCACGATTCGTGGGAAGTCGAGTACGACATGGTGGCGCCTGATGGTCGACGGTGGAAAGAGAAGATGTATTCGTTCGAGATCGACGATCTCGATCATTCGGAGGTCAAGAGACTGGAGGTCCCCAGAGGCTCTGCCGTGTTCTTCACGGGCAAGACCATTCACGGTTCGTACGGCAACCGGTCACGGGACCGCGTGCGTCGCGCCTTTGCTGTACACTACGTGGCCGAAGGCACGTGGGTGTACCGTGGCGACGTGCATGACACAATGCCGGCGGGGCAATAGAAGTCCTGTTGTTCAGTGCGGCGGCCCTGTTACTAAATCTCATCGTTTCGCCAAATGCCAGGAATCAAGTCGACTGTAGTAGGTAGCTATCCATTCATGGACTGGCTCGTCGCGCTGCCGAGTCGTCAGGCTGTTAGTGACGCAACGTCGGTTGTCCTGAAGACGCAGGAACTCGCGGGAATGGACCTCGTCGCTGATGGTGAACTGTACCGCTTCGATGTGGACCACCCGGAGACAAACGGGATGATCGAGTACTTCGTGCGACCGCTGGCGAACGTTCGCTCCAACGTGTCTCGCGCCGACGCGACCGAGTTCGTGCGACAGAAGGGCATGGGCTTTCGCGTTCGCCCTGCTGCTGTCGTGGATGGCAAAATTGGTCCTGGAACGCTTGACCTGGTTGCGGACTATCGGCGCGTTCGATCTCTCACGACGCATCCGTTGAAGTTCACGCTGACTGGTCCACACATGCTTAGCAAGACGCTGCTGGATCATCACTACAAGAACCTCCCCGATCTGGCTCACGCCATCGCAGAAGTACTCGCCGAACAGGTGAAGGAGATCGATGCTGAGGTGGTACAACTGGACGAGGCCAACCTCCCCGGCTCACCCGACGAGTGGAAATGGGCTGCCGATTCGCTTAACGTGATTCTTGACGCCGTGCCGAATACGCCAGCGGTTCACCTGTGCTTTGGCAATTACGGCGGACAACAAATACAGAAGGGCACCTGGCAGGCGATGATGGATTACATGAACGCCTTGAGGGCTGACCACATGGTACTGGAGTTCGCTGCCCGTGGCTACGATGAGCTGAAGTTCTTCCAGGAGCTGAAGCCCGAAATGAAACTCGGAGTTGGCGTCATCGACGTCAAGTCGACGCGAATCGAGACGCCTGAGCAGGTCGCCGCCCGCATTGAAGCCGCGGCGAACGTAATCGGCGAAGACCGCATCGCATATGTCCATCCGGATTGCGGATTCTGGATGCTCAAGCGTAACATCGCAGACGGGAAGATGCGGGCCATCGTAGCCGGTCGTGATCTATTCGAGGGAAGATGAATCGGACTATCAACATACTGGCGCTTGTGCTCGTCGTGACCGGGTGTGGACGTGACCGCGGCGCTGGTCAGCAGCCCGCAAATGATCTTGCATCAACGGGTGTGTCATCTGCTTCCGTGCTGGCTGACGTGACCGCACAGTCGGGGCTAGAGGTGTTCCGACACGAGACGGGCAGTCGCGGCGATTTCTGGTTCCCCGAAACCATGGGTGGCGGGGTTGGCGTTGTTGATATCGATCGAGATGGCCAACTGGACGTTGTGGCGGTCACCGGAGGAAACTGGCGCGGAGAAGCGGCACCTCCAATTCGCGTGTTTCGGAACACTGGCGCGATGCGATTCGCTGACGTGACATCAGATGTTGGTGTAGGAGAAAGAGATGTCTACTCGATGGGTCTCGCCATCGGCGACGTGAACGGCGACGGATGGGACGACGTCTACGTCACCACCATTGGTCGCAATCTGCTGTACCTGAATGAACGTGGGCGGCTTAGAGAAGCGACGCAGCAGGCCGGTGCAGCTGGGCCCGACACATGGAGTTCTTCTGCTGCGTTCTTCGATGGCGATCAGGATGGTGACCTGGACCTCCTGGTTGGCAATTACGTCGAGTGGACTTCGGCAACAGACCTGTGGTGCTCAAACGACGGTACCGACAAGACCTTTTGCACGCCGGCGCTTTACAAGGGAGTCCCACCGACGTATCTCCGCAATGACGGTGCGGGTCGATTCTCCGATATGAGCGCTGCCTCCGGTTTTGCAACGGGAGGGGGGAAGACGCTTGGCGTCGTTACGCTGGATCACAATTTTGACGGACTTGTAGACGTCGCGATCGCGAACGACACGCGTGCAGACGAGCTGTTTGTGAACCAGGGCGACGGCACATTCAAAGATATCGCTCTTGCAGCCGGATTCGCGTACGACGAGCGCGGCAAGGCCCGCGCCGGGATGGGTATCGACGCTGTTCCAGACGGTGCGTCCTGGTGGTTAGCTGTTGGCAACTTTGCAGACGAGATGATCGGCATGTACCGGGATGCCGGCAATAACACCTTCGTGGACCGGTCCGCCTCTGTATCCGTTGGCCTGCCGAGTTTGCGTACCCTGACGTTCGGTCTGCTTTTTTCCGACATAAACCTCGACGGATCTGCTGACCTGATCGCTATCAATGGTCACATCCAGCCTGAGATCGGACGGATCCGCGACAACGTAACGTACCGGCAAGCGCCGCATGCTTTTCTGGCGTCCGCCGGGTCGTTTACAGACGTTGCAGAATCGTCGGGAATCGCTACGCCGATCGTCGGCCGTGGTCTCGCCAGCGGTGACCTCGATGGAGATGGAGATCTGGACTACGTTGTGACCGAGAATGGCGGCGGTCTACTGCTGTGGGAGAATCAGGCGAGCAACTCGGGGAGGCGTTCCGTACGGCTGGATGTAACCCGCGGCCGCGCGCCCTCTGCCGCGGTTGGCACCGTCACGCGTGTCTATGCCAACGGCAACGAACAGGTGCACGTCGTTAGAGGTGGCCGTAGTTACTTGAGTGCACCCTCCTACGAGGTTGTGGTTGGCATGGCGGAAGGTGACACGGCGGACTCAGTGCGCGTCGTCTGGCCCGACGGTACGTCGGCCGTGGCATTTGACGTCGCCGCGGGGACGACTCATGCGTTCTAGCCTCTGTGTGCTCGCTTTCGGGTTGTTGGTCGTAGGATGCGGACAATCAACGGAGGACACCGCCCGGGGAGACGCGGCACAAACGACGCCAGTATCCGCGTACGCGACGCCTGCGGGCGCCGGCGTGGCGCAAGTTGACACTGCAATCCGAGCGGGCAACTATGGTGTTGCGGCGGCGTTGCTGGATTCGACGTTGATCGACGCGGAGAGTGCGGTACATGCCTACCTGAATGGCCGTTTGGACGAGGCGCTTGGCTTCACTCAAGAGGCCCGTGCGCACTACGAGGCGTCAGTTGGAAGAGACTCGACCTTTGTAGGAGGTTGGTACCAACTCGCCCTGTTGGCCGTTGGTGAGAACAACTTTCGTGTCGCGACGGCCCACTTCCGACGCGTGACGCAATACGAGCCCACCGCAGCAGCGTGGCACGGCCTTGGTCAGGCGTACTTCGAGCTCGGTGACGGTGACAGCGCATCGATCAGCTTCAATCGGTCGGTCACACTTGATCCGAACTACGTTCCCGTCCGACTTTCGCTGGCCAAATTTCACGCGAGCTCGGGTCAGTACGCCGAAGCTGAACGAGAACTTCGGGATGTTCTTGGCGATGTGGACGCTGGTGGCCCGAGTGATGCCGTCGAGGTCCGTCGTCAACTCGCAAACGCGCTTATCGCACAAGATCACAACGATGAGGCGATCGTCATTCTAGAAGGCCTTGCTTCTTCGTTGCCCTGGGACCCGCAGATTCAGTACGATCTCGGTCGCTCGTTGCGTGCCACGGGACGAGAGGCGGAGGCGAACAGGGCGTTCGCGCGGTTCGAGTCAAACACCTCGACGCAAGCAGAGGTGTTCAGGCTTCAGGAACGGATCAGACTGACGCCAGGAAGCATCCGCGACAGGCTTGAACTGGTAGATGTATTCCGGAGGTCAGGCCGACTGGAAGAGGCCCTTGGTGCACTTGCAGTAGTGGTCTACATGGTCCCGGATAATCTCCATATTCTGAACAATGCCGCGATACTCCAGGTGGAAGCTGGTCGCCCCGATGCCGCGCGCCGTCTTTTTACCTCGGCCATCGACGCAGACAGCATGTTCCTGCCTGCCTATCTTGGACTCTCACGGCTTGAGCAATCCGGCGGCAACGTCGAGGTAGCGCGATCGTGGTTGGAGCGTGCCCTGGTCGTCGAGCCGGGGAATGCTGACGTACGGCGCCGGCTTGACGCGATGCACGAGAGTGTCGCCGACCAGGGGAATTGAGACTGATACCCGCTACTGCGTAGCGACCCGGCTTGCGAGGCGTTCACTGGATTCGGTGATGGTGTATCGCTGCCCCGCTTCAAGATCTGTGAATACTTGCGTCCCCCGGTTCCACGGCCATGTGATTTCCAGAGAATCCACTCTCGTTGCTTTCCCGAGGCCAAGGTGGACCGCGTGAGGATTTGCGCCAAAGCTACCGCCGGTGGTAACAGTACCATACACGCTTCGGTCCCCAATTACCGCGCGGATGGTTGCCCCAACGCCGGCACGGTTCGTCGACACGCCCTCGAGCTCCACTACGATCGCTTTGTTATCTCCAGTACCCGGATTCTGGAAGACGGCGTTGTGATAAACGTCTCCCGAAAAGGCACCGCCCATCACAATATGCACGTCCTGGTCGCCATCGCTGTCCAGGTCAGCAAAAGAGACCCCGTGACCTTTCTGAAGGTGCCCGAACCTCCCGGCGAGCGTGACGTCTTCGAATCCGTTGCCATCGTTGTTCCGAAACATGCGGTTTGGGACAAGGGAGCGAAAATCGGGATCTCCCGTGCCAATGTAGAAGTCCGGGAAGCCGTCGTTGTCCAGGTCCCCGTAGTTGCTACCCATTGCCTTTGCGAAGACCTCGAGGCCGGTTGATTCCGTTACATCCGTAAAGGTCTTGTCTCCGTCGTTTCGGTACAGGCGAGGTATTGTGGGTTTTGCCGTTCGCGCGCCGCTTGAAGTCAGTGCGAGCGTGAGCGTGTCCATGTCTCCGCCATACCCGAGCGCGAGGAGATCGGGAAGGCCGTCCTGGTTATAGTCAAAGAACCAGGTTGGGAAGCTGTTGTAGGGACGCTGTACACCCGCACTGATTTCGTAGAACCGTCCTTCCCGATTCTCAAAGAGGCGATTGGCTTCCCCGAGCATCGAGATGTACAGGTCGGGGTCTCCATCTTGATCGATGTCTGCCGAAGTTGCGCCCTTGACGTAGCCGACCATATCCAGGCCGGCGTCGGATGCAACATCAGAGAACGAACCGTCACCGTTGTTGCGGTACAGTTGCGACGAGTGCTGTGATTCGCGGGTCGATTCATTGCCGATGAAGACATCGAGGAAGCCGTCTCCGTCGAAGTCGTTCCACTCGGCCACCTGCGTTGGATGGAAGCTCAACATCCCTGCCTCGCTTGTGACGTCGATAAATACGCCGTCGCCCTGGTTCTGAAGAAGGGAGTTGGGATAGTATCCCGCTCTGCCGAGCCACGCTCCGCGCAGTACCAGAATGTCGAAGTCACCGTCGTTGTCGTAGTCTGCGTGCTTCATGTTGAGGCCGCCGCGCTGTCCCTCCAATCCGGCCGCTTGGGTTCGTTCGACGAACCCTCGGTCTCCTTCATTGCTGAAGTAGCGCATCTGATCAAGCAGCCCCCATGACGAGACGACGACGTCGAGGTCGCCATCACCGTCGAAGTCTTCCGTGATGCTTCCACCAGACAAGCCCCTTACGTCAAGGCCGATATTGCCGGCCACGTCTGGGAACGCTTCGATCGTACCCGGTGTGTGCGGTCCCAGCATCTGCTCGGGCGACAGTATATGCCCGGATGGCATCGCATTGGGATGCTCACCGAGGGCCATTGCGGCGACGTTCATCAGGTAGCGCGTCGTGGAGGTAGCGCCTCCGGTGCGCTCCAGCGCCTGGAAGGTTTCCAGCGCGGACCTTGCGCCACGGGTGTTCTTGTGTTCGGCGGAAGGATCAAACGGAAGGATGCAAGCGGACGCGACGTGAGCGTCGATGCAGTTCTCCTGTTCGCCGAGGCGCAGGTAGGCGAGCCCGAGAAGCTGTCGCAGCGTCGTGACGTATCCGTCGGGGGCGATCTCTGGCGCGTCCTCGACGTTCTTAATCATCAGCTCGAATGCAGTGGCGGCGAGCTGAGCGCGACCTGACAACAGGAACTCCTGCGCCACGTTACCCTGAAGTTGCAGCTTCTGTACCGGGTCGTTCGGCACGGGCTGCGCGTTAAGTATCGCGAGTCGCCGCTCGTTGTCCCACGGGTTCTGCATGGGGTCCGCGTCAGCGACCAACGACTCGAGCTCGGCGACCATGTCGTGAGTGGCCGACGTGTATCCGGGCCCCTTCGGGCCGCAGCCGGGTAGTAAGACCGCCATGAACAGCGCCAGGAACGGCAACGTCGATGGGGTCGGAGCACTCATGCGGCCTGGAAGTCGCGCGTGTGGATTTCGGCGGCACGTCGGAGTTCATCTTCAGCGTACGGGCGTGCTCGAGCCCCGGCCACCCAGTCGGCGAGTTCGTCGGGATTCTTGGCGCCGCTGAGGATCACGGAAACGTTCGGGTTGTCCAGAACCCACCGCGTCGCTGCCTGGGGAAGCGTTTGAACGTCGCTCCTGACGAGAAAGTCGAGCTCAGATATGTACTTGATTCGCTCCCTTATTTCCTCAGCAGGGTATCTGGCGTTGATGTTGTTCGACTCAAAAACGGTCGCTTCGGTGACAGTTCCTGAAAGGAATCCGTTCGCCAACGATTCGCGTGCAACAACGCCGATGCCGTCTGCCGCAAGCTCTGATATCAAGCGCTCGGACTGACGATTCATCAGGGAGTAGACCACCTGGACAACGGAGATGCGTCTTTCTCGCGCCCACGCCCGCGCCATTCCCTCAGTGTCTTCAAACATCGAAATGGAGTGGCCGATGATCCTGACCTTGCCTTCGCCGCGAAGTCGATCGAGTTCCTCCCACACATCGTCGTGAATATCCGATGGCCCGAACGGTGAGTGAAAGAACAACACATCGATGTGGTCTCTGCCCAGTCGTTTCAAAGAACCCTCAACCGACTCGCGAGCACGGCTCGCGTGAAAGTTAGGTGCGGCGCCGTCGCTCGAGTAGCGTCCAAACTTTGACGAGATGAACACGTCATTTCGACGCGTGCCCAGCCCTTCGCCGAGAATCGTCTCGGCAACACCATCAACCGTGTCTGTGCCGTAGAGTGGCGCAGTGTCAAAGAAGTTAATTCCGGCGTCGAGTGCGGCTGCGATGGTATTGTTGGCGTTCTCACGAGGGACGTCCCCGTAGATCTGTGATGCAAAAGCCCAGGTCCCTAACCCAACGGCTGTCACCTCAAGGCCGGCTTCACCAAGCGGTCTGCGTTCCATGCTGTTTGTCTATCTCAATGTTCGGAATCAGTCAGTAGCGCCAGTATCCGCGGGGCGGTGCGTTCCACAAATAGGGACAGAATGGCCTGACCCTCGGCTGCGGTTGCTTTGCGCGGATCTTCACCCCACACGCCGTCTCGCTCCAGAGTCGCGACGCGGTCCTTGGGTAGGCGATCCAGGTCGACCGGTTCAGGGTCGAACAGCAGTTGTAGCGCAGTTTCGCCGCGGGCGGCATGGTTGGAGGGATACGTTTCCTGAACGGGCGCGAAAGAAGGTACGAGTGTCGCGACTGACGGGCGCGGAACACGGGTGGTGAAGTGCGCAACGGCTCGTTCAAGCGCGGCGGTGTGGCCGGCGCCACAGTGACCAGTCACGACAACGATCACTTTCCACTTTTCTTCTTCAAGTTGTTGCAGAAACTCTCTGGCCAACGTCTCTACCGTCGACGATGCATGTTCGATCGTCTCGGCAAACGGGTGCCCGGTCTTTATTGTGTCGGTACCAACGTACAGTGGGGGCAAGACTACGCCACCTGTTACCTTCGCCAGTGCACGGCACTGGCCATGGGCCTGGATGCCGTCGAGTCCAACAGGGTCATGGTAGGAATGCCACTCGATCGCGCCCCACGGAAGGTATGCGATCGGCCGAGTGCGGCGAATGTCGTGAATCTGGTCAGGGCGGAGCCGTTCAAGCTGCCCCCAGCCCGGTTTCTTCATGCTTGTCCGAATTTCTCCGCGAACCGCTTCCGCTGACGGTTTGCCTGCCAATCGGATACAGACTGTTGGTCTGCGACAGGCTGTGCCGTAAAGGGCTCGGTTTGCATGTACGGCGGTGGACCGAACTCCGGCGTCAGCGTCGTGAACGGCTCCTCGCGCGCCAGTTGCGCCTGCCAGATCATGTCCCACCAACGCTCGTGCGCTTGCAACTCTTCGACGAAATTTGGATCAGAGGGGTCAGGGACCTGCGGGCCCTCGTTGTATCCCACGCGCGCGTGAACGTGAATACAACGCGAGGCGCACTGCCTGAGAATGTCCACCTGGTCGTCGATCAGCCGTTCGCAGACCACCACCCAGTGTGAGTAGTCGCAGCAGAGCTGAAGGTCAGCAAACTCGTCGAGTAGCTCCGAAGTGGCCCACGGGTTGTACAGAATTCGGCCCCGATGCGTTTCGTGTGCAACGCGCGCCTCGAGGTCTCGCTCGATACGCAAGACCTCACGATAGAATTCTCGGGCTTCGTCGCGCGTGAAGGCATCCCGACCGTCGTGACAGGTGATTACCTCTGGGTGAAAACGAACCGCGTCCTCTACCTGTTCGCGAAACGAGAGAATGTGCTCTCTCACGTTTTGCCCTGCAGTGAAGACCATCGGGAGACACCGAAGGCCGAGCTGTGCGAGGTGCTCGCGATGCTGATCTACCGGCTTGACAAACGGGAGTGCTACCTCAACACCGTGGTAGCCGAACTCGTGAAAAGCATCCAACTCTTTGTCCCACGGTTTTTCCAGTCCCCAGAGTTGCCTGTATAAATGCAGTTCCATATCAGCCACGCTCTTCGTTTCTATACGCGTCAATGCTATTCATCAGCTTTCTGGCATTCGCGGTCAGGACGTCGTAGTCGCCGTCGGCGATCGCTCGTTTGTTGACGAGCGCACTTCCAACTCCAACGGCTACGGCGCCTGCGCGAAGCCAGTCGCCAGCATTGTCCAGCGTCACACCTCCAGTCGGGATGAGCTTCAGGTGCGGCATCGGGGCGCGTACTGATTTGAAGTAGGACATGCCGACGACGTCCGCTGGGAAGACTTTGACGAAGTCTGCCCCAAGCGAGTGCGCCCATTGTATCTCGGTAGGGGAAAACGCTCCGGAGCAAACCGGTACGCCTTGCGACTTCGATTCTTCGATAATCTCCGGCACCGTAATTGGAGAGACCACAAAGCGGGCTCCGGCGGCGACAGCCTCGTTCACGGTTGCGCGATCCAGGACAGACCCGACACCGACAAGCGCGTCTGGACAAGCTCGACTCAGCTGCGCGATGAGTTCGAGGGCACCGGGCGAAGTCATTGTCACCTCCAGGGTCGCAACACCTCCGGCGAGCAGCGCGTTGCCGACGGCTGCGGCGTCCGCAGTTTGATCCAATCGGATGACGGCGAGGGCCGCGCCGTCAATTATCCGCTGTCGAACTATTGAGGCGTTGTCAGTCAAGGCGCCACATGATGTCGGGATCGATGAAGGGCTCCACGTTTCGGTACTTCTCCGTTAGCTCGATCTTCTTGCGCAGGTCATCCCCAAGATGCTCGCCGTAGATGTATGCCGTCTGGCCCTGCGAAGAGACCATCATGAACTCCGTTTCCGCGTTTTCCCAGAGGTCGAGCAGGTTGCGCGTGTTCTCAAGGTCAAGGTCGATCATTTCCTGCAGGTAGGCGAGGTGCCGGTCTCTGTCAGCCGCGTCGTCTGACTCCAGGTATCCGTGGACGCCCGCCACCCACGCGGTGATGTTGCGCATGGTGGTGGCCCAGCACAGTAGCGCGCGGGATCGATCATAAAGATCAACCAGGACCGGATTGGGCTCTTCCAGTGCCTCGAGGTACGCGCGCTGCGCCTCGATCGTCGAGCGAAGCCGGGGCAGCGTCTCCGAGTCGAATCGGTCGGCCATTTGCTGCCCTTCCTTCTGACCAAACAACTCAAAAAGAACGTCGCGGCCCAGGTCGACGTTCATCGGGTTGTTGCACACGGTTACCATGAAATCAAGGTAGTAGCCCCGTTCTGCCTTTGGCACTGCCTCGAGGTTGGGTACGAGCGGCCTGATCCATGCCCGGTACCAGGGGAAACCGAAACCGCCGTAGAGTGGGACCAGTGGGATGTACGAGACCACCTCGTCAACATGCCCCCAGAACTCCACCAGCTTGTCGGCATGCTCCTCGCCGGCCCACCGCGCAGCGGCAGACCGCAGTACCTCGTCCACGGGTCGGTCCGGACTGAGCTGGGCTGCCCGAACCACTTCTGAATTAGGCCAGTAGGGTGCTACCGGCGTGTTGGTCAATCCGCCAAAAGCACCAACCGCAGTTGCGCCCATATCCCTCAGGCTCTTCAACTTCTTGTGCAGTAGCCTCGGAAATGGTATTCCGATCATCGGCTCGATGTTGAAGGACGGGCCAACTGAGTAATTGAGCTTGGGCTCAAACCCGAGATCGCGCCACTTGGCGAGTTGCTCCCGCTCGGAGTCGTTCATCTCGGTATGATAGATCGAACCTGCTACGCTCGTTTGCTCGGGATACCGCGGGTGTTGGTACGGCAACTCGTATCCGCGTACCAGAAGTGACGGCGCCTCCACGGTTAGACCGTCACCCATGCCGGCGATGATGGTGTCGTGTTCCTCCTTGAAAGGCTCAATCCGAAGGACAACCTCGAAGTCCGGATTGACTTCCGCCGCCGTGTCGCGGATCAGCCGCAGCCAGCGGACGGCGCTCTCGCCCGCGGCGCGTGCAATCGCTTCGTGAGACCGCCACTCGCGGATCATGTAAGGTCCGCCGTTGCGACCGACGTACAGCGACGAGGTATGCTCAAAGCCTGCACCCGAATCGTTTGTCCAGATAGACAGGTAGCTTAGGTCAGGTACGGCAGCCATGATGTTTCGTACCATTTCCCGATAGTGCTCCCGCGCAACAGGGTGGTCTTGCGCCAGAACGTAACGCGGCATCCACGATCTGAACGGATGGTCGACGCGGGCGCCCCGCAGCGTCGGGTACCGCTCAAACAAAGCCTCAGGCATGGAACGCGGTTCGAAAGACAACATCCCGGGTTTCAGCCCGTACTTCCGTCCGATGGCGGCGTGGCGCTTCATGCGATTCATGTTCGCCTCGACGTAGTCTATCTCGTAGAGGCCTTCCGTCAATTTGCTGAACGTGAAATGGTTGAAGCCCGGGCAGTAGGTATAGAATTGCGGGTAGTATTCACCCGCGCGGCCTGCTTCGTGCGGTGTGTGTGAGGCGAGTCCGTTAACCTCGAGGTGGGTGAAGCCGGAACGAGCGACCAGTTCGATGTGGGTTTCCGCATCAAAGCCGCGGGCGCTGCGGTTGATGTGGTTGAGCACAGAATCGAAGAGCGGTCGGTTCTGCACAAACGCGGGCGAGAGTTGCAAGCCGTCGCGAAGCGATGACTTCTCTTGATCCGAGAGGCTGTCGGCCACGTAGTGCACAAACGCGTAGAGGTAGCACGCATCGCTTGCCGCAACTTGTCCGCGTCCACCTTCACCAACACGCGCCCACATCCAGGCAGTGTCAGATGGATTGGCCGGGCCCAACTGCCAGTGACTGCGACCGGCTACTCCAACGCGGAGGGCGTGCTCGTTTTCGTCGTCTGGTTGTGGTGTTGGCAGACCGAGTCGCGCCGCGAGAGCGGTCGCTGCGGTGGCGGCGACCTCATGGTCAGCCGATGAATAGGTAACGGTGGAAACGGACGAGAAAGGCGAGTCGGACATTGTTGACAAATGCTGTGAAGTGATTAGACAGTATTGCCAAAACGCCTACGTTTTACAACAGGGACAATGTTCTTTATGTGGAACGAAACATTGCTTATGAGAGCTCCAACGAATCCCGACGCAGCTGCAGCGGTTGAGAACTATTTGGAGAAATCAATACGTCCCCTGCTCGCGTCGTCGACATGAAGTCGCCATCGTACCGCGGCCAGGCGTCGTACCTGACGGTGTCCCCGTTTACTGAGAATCCGCGATAGAATTGGGCGACGAGTTCTCGTTCGTCGGGCGTTGTAAAGCGAACTTGAAGCTCCGGCGATTTCTGGACGTCGATCGCCGATTTGCCAAGCGTCTTCAGGAAGTCCTGCGGCCCGTTGTAATTCGGTGCACGGTCTGTGTGGACGACGGCCCCGTTTCGGAGGAACGTGGAATGCAGCCTCCGGTCGCCTCCCGGCTCGTCTTGCCACGTGAACGGGCAAAGCGGGTAGTACCCGATCATAATGTTGTCGCCATGGGCAACCACCCAGCCAGAGCCCGCGCTGTCATCGAGAATGGAAAGCCGTCTGGAAAAATACCCGCTGATGAACGGGAATCGGGTACCGGGCGGGATGTCGTAGAGGGCGATAACCGTATTTCGGTCTTGAAATACTCTTTCAAAGGGTGAGCCGCCCGTCCATTTGTCCGCTCTGTCGTAGGTCGGTTTCTCGCTGGCCGCAAATTGCGCAACGGATAGGAGCGGCTCTTCCGGGAAGTACATTCCGGCCTCGTGTTCGCTGGAATACGGGTGCAGCGTAAAGAGCACGTTCCAGCCATCGAAGGGGTGGGGCGTTTTCCAGAACACCTCCCACGTGTGCTGTTGGATTGGTTGTAGGAGTCCGCCCTGGGTTGACCCGACCGCATAGTCCTCATCCATGAAGTTCATTTTGCAGATGGGCACTTCGGAGCGCGCGTAGCGCAGTCGGCGTCGCGTTCGGTGGCGCTCGAGGTGCGTCTTAATTCCCGACCGATCCGCGGCCACCTCTTGCAGCTGCGGCGCGGGCGACCAACCTGACAGTGCAAGAATAGCCGCCATGCCGTGCGGACGGTACCCGATTCGCGGGAGCACACGGTTTACAGGGTCGGGATTCAATGGCACGTTGTTAAAAAGCAGCCAGGCGTAGGTAGTGCTGGGATTGCGCCACCGTTCAAGTGCGGGTTCTGGATAGACCCTGCTAAATGCGCCGACGTAGAGTCCGTTGAGCTGATCCGCCGCGAAATCGGCGATCATTAACGTGAGCATTGTGTCGGCGAGTTTCTTTACGTCCGGGTCCCGAGCGTAGCCATACAACATGGCCAGCGGTGCAACAAAGAAACTCAGGTAGTGTGGGGAATCGAACTCCGTTTGTCCCTCGTCGAAAGTGTGCTGCGCCCAATGTGAGAGATATTCGCGGGCCTCGGCCATATTCTCTGAAGCGCTGCGGCCGTTGAACCACGTGTCTGCGCCCGATTCCGGGTCGCCTTCCGACATGAGGTAGAGGCTCGCGTAGTACATGAGCCAATGATTCTCGGTGTCCCCGCGATATGGTGTATAGCTTCGCCAGAGCCGGCGGATGCGTTTGCGCGCCTCCATCGCGACGGGCGCTTCGAGGAAGATCAGCGCTGTGGGGATCATCCAGAACATGTCGCCGTGTGGGTCGTCGAGCATTTGCCCGAGCTGTTCGTTGGACTCCTCGTTCCAGTCCTCGAGCCGCAGGCGACAGGCCAATTCGATGAGGCCGACAGGCTGGTTGCCGCGCGCATCTGCGTAGAATCGAATTAGATAGTCTGCGCGATCCTGGAATGCCGCTTGGTTCGCTTCGGGGAAGGGCACGTCCATGATCAAGCGGTTGGAAGGACGCGTGACACAAAGGCGCGGTCCAGCGCTCGGTCGATGATCTGCATAGTACGCGCGTCGAGTACGTAGAGCCCTGACTTGCCGCATCCGCAGAAGAGGGTGTTGCCGTCGCTACTGAAGGCGAGCGAGTGGATTGCGTCGTCGACCCGTTGTTGCGCTGGGTGCGGCACCCGGTCCCAACTTAATCCAGCTGTTTCCGACACCCAGATCGTCCCGGAGAGTCCACCCGCCACGACGGTGTTGGAGTCGGGACGCACGGCAACCGCGTAGACTGACTCGTCGGATATGGTGCGAAGCCATGTGCTACCCCCGTCGTGTGAGACGTGAAGCCCGGTCTGCTCTGCACCCGCGAGACACAACGATCCGCGGGTGCTGAGGGATCTTACGGGGGTTGCGGGCCCGAGGTGCTGCCACGTTTCTCGAGTGGGGTCAAAAACTGCGAGGCCGAGTTCAGTTGCCGCGAGGGTTCGCCCAGACGGAAGGGCGTGCAGGGCCGACACGAACGTCGTCGCCAGGCCGTTGTTGGCGCGCCGCCAGTCCGCACCACCATCCCAGGTCCAGGCGCCGTGTGCGGTCGCGATCATGTGCCTGCCGCGATCAACTGGCGGTAGGATGTCAAGCGCTTCGGTTAGACGCCAATCGGAGGCCACTCGCCATGACGCGCCCGCGTCGTGGGTTTGGAGAATCCCGTTGCCGGCGGCCAGCAGAATCGTTTCGCGATGCTGGGCGACGGAGAAGGCGCGGACATTCTTCCAGCCCCGGTGACTCCACGTGCCGTCCTCGAATGTGTGAAGGCCGGACGGTCCATTGTTGCTGCCTACTACGTAACCGTCGGTTTCAAGTACCGATACGAGCAGGTGCATTCGGAACGAAGTGCTATACGCTCAGAAGACGGAGGGCGTTCTAGTTGGCCCCGCGACCGCCCACGATCACGCCGACCGTTTTGGCGACGATCTTGGCATCGAGCAAAGGCGTGCGGTTCTCGACGTACCACTTCTCGAGCTCTACGCGCTCCGAGAAGGGGAGGTCGTTTCGTCCCGACACTTGCCACAAGCCGGTTAGCCCGGGCTTGCGAGAGAGGATCTTCTCACAGTCACCGTTCATCCGGTCACGTTCCGTAACCAGGTATGCGCGTGGCCCTACGATGTTCATTTCTCCGCGCACCACATTGATGAGCTGCGGGAGCTCATCGAGGCTGAAACGTCGCAGAAACTTGCCAGCGGGCGTTACCCTCGGGTCATCGCGGAGCTTGTGGAAGATGTCGAATTCGGCTTTGAGTACGGGGTCTGACTCCAATATGTGTTGGAGTCGCGTTTCCGCGTCCCTGTACATGCTTCGGAATTTGAAGATGTCGAACGGCTTGCCGTACAGGCCGAGCCGGCGCTGGCGGAAGAGCACCGGGCCATCGGAGTCCCGCCGAATCCAGACGGCGATGAACAGGAACAGCGGGGCAAGTAGGAGCAGCGCGAAGGCGGCGAGGATCCGGTTGACGTACGACCGCAACCGGGATACCGTCGTCAGCTGGTCCTTCTCTTCCGAGCGATGTTCTCGCCTCGGTCGGACGCGTTGCCGGTCAGTACCAGGGTGAATGATTGTTGACTGCACTTTCTTGATTGCGATGCGCTCGGGGTGATTGCCATTCGTGGCGCGGCGCCCGTGGTCGACGACGTCCCGTTGGGCGTTCGCTGCGTCGGCTTCTATGGTCGCGTTGGCGTTAATGGCGTCTGGTGCTTTGTGCTGGCCTTCGATACTAAGTTGGCCGGCAGGCTATCGGTTGAAAGATCTAATCCGTCTACTGAACCCAGTTTACGCGATCATCACGTTTACGCGATCATCGCGTGACGAGTAGACTTTGCTGTATTGTGATAGCTAAGTGGTCATTCTCCGTGAGACCCGGCGAGAGCCGCCAGGTCCCCGCCCGTAGAACTGCAGACGGACGTCCACCGAAAGGTGGAGGCCTAACTGCGCTTGAGCACTATCGGGCCCTCTGATACGTTAAGCGCAAAATATGAAAAAAACAGGTCATACGTACTAAGACATTCGGGATCGAGCCCCCCAGGTGGAGTCCGCTCGCCCGTCGTGTTACGGCGACCCTTCTTTTTGAAAGCGCTTTCAGTTTCATTAACGGCAGGAATGGGCCAATTCGCGGTGCCACGCTGGAACAAACGCCAACCCTCCGTCGATTATGGGACAACCTCAACAAGTACCAGCGCCTTTGGGCCGGGAATGTCGAAGTCAGTAGTACGGATAATCGTTTTTGCAGTCATGGGTGTTTTGGCACTTGCCGTCGTCGCAATGATGACGGGCATCTTTCAGGACGCGGACTACATGTCTCGGGACCATCCGGACATCACGGTCCCAACCTCCGAAGTTCACACGATTCGGATCACCACCGATGAGCACGATATCATGCTCAAGCAGGAGGGCGAGCATTGGCGGATGACGCAGCCGATTGAGTCTCCTGTCGAGACCCCGGCTGTAAGCGCCATGCTCAGAGCCGTTGGGCAGATTGTGCTGGAACAGGCAGTCACCGCTGAGAAGAGTCGCTACGAAGAGTTCGGGGTGTCACCCGAGATCGGGCGACGACTGCAGCTGCGATGGGACGGTGGCGTGAAAGAATTTGTTGTCGCAGGCCACGGCGAGATGTACCAGGCTGATTACATCATAGTCGGAGACGATCCCCGAGTCTTCTACATGACGCGGCGGCTGGGGATGCTCGATGATCCCGAGTCATTGAGAGACAAGCGGATCACGCACTCCGCCCCCGAGTCGATCAAATCTGTGGACGTACGCGGAGGCGGTCGCAACTACACAGTTAGTCGGACGGGAGACGGCTTCAGCCTCGACTCAGGCGACGCTGTTGACGCGACGGTGGCAAGCCGGATGTTTTCGAGGTACTCGATGTTGCGTGCCGATGGGTTCAACGACGACGTGGAAAAGCCGGTGGTCACCGGCGAGCCGACGTTGACGGTGACCATTACCCGTGAATCGGGTTCCGAGCAGCTCCATTTCAAGGATGCCGTAACGCACTACCTCGTGACGTCCTCGGCACGCGATGACGTTTTTCAGGTCGCCTCGCCGCGCGTCGCATCCTTGGCGCCTCTTCGGTCAGACCTGCGCGCAGAATAGGCGAG
>JANQRN010000117.1 GCA_028284545.1 Rhodothermales bacterium | reverse complement strand
CCACGCAGTGTAAGAAAAGGGCCGTTCGTCGATACGCACCTGGCGAAAAAAGTCGCCGAGGCCGCGAAGACCAACGATCGCCGTCCTATCAAAACCTGGTCCCGCCGCTCCATGGTCCTGCCGGACATGGTGGGCCTGACGATTGCCGTGCACAACGGGCGCCAGCACATGCCGATCCTGATTTCGGAAAACATGGTCGGCCACAAACTCGGCGAGTTTGCGATCACTCGGACCTTCCGCGGTCACTCCGGCGATCGCAAGACGAAGTAGGTCGAAGGAGTCAACAATCATGCAAGTTGCTGCAACACTTCGATACGCACGGATCAGCCCGCAGAAATGCCGCCTCGTTGCGGACATTATCCGCGGCAAATCGGTTGACGAGGCGCTCAGGACGCTGACGTTCACGCCGAAGAAAAGCGCGCGCATCGTGAAGAAGGTGCTCGAATCGGCGATTGCGAACGCCGAACACAACCACGGTGCGGACATCGACGAGCTCAGGGTCTCGACGATCGAAGTGAACGAGGCGCCGACTTTTCGACGCTACCGCGCGCGGGCGAAAGGCCGCGGCGCACGCATCATCAAGCGGAACAGCCACATTACCGTCCGTGTGGGCGACGAGTAGACAGGATTATGGGTCAAAAAGTACATCCAACAGGGATTCGCCTAGGGATCGTCAAGGACTGGGCATCGAAGTGGTACGCGGATTCGGCGACGTTCCCGCTGTACGTCAAGACCGACCACGAGCTGCGCAAGTTCATCAAGCGCAAACTCAAGGATGCGTCGGTCAGCCGGATTTCGATCGAGCGTCCATCCAAGAAGGTGAACATTACGATCCATACGGCGCGTCCGGGCATCGTGATCGGCAAGAAGGGCGAAGACATCGAGAAGCTGCGCTTCGAAGTGTCGAAGATGGTGCGCATGCCCATCAACGACGTGCGCATCAACATCAACGAAGTCCGTAAACCCGAACTCGACGCACAGCTTGTCGCTGAGGGTATAGCGCAGCAGCTTGAGCGTCGCGTCATGTTCCGCCGTGCCATGAAGCGCGCGGTGACGAACACGATGCGTGTGGGTGCCGAAGGTATCAAGGTCAAGGTCGGCGGCCGTCTGAACGGTGCCGAAATTGCGCGCTCCGAGTGGTATCGGGAAGGTCGCGTGCCGCAGCACACGCTGCGTGCCGACATCGATTACGGTCTTGCGGAAGCGCACACAACCTACGGCGTCATCGGCGTCAAGGTCTGGATCTTCAAGGGCGAGGTTTTCGATCGGCCCGAGCCGGCTGCCCCGGCTCCCGAGGCTGATGCGCCAGCGGCAGCGCGCTCGTAAGGCAGCGCTGGCTTTAAGGAACGAACATGCTACAGCCAAAACGTACAAAGTTTCGCAAGCAGATGAAGGGGCGCAACCGCGGCCTCGCGATTCGCGGCAGCACGGTTGCTTTCGGTGAGTACGCCCTCAAAGCGACCGGGCGTGGCCGGATGACGGCGCGCCAGATCGAGGCGGCGCGTCGTGCAATGACCCGTTACATCAAGCGTGGCGGAAAGATCTGGATTCGGGTGTTCCCCGACAAGCCGATCACGAAGAAGCCTCTCGAGGTTCGGCAGGGTAAGGGTAAAGGCAACGTCGAGTACTGGGTTTGCCAGATTCAGCCCGGACGCGTGTTGTATGAAATGGAAGGTGTTTCCGAAGAGGTGGCGCGTGAGGCGTTCCGCCTGGCTGCGGCCAAGCTGCCGTTTGCCACCACCTTCGTGACCCGGCAGGTGATGTGATGGAAGCGAGCGAACTCCGCAGTAAGTCGGTCGAAGAATTGAACGAAGAACTCGTCTCGCTGCGTCGCGAGCAGTTCAACCTGCGTATGCAGCAGGCCACCGGTGAGCTCGGTCAGCACACCGAACACCGCCGCGTACGCCGGCAAATTGCGCGGATCAAAACCGTGCTGGGCGAAATGCAGCGTTCAGCGAGTGAATGAACATGAGTGAAGACAACAAAACACAGCGAACCATTGTCGGTCGGGTCGTCAGCGACAAGATGGACAAGACGGTCTCCGTAGCAATCGAGCGCCGGATCAAGCATCCGGTATACGGCAAGTACATTCGTCGCACCACCAAGGTGCTCGCACACGATGCAGCCAACGAGTGCAAGCCGGGCGATCGTGTTGCGATTTCCGAATGCCGCCCGATTTCGAAGAACAAATCATGGGCTGTGGTCAACGTGGTCGAGCGCACTGCGGACCGCTAGGTCGCAAGGCCAGGTCGCAAGGCAATATCAGTTTAGGAAGCAGTCATGATTCAGATGCAGACAGTGTTGGACGCAGCCGATAACTCCGGAGCGCGTCGCGTTCAGTGCATCAAGGTGCTGGGCGGTTCGAAGCGTCGCTACGCCGGCGTCGGGGACGTCATCAAGGTGAGCGTCAAGGACGCGATTCCGCGAGGCAAGGTCAAGAAAGGCGAAGTCTACAACGCTGTTGTCGTACGTACCCGCAAAGGCGTGCGCCGCAAGGACGGTTCGCTGATTCGTTTCGACGGCAACGCAGCAGTGCTGCTGAATGCGCGTCTGGAACCCATTGGAACGCGTATCTTCGGGCCGGTCACGCGCGAACTGCGTACCAACCAGTTTATGAAGATCATTTCGCTGGCGCCGGAAGTCCTCTGAGACGCGGCGACTACGGGATTCGAGTATGAACAAGATTAGAAAAGGCGACGAGATCATCGTGCGGGCGGGCAAAGACAAGGGCCGTCGCGGTACGGTCATTCAGGTCTTTACCGACGGCCGGGTGCTCGTCGAAGGCATCAACATTGCCAAGAAGCACCAGAAGCCCAACCCGAACGCGAACCCGCAGGTTCCCGGAGGGATAGTCGACGTGGCCATGCCCCTCGATATCTCGAACGTGCTCGTGTTCAACCCCAAGTCCAAGAAGGGCGAGCGGGTCGGCTTCGAAACGGACGAGAGCGGCAACAAGGTGCGCGTCTTCAAACAGAGTGGCGAACGAGTCGACATCTAGACGGATGCAATCAGCAGAGCGGCGGTAGCAGGATTTGGCGGCGCGGCTCTTGAGAGAAACGAAAATGGCACGCTTACAGGAAAAATACACAACGGAACTTGCCGGAGAGATTCAGAAGAAACTGGGTCTGAGTAATCCGATGGAGGTTCCGAAGATCACCAAGATCACGCTCAACATGGGCGTGGGTGAATCGGTGGCCGACAAGAAAGTGCTCGAGCACGCGCGGGCGGACATGGAGAAGATCTCCGGTCAGCGGCCCATTACGCGTGTGGCGCGCAAGTCGGTCGCGGGATTCAAGATCCGCGAGGGTTTTCCGATCGGCTGCAAAGTGACCTTGCGGCGGGAGCGTATGTACGAGTTCCTGGACCGGCTCGTCAACATTGCGATTCCGCGCATCAGGGACTTCCGCGGTTTGAACCCCAAGTCGTTCGACCGCCAGGGCAACTACAGCATGGGCGTTTCCGAGCAGATTATCTTCCCGGAAATCAACTACGACGAAATCGACGCGATCCGTGGCATGGACATTACGATCACGACCACGGCCCGCAACCCCGAGGAAGGGCGTGCGCTACTCGAAGCGTTCAACTTTCCGTTCAAGAAATAGATACGTAAAGAGCAGTATTTGATATGGCTAAGAAGTCGATGATCGAACGCGAGCTGAAGCGCGAAAAGC
>JANQRN010000108.1 GCA_028284545.1 Rhodothermales bacterium | reverse complement strand
GAGTCTCGCCGCCCAGGCCAAGGTGCTTCGGGCGCTTCAGGAAAACGAGATCACACGGGTTGGCGGTGACCGCGCAATCCCGGTGAATGTTCGTGTCGTGGCGGCCACCAACAAGGATCTGCTTGCGCAGATCGCCGAGAGCGAATTTCGAGAAGACCTCTACCATCGTCTGTCGGTTATCCTGATTCATGTGCCGCCGCTCCGCGAGCGCAGCGATGACATTCCCACAATCGCTCTGCACTTCGTAGACCGGCTGGCGCGCCGGAACGGTTTGGATCCGAAGCCTATTCAGGAGGCTGCGCTGGAGCGACTTCGTGGACTCGAATGGCGAGGAAACGTGCGCGAACTGCATAACGTCATCGAACGCCTGCTCATTCTGAGTGGCGATGAGGTTACCGTCGACGACGTCATGCGGTACGTGGAGCCACGCGCTGGCGGTAGCGGCGCGGTTGAGGGGCTGCTGCAACGCCATGATCAGTTTGCCGCATTCCGCGACGAGGCCGAGCGAATCTTTATCACGACGAAGTTGGACGAGTTCGACTGGAACGTGTCGAAGACCGCGGAGGCGATTGGGATCCAGCGGTCTCACCTCTATAACAAGATGAACAAGTACGGCATCGAACGTTGATATCGTGCACTGACTTGCCGTGCTGAACGTCGATAACGTATCAAAGAGCTACCCGACCGCCGACGGACGACTCTCCGTCCTCGAGGGCGTGTCGCTATCCGTGAGTCCCGGAGAAATTGTGGCCATTGTAGGGGAGAGTGGCTCGGGCAAGAGTACGCTACTCCATATCCTTGGCACGCTTGATCGGCCAGACGCGGGACAGGTCTTTTTTGATGGCGAGGACGTCTTCGCCAAGAATGATGAAGCCCTCGCCGCGTTCAGGAACGAGCGAATTGGGTTCGTCTTCCAGTTCCACCACTTGCTACCGGAGTTCTCCGCCCTGGAGAATGTTGCGATGCCGGCGATGATCGCTGATCGGTCCCTGTCCTCGGCAGAGTCGCGGGCGCGCGAATTGCTCTCGTCTCTCGGCCTGGCTGATCGCGTCGAGCACCGACCCACGCAGCTCTCGGGCGGAGAGAAACAGCGGGTGGCCGTTGCGCGTGCACTCATGAATGAACCGGCGCTGGTGCTGGCGGATGAGCCGACCGGCAACCTCGACGAACAGACCGCAGACGATCTTCACCTCCAAATCGTAGAGCTCAGTCGATCCATGGGGCAGGCGTTCATAATCGTGACGCACAACAAATCGTTGGCGGAGCACGCAGACAGAGTGCTTGTCTTGTCTGCGCGCGGGTTGGCGCCATACGAAACGGCTGGCCCGACGGACCATACCGCCGAATGATCGCGTAGACAAGAGCATGACTACACTCGAATTGTTGGACCCCTCCATCGGGTTTGTCCAGGAGGAGATCGATTCGTCGATAGACCTCCACGCGGAAATCGACAGACTCCGGCGTGAGAAAAACGCCGTCCTGCTAGCCCATTACTATCAGGAACCAGAGATCCAGGACCTGGCCGATTATATCGGCGACTCTCTCGGCCTTGCCCGTCAGGCGGCTGAGACAGAGGCAGATATCATTGTCTTCGCGGGCGTCCACTTCATGGCAGAAACGGCCAAGATTGTGAACCCGACAAAGAAGGTTCTTCTCCCGGACCTGAATGCGGGTTGCTCACTTGCTGATTCGTGTCCCGCAGACGAGTTCGCGCGGTTCGTCGATGCTCACCCGGGTCACACCGTAATCTCGTACATCAACTGCACGGCAGCGACGAAGGCGCTCACCGACATTATTGTTACGTCCTCGAACGCCAAGCACATCATTGGGCAAATACCGGCTGACCAACCCATAATCTTTGCACCCGATCGCAACCTTGGGCGCTATCTCGCCAAGGAATCAGGTAGAGAGGACATGGTTATCTGGGACGGCGTGTGCATCGTCCATGAAACGTTTTCCGAGAAGAAGCTCATTGGGCTGAAGGCGCGTCACCCCGGGGCGCCGGTCCTCGCGCACCCGGAGTGCGAGGAAGCCATCTTGCGACATGCCGACTTCATCGGATCGACAACGGCGATCCGGCGCCAGGCCTCGGAGAACTCCGCGACCACGTTCATCGTGGCTACGGAGGAAGGGATACTACACCAAATGCAGAAGGATAATCCTGACAAGACGTTCATCGCGGCGCCACCTGAGAGCGGATGCGCTTGCAATCAGTGCCCACATATGCGCTTGAACACAGTCGAGAAGCTCTATCTGTGCCTGAAGCACGAAGCGCCAGAGATCACGATGCCGGAAGAGACGCGGTTGCGCGCGCTCAAGCCAATAGAGCGGATGCTTGAGATGAGTGTCGGCGTGAGCTGAGGTCAGAAGCGCAGCCGGAGTCCACCTAGTGGCTCAAACCTGCGTTGAGGTAAGTAGAGCCTGGTCCCGTCGGGTGCATCCGCAACGCGCTCATAGCTGTACCGCGCGCGCACAACAATCCAGAAGGCCCCGGAGACGAGGTATTCAGTCTCGAAGTTCATTGCCGTCTGGTCTCCAAGATCGTTCAGCACGGTGAAGAGACCTCGGAGTCCAGAACGATCCTGCTGGATGGACGCGCGAAGCCTTCGCGTCTGAAACAGCAGTCTGAAGTGGCGCTCGCTGAGCGCCTGGGGCCCGCGGCGCCGGAACTGCCACCACAACTCAAACCGCTCAAAGAACACCAGGCGGAACTCGACCTCGTAGCCGGTGCCCCCGTCGACGTCTTGCAGCGGGATCCCAACGCGTCGGTCTGTGGACACGGGCTGCCCGCTCTCCGTCTCCAGAATCCGCGAACGTCCGTTCTGTACCTGGTAGAATGACCCCACGTAGCCGGGGTAGAAGTCGTCTGAGTCGAATAGAACGGCAAGCCTTAGATGGAATCGCGCGAGGTCAAGGAAGTTGTTGCTCTTGAACTCTGTGCCAGCGGCCAGTCCACCGCCGAAACCCGTATACCAGGCAAACGAGGCGAACGGTGAGAACGATGCCTCTCCAACGAGCGCGGCCGCAAACGAGATGTCGGCATTGAACCCGGTGATCTGGGGGAGTTCATTCGTATTCTTTGTGAGGTCGGTGACCGCGTTTAGTCCGATCTCGAAGGTGCGGGCGCGCTCGTCGCGAGACCACGTGAGCGGTCTGATTGCCACGCGCCCGCCGGTAACACCGTTCACGAGAATGTTGTCGGTGAATCCGGCGACGTCGAGCGAAGGAGTCCTCATCATGAACTCGGCGCCGATGGTCCGCTCGTCCCACGCCACGTCGGAGTTGAAGAAGTCGACAAGGTGACCAAATCCCAGTCGGCCACGCTGTATCGGCCCCACCCGCGCGTAAACTCCGCGTCGGCGAGGCACGTTCAGCCTGACAAAGTCAATCTGTCGCAGCAGGTCGTACGGTTCGTCGAAGTCAGGTTCGTACCTCCCTTCGTCGCCGACCCTCAAAGAAGTGCGAAAGCGGGCCCCCAATGTCCGGTTCAGTAGCGTCGTGTTGATGCTTCCCATCGATCGCCACCTGGCTCCAATGAGCGAAAACCCACCGAGCACGTCTACCGCATTCTGCCGACCAATCCAGGCGCTGCGGATGTGCTCGGAGGGGTCGTCTGACGATCCGAAGGGCAGGGGTTGCGACAGCGAGTCGGCCGGCGTCAGCGCGACCAAACCGAAAGCGAAGCAGAGCGTAAGAGCACGCATCGAAAGAACCGCTGAAGAAAACTCGACGCCAACACCGGTAAAGGTACGCTACCTCTGACTTTTCTATCGTGACCGAACCCAGACCTGACCACATCGCCCTTTTTCCTCTCGGGATTGTACTGTTCCCAGGCGAGACCGTCCCGCTCCACATCTTCGAGGATCGATACAAGAAGCTTGTTGAAGACTGCACGGAGCAATCTTTACCGTTCGGAATTGTGTTGTATGAGGATGGAAAGCTCTCACAGGTGGGCTGCGGGGCGAGAATCGTCGAGGTCGAGCGCACGTACGATGACGGGCGCATGGACATTCAGGTCTTTGGTACAGATCGTTTTCGACTCCAGCAGATTACCGATGACGGTTCGTACATGCGATGTGATGTCGCGTGGATTGAGAATAGCGATGAACCGGCCGTTGGTCCGACAGTCGAGCGATTGATTGCGCAGCACATGAAACTGCTCGAGCTGGCCGGACGAACGGTCAGGCCTGAGTTCTACGAGACCGACGGCTATCTATCGTACAGGCTGGCACGCAACGCGGGTCTGGAGCTTGCACAGAAGCAGTCGTTGCTGGAGGCAGCGACCGAAGTAGATCGGATAGAACAGCTGGTTGGCCATCTGAAAGCATTTATTCCGAAAGTCGAGCGCTTTGAGGCGGTACGTCAGAAGGTGCGCTCCAACGGCCATTTTGACGACTTCCCACCTGAGCTGTCGTGATGACCAAGATCGGACCGTACACACTGCACACGATCGAAACGGGTTATCTCGGGCTCGACGGAGGCGCCATGTTTGGCGTCGTCCCGCGGCCGCTGTGGCGGAAGAGAATGGAGCCCGATGATCGCAATCGGATCCGGCTGTCAATGCGCTGCCTCCTCCTGGAGGACTCCGACCGACTTATCCTGATCGACAACGGTCTCGGGCACAAGTACACCGAGAAGTTTGCGGGGCTGTACGCAGTAGACCATTCGTCGCATACGCTTGACCGGTCGCTGCGGGAACGAGGCTTCACTCGTCATGACGTAACGGACGTCATTCTGACGCATCTCCACTTTGATCACGCCGGCGGCAGCACGGAGCACGACAACGGACGTCTCGTGCCGGCCTTTCCGCGCGCACACTACCACGTTCAACGCGGGCAGTGGGAAACTGCCCTGGATCCCAATCCGCGCGAGGCCCCGTCGTTTCTGGCAGATAATCTCAGACCGCTCGAAGCGTCTGGGCAACTCGTGCTCATAGACGGCGTGAGTTCGCTGTTCAGTGGTGTCTTCGTGGCACCTTTTCAGGGGCACACAGACGCAATGCAGATTGTCAGGATAGAGGACGCAGAACGCACGCTGGTGTTTGTCGCTGATCTCTTGCCAACCAGTCACCATCTCGCGCCGGCGTGGACGATGGCGTACGATGTTCGCCCGCTGGACACCATGAACGAGAAGGCTGATTTTCTTCGGATGGCGATTGCGCAGAACTGGTCGCTGTTCTTCGAGCACGATCCGGACGTCGCCATAGCCGACGTCTGCGAGACAGATCGAGGCCCGGCGGTCTGCAATCCGCGAACTCTAGGGGAGTTGTACTAATGTCGATGTCTGAAGAGGAGCACCTACTTCGTGAGATTGCCCGGATCTACCACGACATCAAGAATCCGGTGGCGATTATTTCGGGCAATGCTCAGCTTCTGAATGAGATTGCGCGAGGGCTCGACCTCCCGGCTGATCTCAAGGAGCCGATTGCGGACATAGAAGAGGCTAGCGAGGAGCTGACGGCACGTGTTGAGCGTCTTCGAAATCTGGGCAAGAAGGGCGGTTCCGACAGTGGAACCGCCAGTTTTTGAAGGCATTGAACCGCATAATTGCCTTTATCGCGGTACGGATGCGACCGATACTCCTCGTGCCTGCGAACGCTGGCTGACCACGAAATCTGCGCCTAATCAAACGAGATCTGACCTGAGACGACTGTTACGGTTCTAGCGGCTGAAGCCGAATTTCTCATACAACCTAGCAGATTGCTCTTAGCGGCGTGGTTTCCTTTCGTCAGGGATATTCCAGGGTACTTGGTCTCGCAGGCCTGTTCCTCGCCTTTTCGTTTGTGTCGGTGGTCGCCGCGCAAGACGTTCGGCAGACCGTGGTATCTGAAGACGCCCAGCAGCTCTCCGTCAGGTTTGACTTTGCGTGGCCGCTTCCGCTTGCCGCGCTCCGGGATTCTCTGAGCGCTTCACTCGACGGCGGCGCGCTTGCGGTCGCTCTGGCTCGCGGCTCGCTGACAGCGTCACGAACGATACCGATTGGATCGCGATCAGCGTCGGTCGCTATAGTCGCTTCGGAGTATGACGAACTGGATTTCGCAGGTCAAGAACGGGACGAGCTGCTAGCCGGCCTTGCCAGCCCGGTGGCTACGGTTGAGGGCGTCGGCTTCTTCCGAAAACGTCTCGTTGGTTCCGTTGTCGTGCGCGCTGTGGCGTTTGACTCCACAAGCCAACGGATCCGCCGCTATCGGAGTCTCACCGTTCGCGTCAATCGCTCGGCACCTTTGGCGCGAACCGTTGCAGTTCGGTCATCACCGAACGAACATCTGTTGGTCACAGAGAGCGTTCTTGCCACCGGTTTTAACTATAAAGTTCCGCTGGAATCGGGTGGCGTGTACAAGATCGACCGTCAGTTCCTGGTCGAGCTAGGACTAGACCCGGCGACGATAGATCCAGGCCAGATCAGAGTTTTTGGCAACGGCGGAAACCCACTTCCTGCTGTAAATGACGAATCCCGGATCCCCGACCTCGCTGAACTCGGGGTGGTTGTGACGGGCGGCGGCGACGGATCGTTCGCGGCAGGCGACGCGGTCGTGTTCTACACGGACGGAGTGATTAACTGGGCTTTCGACGACGCTCGCGGGGAGTGGGAGCACAACGTGAATCCCTTCGATGAATTGACGTACGTGTTCGTCAAGATCGGAGGTGGGGCCGGACGCGAGTTGGCGCCCGCGAGTGGCAGTCCGGCCAATCCAGATCTCACACTTTCAGCTGTCGACGGCCGCTTCGTCGTGGATTTTGACGAGTATATCTGGAGCAAGGAGCACGGCTCGGGACACACCTGGGTCAGCAATCCGATTCGGATCGGCGGACGCCTCGACGTACTGCTCAACGAGTCATTGCCAACCGCGCTTCCGGGCACCTATGAGTTCAGCTCCCGAGTGGCGGTTAAGTCGAATCCGTCCGCATTTGTCTCCTTCTGGTCTGGTGGAACGAACGTGGCGCGGCAGCGCGCTGCGTTTGCAATCTCGCCAAACTCTGATCAACCGACCGCGGCGGCGACAGACATCGCTTTCTCTCGGTTGCTGGACGGCGGGCCCGTTGACTTGACGCTCCGCGTAGACTCTTCGCAGATCAACGACCCGCAGGCCGCCCTTGACTGGCTGCGCGTCGTGTACCCCCGGCGCAACCAGGCCGTGGACGGCGTTTTGCGGTGGCATTCCGGAACGGATCCGGGACTGGTGCAGCACACGCTTCTGGGCTTCTCGTCAGAGCCTGTTGTCCTGGACGTGACGAACCATCAAGAATTTGTGCGCCTTCCAGTGTGGCAGACCGGGTCAGATTTCTACACCCAGGTTCAAGTGCCAGCAGGGAGTCCAAAGGAGCTGGTGGCGTTTGATCTTGCCGCCGCTACGCCGGCATCCGCCGAGGGTGCGGAACTGGTTCCGAATCAGAACCTGCATGGCATCACGAGTTATCCGGCTTTTGTGATCGTCACACCCGCCCTACTGGCTGAGGCTGCAAATGAACTCGCGGAGTACCGCCGTGCCGACGGGCTGGCGGTCGAGGTAGTTGACGTCGACCAGATATACAATGAGTTTTCTGGTGGCCAGAAAGACATGCGGGCGGTGCGCGACTACTTCAAGTTCCTGTACGACCGGGCGCCTGGCGATGCGGAACGTATTCGGTATGCGTTGCTTATGGGTGACGGGCATTTTGACTTTCGCAACCTGCGACAGGGGATAGACCAGACGCCGAATCTCGTTCTGCCTTACGAGACGGAGGAGACCTTCAACCCCGATGCGTCCTACTCCAGCGACGACTATTTCGGACTGCTGGACGACAACGAGGGCCTATGGACGTATCGCGGCTATTCGGTCTCAAGCAGCGAACGTGTCGACATAGGCGTCGGCCGGTTTCCGGTGCAGACACTAGAGGAGGCGTCAGCAGTCGTTGCGAAGATCCGGCACTATGAAGACCCGGCGACGGCTGGCGCCTGGCGTACCCGATACACGTTCGTCGCGGATGACGCGTTTACCGGTGCTAACGGCTCGCAGGCTGAAGGAGACCTCCACCTGTACAACATGGACTCGGTGGCCGAGTACGTCCGCGAGAATGTCCTCGCTGATCTTAATCCACGCAAGGTCTACGCGGAGTCATTCGACAGGGTCTTCGTGTCTGAGTACAAAGTCCCTGGGGCCCGCCAGCAGCTGCTGGAGTCAATCGACGAGGGGTCGCTGATATTCAACTACTCTGGCCACGGTGGGCCGCGCGGACTGGCACAGGAGGACCTGTTTACCTACAACGACGCCTTGTCATTGCAGAATCGAGACAAGCTGCCCGTGTTCATCGCTGCGACCTGTTCGTTTGGTTGGTGGGATATTGACGACAGTCAGAGTGGAGCTGAGGCGCTGCTGCTAAACGAGAACGGAGGTGCCGTGGCTCTGTTTACCACGGTGCGACTGGTCTATACGTCGCCGAGCCCGTCCGATCTTAACCCTGGACTCAACCGCGCGCTGAACGTCGCGCTGTTCAAGTCGGATTCGACCGGTCAGTACGTGCGCTTTGGTGATGCCATGGTCGAGACGAAGAACACAGGGGTTGGCGTCCTTGGCAACAGCAGGAAGTTCAACCTGCTAGGAGACCCAACCATGCGCATTGGGCTTCCGACACGAAGGGTTCGTGTGGATACAATGAACGATACCGACCTGGCGCTGGAGACAGGACAGGCTCGCGCACTTGATCGGATAACGATCACCGGTTCGGTGACTTCAGCAGACGGCTCTGTCGATGCTGGTTTCAACGGCAAGGTAGCGCTGACAGTATTCGACGCCGAGAGGCGGGTGCCGATCACCAACTGGAGGTGGATGCCGAATCCCTACTATAACGTCCGCGAGGATCTTCTATGGAGAGGTGATGTCGGGGTTGCGAACGGAGCCTTCTCGGCTACGTTTGTCGTTCCCAAAGACATTGCGTATAGCAACAGCTCGGGTAGAGTATCAGGTTACGCGACCAGTACAACCGATCAGGCGGTCGGCTATTCCGAGAGCTTTCTCGTTGGGGGTACGACCACAAATCCTCCCGACGATTCTGAGGGTCCGCAGATCTCGCTGTTTTTGAACGACACGACATATGTGTCGGGCGGAATGGTGCCTGCCGACCCGGAACTGATCGTGCGATTGTTTGACGAAAGCGGCATAAACACTGTTGGCGCCGGCGTAGGGCACGAAATGCTCGTTGTCATCGACGGCGACGAGTCGAACGCGATTGACCTCGCGACGTCGTTTCAGAGCGACGAAGGCTCTTACCAGAGCGGCGAGGCACGGTACAAACTCGACGATTTGCCGCCGGGACCGGGCTCGCTCAGCGTTCGCGCGTGGGACGTTCTCAACAACTCGGGTCTTGGGACGTTAGAGTATTTTGTAGCGGCTGACGAGGCACTTTCGATTCGGAATGTGTACAACTACCCGAATCCGATGAGCACGCGCACCCGGTTCATTCTGGAGCACAACCAGTTCGTCGGCACTCCTGCTTCGTTGGAGATCAAAGTGTATACGCTTAACGGTCGCGTCGTTCGAACGATACCCTCCGAAGACGCATTGCCCTCGGGAATCCTATCCGCCGGGCCGCTTCGGGTTGTCTGGGACGGTCGCGACGATGACTTCGACCGACTCGCCTCAGGCATCTACCTGTACAAAGTTCGCCTTGAAACTGAGGCGACCGATGGTTCGCGCCAGGTGGCCGAGCAGATCGAAAGAATAGCTCTCATACGATAACTACACAGTCAGGACCAACTGCAGTAAGTCATGAATCGTTTAATAATCAAGCTCACTCGAGTGCGTCTTCTTGCGCTCGCCGCCGCTACCGTCGTTGGAACGGCGTCGCTGGCGACAACGCAATCCGCAGATGCACAGGTAGGTGGCGCGGGCGTCGTCTTTCTGAAAATCGAGCCAGACAGTCGTGCCGCGGGAATGGGTAACGCTGGCGTGGCTCTGGCAGACAATGCCAGCGCCATGTTCTGGAACCCGGCGGGTCTCGGCTACCAGACCGGCACGGAAGCGGGGATCACACACTCGAACTGGCTGCCGGAGTTCAGCAGTGATCTCTTCTACGAGTACCTCGTCGCGAAGCACCACATTGACCGCCTGGGTACGTTCGGCGCCCACCTCACGTTCTTGAACCTCGGTCGGCACGAGGGGCGTGACGCGAATAACATTTCGACAGGCGAGTTCCGGTCATACGATATGGCGCTGGGCGTGTCCTACGGCCGAAAGGTCCTTCCCACACTTGCGCTTGGCACAAGCGTGCGGTTCGTTTATTCGAACCTCGCGCCCGGCCAGACAGTGGATTTTCAGGAGACCAAGGCGGGCGTTACAACAGCCGTCGACCTGGCACTGCTGTACCGTTCGAAGCCGTTCATGCTTGGCAGTGTCCCGACGACGCTCTCGGCCGGCTTCAACCTTGCCAACATGGGGCCGAAGATCAAGTACTCCGACAGCGACGACAAAGCTGATCCCATCCCAACGAACATCCGTTTCGGAACGGCGCTTTCGTTCGACTTCGACGAGTACAATGCGCTCAACTTCGTAATCGACTTCAACAAGGACTTGATCGATGTCGACTCGACGGGGGCAGCACCCTTCTACGAGGCGATCTTCTCGTCATGGGGCGGGATAGATGTCAATCTCAATACGTCTGATCCGACGGACATTGAGCGTGTCGGTGTTCTTAGGCAGATCACTGTGGGTACCGGAATGGAGTACTGGTACGACAAGTTGCTTGCGCTTCGCTTTGGATACTTCTACGAAGACCCGTACAACGGCAACAGGGAGTTTCTGACACTTGGGGCTGGCGTCCGCTACAACATCATCGGCGTAGACTTCTCGTACATCTATGCGCTTGAAGAGGGATCGCCGCTAGCAAACACGATGCGATTCTCGCTTCTGCTGAACTTCGCGGGATAACCGAGAGGGTGGCTCAGGTCCGGCCATCCCCCGGTATGTTCTTGCAGTAAAGCGACGGATGCGAATGTGGAGGCCCACGATTGATCGCGGGTCTCCACTCGTATTAGTCAGCTTTGGAGTTTCTGAGAACCATCTGTTCCAAGTCGTCGTTTAGTCTGTGCGAATCGAAAGACAGAAGCCCTATCCTCATGGACAGTTCGAGTGCGGTCATCGGAGCCGTGGTAATGATCGTCGCCGGGCTTGGAATGCTGGCGATACTCTACAATCGTCGAAACGGCCCGGCCCGACAGGACAGGCTCTACAGTATCGCTGCCGTTCTCGCAGTGGCCGTCGTTATACTTGGCGGTGTGATCCTGACCGTGGGCGCGAACCAGGAGGGTGGCGTCAGGCCCCATGCGGTCGCCGGTGCTGACGACCTTCTGGAGATGGACCTGCGAGAGGAGGCGGAAGACTTTGAGTATGTCCTCGTGGACGACGAAACAACGGCTCGGCTCAGCGATGCACGCGGCAAAGTCGTCATCTTGAATGTCTGGGCGACGTGGTGCGGTCCGTGCTTGACAGAAATCCCCGAGCTCAATCGCTTGCAGCAACGGTACGGTCCGGACGGACTCGTCGTAATCTCGCTGTCGGACGAATCTCCGGAGGAATTGCGTGAGTTTGAAAAGATGCTCGCCCTCGAGAGCGTTTCGGCGACGGTTCCCGACATTGGCAAACTTCCTCGGGCTATCAACAAGGCATTCGAGATTCGACCAACCACCTACGTGATCGATCGTGAAGGGGTGCTCCGGCGGTTTATACTTGGAGCACGCAGCTATTCCTACTTTGAGCAGGCGATCCGTCCTTTGCTTTAGTGCCTATATTGGCGGCTGATCGATCCCTCGACACTAAACGTGCTCAGCAAAGCGATGGCGTGGTACAAGCAGCTGCACTGGCAGATCATCATTGGCCTCGTTCTGGGCCTGGCATATGGAGTTCTGAGTGCCGCCGCCGGCTGGGGTAAGTCAACCTCGTGGTTCATCGCTCCCTTCGGGACGATCTTCATCAACTTGCTGAAGCTGATAGCGGTGCCGCTGATCATTGCGTCTCTGGTGACAGGGGTCGCGTCGCTCTCAGATCTCCGGAAGCTTTCCCGAATTGGTGGGAAGACCATCGGGATCTATATGGGCACCACGCTAGTCGCGCTCGTCATTGGCTTGTTGATCGTGAACATCATGCGTCCCGGTGCAGCAGTTCCGCCTGAGATGCGGACGAAACTTGAGGAGACCTACCGCGAGGACGCCGCCACACGTCAGGTTGACGCTCAGGCCGCCCAACAACGGGGCCCGTTGGCGCCACTCGTCGACATGGTGCCCGACAATATCTTTGGCGCCGCGTCGAGTAATCGAAATATGTTGCAAGTCGTGTTCTTCTCGATCTTCGCGGGAATCGCGCTGCTCATGATTCCGGGGGACAAAGCAGCACCGCTACTCGCATTTTTCGAGAGCCTGAATGATCTCATAATCAAGATGGTTCAACTCATCATGGTGATGGCCCCGATTGGGGTGTTCGCCTTGATGGCTGACACGATAAACTCTGTAGCTGCCGACAACCTTGCGCAGATTGGTGAGTTGCTCGGGGCACTCGGGTATTACTGCATAGCCGTTGTGCTGGGACTGGCGCTGCACGCATCTATCACATACCCGGTACTCCTGAAGACGCTGACGAACATGCCCCTGAGGCACTTCTTCTCCGCGATGGCGCCGGTGCAGCTGGTAGCATTCTCGACCTCTTCCAGCGGCGCCACGCTGCCGGTGACGATGGAGACGGTGGAGCAGAAAGTCGGAGTGTCTGAGGAGGTGTCGTCATTCGTGCTGCCGCTGGGTGCAACCATAAATATGGACGGCACGGGTCTCTATCAGGCTGTCGCGGCCGTCTTCATAGCCCAGGCGACCGGAATCGACCTCACACTTGGCGCGCAGATTGCTATAGTGTTCACGGCGCTACTTGCCTCGATTGGCACGGCCGCCGTCCCGAGCGCTGGAATTGTGATGTTGGTCATCATATTGGAGACGATCAGCGTGCCTGCGGCGAGCATTGCCCTGATTCTCGGCGTCGACAGGATCCTGGACATGGTGCGCACCGTGGTAAATGTTACCGGTGATGCGACCGTGGCTACGGTCGTCGCGGCATCAGAGGACCAGCTGGAGCTCGTTCCGGCAGCGGCAGGCTGATCAGGTCGCGGCCCTCGATGTGGGTAAACGGTGCTGTTCACTGACGGCATCTTGCCGCCGATACCAACAACGAGCTGATGGACCACCCGGGCGGAATCGCCCGCCTAAACTCGCGCGCATACGTCGTTGAGGCACATTTCGCCACGATCCTGGACCCTCGCGCTGCTATTTGCCGCAGCGTGTGCACTGCTTGACCCGGCGCAGGTCGCGGTGGGTCAGTCTGCACCGGGGAAAGTGTTCGAGAACGGGGCGAGTACTGCCGCTGAACTGGCGGTCGATGGTGACGCCACTCACGTCGGAGGCGACGGGCCCGCCGGTGCTGCCCCGTTGGGGATGCTTCTGGAGTCCGCCGACTCCGCGAACCTGCTCCAGGACGGACGCCGGGCGCTGATACGGCTCCGCCTACGCGAGTCGGAGGGATTCTTCACTCGTCTTGCGAACCGCGACGACGGCCGCGCGGCTGGCATGTATCACCTCGCTCTCGTCTCATTCGTCCGCTTCGTGATGTCGGATCGACCAGCAGACATGGAGGAGTTCCTCCTGCGGTCAGACGAACTGCGGAGGACGCTGGCACGGGAAGAAGACTCTCCGTGGCGCCACCTGCTTGGCGCGGAGACAAATCTGCAGCGAGCCGTTGTTTGGGCGAAGCAGGGACGATACGTCCGTGCCGCGCTGAGCGGTCGGACGGCCTACCGCACCTACCAGCGACTTGTCGCAAATCACCCGTCGTTTCTTGATGCCCATAAGGGGTACGGACTCCTGAAGGTCTCGATTGCGTCCCTGCCAAGCACCTACCGACGGTTTCTTGCGATAGCGGGTTTCTCCGGTAACCGGGATTCCGGATACGAAGCGCTACGTGCGGCGGCCAAGAGTAGCGCCTTCATGCGCGAAGAGGCTTCGATATACCTGGCGCTGTTCGATGTTGCGCTTGAGGGTTCAAGACTGGACGGAGAGGGCAGGCTGCGACGGCTTCACGACCAGCACCCCGACAGCCCGCTTTTCGCGCACCTCTACGGGTACTACCTATTTGAGAATCGTCGGGCGATCGAGGCCGAGCGGGTATTCAGGATGGCACGCGCGGCCGGCTCGGAACCGGGCGTCTTCTACCTCGACTACGTGGATCACTTTCTCGGTCTGACACTGTTCCGTCAAAACCGGTTCGAGGAGGCCATCCCGCTGCTCGAGCGCTATCGAAGCAACCACGGCGGAGATGCGCTTATGGCGCCTACGTTGCTCTACCTCGGACTATCGCTCGAGATGGCCGGGCACCGCGAGAAAGCGGTCGAGACGTATCGACTGGTAAGTGTGAAACGGGAGTTTGACACTGACGCGGTTTCGGCGCGTCGGGCACGGGCTCTTGTTGGTGCGCCAATGACCGCACCTGAAAGAGAGTTGCTTCGCGCGGCCAATGCCTACGATGCGGGGAACTACGCCGAGGCGGAGCCGCTTCTGCGTACGATACGCGAATCCGAAGGCGCGTCTCTTGCTGTACGGGCGGAGGCCGAGTACCGGCTCGGCCGCTCGCTTCACGCCCGTGGTTTGCTGTCGCAAGCGACCTTTCACTACGAGGAGGCTATCCGCATTGGTGGCGGAGAGCATGCTCGTTGGGCTCCGTGGGCGGAGTATTACGCCGGCCAGGTTCATGAAGAGGACGGAGACCTCGAGCGCGCGCGCGCGGCGTACGAGCGCGCTTTGTCGTACGGCGGAAAATATGATTATCACCAGGCGTTGGAGAACAACGCGAGACTGGCGCTGAAGCGCATCAAGGGCCGCTCGTGACGGCGACGAGTCTCACTTTCTAGCTCGACGAATCGTATCACTCTGATACGAGAGGTCCCGCAAAGGCCGCGAAAACGCACATACGTTGGCATTGCGGGCGATCCGGGCCATTGGCATCATTCTCGAAGAGGCAATCTCGTCAAGAAGGCACATCTGAGGACGGGAATTGACCAGCCAGGCGCGAGAAAAAGGAAAAACCCCACGACCTGATAGGCCGCGGGGCGGGCGCGCTTGGGAGGATTCGAACCCCCGGCCTTTGGAACCGGAATCCAACGCTCTATCCAACTGAGCTACAAGCGCGAGACGGGAATCAAATTATGCATTTCGCAGGAGTCTAATCAACACAGGCTCCGGTGGATCCCGGCTCTCGCAAATGTTCGAAAGTCTCGACTGAGCACATGAAAGTACAGTTTCGCTACACGACCGCACGGATGAACGATGCGGAGCTGATTGCGCACTTCCAGAAGAACCCGGAAGAGGCGTACGCCGAATTGCTTAAGCGATTCTCTCCCGTGATCATCCGCATGATTCGAAGATTCATGCATGATCGGGACGAAGTGATGGAGGTCTATACCTCAATCTGCGAACGACTCAGAGCCAACGACTTCAAGGCTCTGAGGAGATTCCGAATCAACAAGGAGATCACCCCCTGGCTTTCGGTGGTCGTCGCCAATGCATGTCGGGACCGGTTCCGCAAACTCCGAACAGTGTCTGTGCCGCAGAGCGTGATCAGTAAGCTCGATGACCGAGAGAAACTGGTCTTCAAGTACTACTACCAGGATCGACTTCAGCACCAGGAGATTCAGCAACTGCTCGGTGGGAAACACAATCTACCAAGTACGGGCCTGGACGTTGTCCATGCGCTGGACAAAATTGATGGCCTGCTGAGCGTCAACAAGAGATGGCATCTGCTAAACGCGTTGGCGCAGAACCGGGCACCGTTGTCGATCGAAGACCTGGCGGCCCTCGGATTCCAGGCACGCTCCAGTGACAGACCAGCTGCTAGGGTCGAACATGCCCTGGACAACGACATGGACGACGAGAACAAGCTGAACGAGGCCCTGAAGCAGCTCGACGTTCAGGATCGACTGATGGTCCTGCTTCGGTTCGAGCAGGGGATGAAGGCAAGCGAGATAGCCGAGTCGCTGTCGATCGAGAATCACAAATACGTTTACACCAGGCTTCGTACGATCGTTGGCCGGCTTCGTCGCATCATGGATGCAATGTAGGCCGTATTTTGCGCGGCGTACAATGTCCGTCTGTTGATTCCCCCGACGCCCGCGCCATATGAAGGCTGAAGAGTTCGCGCCACTTGCCAAGACGCTTCGCGACATCTGGCATCGTGGCCAACCGATAAGGCTAACCGGCTTCACCGAGCGGCACCGATTTGCGCCGGGCTTCGCCGCCTTCGTTGTCCTGCTACTCTGCTTTGTGCTGTTTCAGGCGATCATCGCCCCGATAGCACTCGTCGCTCTCCTTGCGGTCTCGGGAGAAGACCTGATCTCTCTAATGGAGTCCATCGCTGCTGAAGGAACGGCGGTGCTGGCCGGATACACGACGCAGCTGCTTGGTGCGAACACCATCGGGTTGATCTTCGCATTTGGCGTCCCGGCGCTCTTGCTGGCTCGCATGAGCACGAAGCAGGTTGCCGGCTTCCTGAGGCTGCGTGTGCCGGACTGGCAGTTCGTCGGACTCTCTGTACTCGGGTGGGTCGTGCTGTTGCCTATGGTTCAGTACGTGGGGCAGCTTAACGCCAGCTTTCCGTGGCCAGACGAAATCGTGCAGTGGGAGCAGCAGATGATGGCGCCGATAGCGGCGCTACTCGAACGGCCCGACATGTTGCTGCCCAGCCTGCTCATGATTGCCGTCACGCCTGCGATCTGCGAGGAGCTTCTCTTTCGCGGGTATATCCAGAGGCAGATAGAGCGCAGCGCCGGCGTCGATTGGTCGCTTATCCTTTCGGGGTTCCTGTTCGGCGCCTATCATCTGCAGCCAACCAAGCTTCTTCCGCTAGCCCTTCTCGGCTTCTACTTCGCGTACCTCACCTGGCGAACTGGTAGCCTCGTACCGGCCATGATTGCCCACTTTCTCCAGAACGCGTTCGCTGTCGTGCTGAGCAACGTGTTTGCCAGTGCCCCCGATCGGAGTGTGGCAGAACTGGATGCCATAGAACTTCCGTGGTACCTGGCCCTGCTATCGGCAATATTCATGATGGGGGTTGTGTACCTTTTCCGGAAGCGCGCTTTGCAATTGCTCTCCGGAGCTAAGGCGTCGTCTGAACGTAGTATGCATTTTGAGGGAGGTGTCTGAGATGACAGAGTCAAAAGGCGAAGAAGCCAGGCAAGAGGGAGGAAGTGGTGAGTGGGTCGTGGTGCATGAGACCAACACCGACTACGAAGCCGAGATCGTGCGCGACCGGCTGGACGACGCGGGTTTGCGAGCAGTCATCGATACGAAAAGGGACCACGCGTTTTTTCTGACGGTTGGTGACCTTGCGCGGGTCTTCGTGAAGGTGCCGGCGTCAGAGGCCGAGGAGGCCCGGACTATCCTGACCTCAGCGCCGATATCTGATGATGAACTGGCGCGCGCCGCGCTTGCCGCGGAAACGTCGGTTCGCGATGCACCGCTCGTTGATCATGATGACGTGCCGGACCCGGGTCCCGAATCCGGCGATGAGTCCGACGATACCACAAAGGACTGACATCGGGGTGACATCCGCATCGAAGCGAATAGTCACTGGCCTTGTCGGTGCCCCGTTGGTTGTCGCCGCTGTCTGGTTTGGCGGCTGGCCTTTCTTTGCCCTTGTAGGACTGGCGGCCCTGATCGCCCAGTACGAACTCTACGACTTTGCGGAGATCACCAACGAACCGGTAACGCTGTTCGCGGGTCTGGCAACCGGGGCTGTCGTCCTTCTCCGTGTACAGCTTGGTCACAACGCTGAGTTTGCGCTGCTCGCCGGCGTCCTCGCGATACTTGCATCGTCGCTGTTGCTGCACCGAGGTGGGCGGGCGTTGATGCAGTGCGGCGTTGCCCTCGCCGGGGTGCTGTATCCGACGCTACTGCTGAGCTATGCGGTTGTATTGCGGTTCAGTGACACCTTGCCCGGTGTCGCCAGGGAGCTGACCCTGTTGACAGTGGTGGGAGTATGGAGTGCCGATACTATCGCCTACTTCTACGGCAAGCGATTTGGAAGACACCACATGAGCCGAATATCACCCAAGAAGACGTGGGAAGGCTACGTCGCGGGTGTTGTCGGCGGACTTTTGGCGGTGGCAGTACTTTCGGAAGTGATTGGTCCGCTCGGCGCCAAACAGACACTGTTCATCGGTTGTGTATGCGGTTTGCTGGGTCCAGTCGGGGATCTGATTGAGAGTGCCCTGAAGCGGTCTGCTCAGGTTAAGGACTCGGGTACCATCCTGCCGGGCCACGGCGGACTCCTCGACCGTCTCGACGCACTAATATTCGTATCGCCGATTGTGTATGTATGGGCGATGCTCCAGGGATTGCTTTAGAGCAGGAACGATTGGACTGCGTCCGGATATACCTATGATTAGACTGCCTTTGCAACGAACCCTGTGGCAGACACTATGGGTATCTTTGTTCCGTCGCGGCGCACGACCCACCGCCGGTTCTCCTACGAACCGCGGCACTACGACCCGAAGCGGGATGAGCGCATTCGACATCGCATTCGAAGCGGCTCGCGCCACCGGCGCCGTCGGAGTGGAAGTGCCGCGTTCCTGATTATCCTTCTGGCACTAAGCGCCTTCGTATATCTACAGCTCACCTAGTCTTGTGGAGGCGTCACCGACCGTGCAACCCGTGATCCGGCAGATGCCGGATGTGCTCGCCAACAAGATTGCGGCCGGTGAGGTCGTGCAGCGGCCAGAGTCGGTTGTTAAGGAACTCGTTGAGAACGCGATTGATGCGGGCGCAACTAAGGTGTCGGTACTGCTTCGGCAGTCGGGCATCGAACGAATCCAAGTAGTCGACAACGGGTCGGGTATGTCGGCAGCCGACGTGAATATCTGTTTTGCGCGGCACGCGACAAGCAAGATTTCAGCGATCGAGGATCTGGAGTCTGTCGCAACACTCGGTTTTCGCGGAGAGGCACTCGCGTCGATTGGTGCAGTGTCTCGTGTGCGACTTCGCACCAGAACGTCTGATGCCGTTGCGGGGACAGAGGCTCGACACGAAGGGGGGCGCACGACTTGGATCGGGCCGTGTGCAACGAATCAGGGGACAAGCGTCACGGTGAGCGATCTATTTTTCAACGTCCCGGCGCGACGAAAATTCTTGAAGTCAGACAATGCTGAGCTCCGTCGGATTGTCGACCTGGTTCAGCAAATCGCACTGTCCCATCCTGACATCGCCTTCGGGTTGGATCATGAGGGCAGGCAGCTGTTCGCCTATCCGGAGGACAGGTCAGCAGTTGATCGCGACGCCATCGCCAAACGCACTGCCCGTGTTTATGGTGCGGCGCCGGACGAGTTGATAGCGTTGGGCGAGGAAACCAGCTACCTGAGTGTTACCGGAGTGCTCGGTCGACCGACCTTGCATCGTCGTTCGCGGGGGAGACAAGTGTTCGTGGTGAACGGGCGTGTGGTCAAGAATCGCTATCTCGAACACGCTGTACGCGGCGCCTATGGCGAGGCGCTGTCTGACGGCGAACACCCGATGTTTGTGCTTTTCCTGGACCTCGCGCCAGGCCACGTCGACGTGAACGTTCACCCGAGTAAGGCAGAGGTGAAATTCGACGACGAAAAAGGCGTGTATGCTTTGGTTCGCGCAATTGTAGCACGCGCTTTGTCGCAGGCGCACGGAGCTCCGCTAATTGCCTCCGGCGAAGGAACCAGTCCGGCGTTCCCGGCACGTCTTTCGTGGGAGCAGGGTCATCGAGCCGAGGGATCCGGCGATCTCTCGCGGATCTTTCTTGGCGAGCAGATGAGCCTCGACGCTGTGCTTCCGGAATACCGTGACGATGGTGAGGTCCTGCAGCGTGAGTCCACAGGTGGAGAAATATGGCAAGTGCTCGACCGGTATCTCGTGCTGCGACTCCGTTCGGGTGTCCTCGTGGTTGACCAGCGCGCTGCCCACGAAAGAGTCATCTTCGAACGAACCCTGTCAGCACTTCAGGCGGGAGGCGGTTTTTCTCAGCAGCTACTTTTCCCGCAGAGTGTCGAGCTGACACCCACGCAGTTTGCGACAGTCGATAGCCTTATCGCAGATCTGAAGCGAGCGGGATTTGACCTGGACCCGTTTGGCGGTTCTGCGCTTGTGGTGCGGGGGGTACCCGCAGAAATATCGGCCGGAGACATTGCATCGTTTCTCTCGGAGTTGGTGGAGCAGCTTGCGCTTGGCGAGAACAACACGGTGTTGCCCACCGGCCACGAGAAGTTGGCTGCCAGTATTGCCCGATGCAGTGCCTCACGCATGTCTTCCCGGCTAGCTGACGCTGAGCGGCGGGCCCTGGTTGACCAGCTGCTATTGTGCGGTGATCCCGCTCACAGGCCCGGTGGAGGACCAACAATGGTCTCGTTCAACGAAGACGACTTCGCCCGCTGGTTTGGTTCGTGAGGGAGCCAGTTGATCCCGCACAGGCGGTCGTACTGCAAGCCAAGAGCTTGCTCGCGATGCACGGCATTGACGTTTCCGGACGTTGCGTTGTAGTTGGATGCAGTGGTGGGCCCGATTCTGCTGTCCTCCTGCATGTCATCCAGAGACTTGGGGCCATCCCTGTGGTTGCGCACGTCAATTACGGCCTCCGCGGGGAGCAGTCCGATGCCGACGAACGACTGGTCTCGTCTCTCGCAGAGCGCTACGGGGTGCTTATAGACATCGAACGTCTGGCCGCTGATGCGTGGGTGCAGAGTGGTCGCACAGGCCTGCAGGAACGCGCTCGTGAGATCAGATATCGGTTCCTGGCCGACTCGGCTTCGCGACATGACTCAGCGTTCGTGGCTGTTGGTCACACGCTCGATGATCAGTCAGAGACGGCGATGCTACACCTCATCCGCGGTACGGGGATCGACGGGGTGGGAGGGATGCCGGTGGTTCGCCAGCTTGCACCCGGCTCCAACTCATCACCTGTCGCACTGCTCAGGCCCCTACTGACAACGACTCGGCACCAGGTGGAGTGCGCAGCGATGCACCTCGGGCTCGAGTGGAATCACGATCAGTCTAACGATGATCCCGCGTACTTCAGAGGGCGCCTGCGGACCATTGTGCGCCCGGCGGTTGTTTCGGCGTTCGGCGAAGAAGCATGGCTGAACGTTGGCCGGACTTCTAATACGGTCGGAACGTATTCGAGACCGGCACATCGAGACGAGGTTAACGCGAAGATGACTGCCGCCGCAGGGGCGAGCGAACAGTCTCTGAGGATCGACAAGCTATGCGCGGAGAATCCTGTATGGCGTAGCCGTTTGTTATTGGAGGGACTCAAGCGGTGGTGTCCCGGTATTCCCCGTTCGAGGAAGACCGTACAGGCTGTCGAAGCGTTATTGGACGCGCAGGTGGGTCGCCGCGTGTCGCACCCGCAAGGAGTGATTCACAAAGAGCGTGGCGAGCTGCACTTTGCGTCGTCCGTAGAATCGGCGTCGGCTTCGGTCGCCGAACGCGAGCTCCGGCCGGGGAGTGCAATGCGTTTCGGGGGCTACGTGGTTCATTGCCACGAACTCGCAAAACTACCCGACCGGGTCGCTGAGCCCGATTGCAATATTGCCTTTGTTGACGACAGCTGCATCACCGACAGCCTCGTGATAAGGAACTGGCGGCCTGGGGACAGGATCTTGCCGATCGGTGGCGAGGGATCGAAGCTGATAAGCGATGTTCTGACGGACGGAAAACTGGCGACTCGAGCGCGCGCAACCCAGCCGGTCGTCACGCATGGAAGTGAAATCGTATGGTGCCCCCGATTTGCGTTGGACCGGCGCTATGCGGCCACCGACAAGAGCTCACGCGTGCTGATGCTCGTTTGTACTACCGGTATTACCTTTGGGCGCGACAAAGACCGTTGAACCAGTTCTGACCCCGGTGCGTGATTCCGTTCCTGCCATTCGATTAAATGGTGAAACCTTCGGGGTATACCTTACCGCCGACCAGATCCAGCGGCGGGTGTCTGAACTCGGTGCCGAGATCTCGGCCGCCTACGAGGGGCGCCGGCCAATCCTGGTTGGCGTACTGAACGGCGCCTTCATGTTTCTCGCTGACCTCATGCGTGCGATCGACGTACCGTGTGAGGTCGACTTCATCAAGTTGTCCAGCTACGGTGATAGCAAGATCACCTCGGGCGTCGTCAGAGAACTGAAGTCTGTTGATGCGAATCTCCGGGACAAGGATGTCATCATAGTCGAAGACATTGTCGATACAGGACTGTCCATGCAATACCTCGTCGACACGATTGCGCAATACGAACCCGCTTCCGTTGCAACGGCGACGCTACTGCAGAAGGAGGATGCGACAGTAGCTGACGTGTACCTCGACTACGTGGGTTTTGCCATTTCGAACCTCTTTGTCGTTGGCTACGGACTAGACTACAGTCAGCTCGGGCGTAATCTGGAGCACATCTACATCCTGCAGGAATCGTAATGTCAGATTCAGGAAACCGGCAGGTCTACTACCACGACTATCTACAGCTTGACCGCCTCCTGGATTGCCAGGAGCTTGAGTCGACGAAAGCGGGCCGAACGGCACATGACGAGATGCTGTTCATCATTGTCCACCAGGCCTACGAAATATGGTTCAAGCAGGTACTGTGGGAGCTTGATGCGGCGGCTCGTCTGTTCGATTCGGACGTTGTTGAGGAGCGCGACGTTGGGCGCGCGGTCCGTCATCTGGAACGAATCGTCGAAATCCAGCGCGTGACGATCCAGCAGATCGATATCCTGGAGACGATGACTCCGCTGGACTTCCTCGATTTCCGTGATTTCTTGATCCCCGCATCCGGGTTTCAAAGTGTCCAGTTTCGTTTGATCGAGAACAAGCTTGGTATGCGGCCGGAGGACAGGCTGAATTTCGGCTCGTCGAAATACTCGGCAAGGCTGCGGCAAGATCATCGCAAGGTTGTTGAGGAAGTTGAGGTGTCGACTTCGCTTTTTGATCGCATCGCCCTCTGGCTGGATCGTACTCCCTTTCTACGGTTTGGGAATTACGATTTTTGGTCCGCGTATCGGGGTGCCGTAGACGAGATGCTTGATCATGATGCGGAGGCTATCTCCGGGAACTCGACACTGTCGCCGGAGCAGATTGAGCGACAACTGGATGGATTGGCAACGACGCGAAAGCAATTTGAAGCTGTTACGCGTGAATCCGACTACGAAAAACTGCGCGCAGAAGGTCATTTCAGAATGAGTCACCGCGCATTCACCGCCGCACTTCTGGTAAACCTCTACAGGGACGAGCCAATTCTGCACGTCCCGTTTCGCCTGCTGCAGGTGCTTGTTGATATCGACGAAAACTTCTCCACGTGGCGGTACCGTCACGCCTTGATGGTGCTCCGCATGCTCGGCGCGAAGATTGGGACCGGCGGGTCGTCGGGCCACGACTACCTGCGCAGAGTCGCCGACCACAACAAAGTCTTCCGCGACCTCTTCCGGGTGTCGACTTTCTTGATTCCACGGTCGGCAATACCCGTCCTTCCAGAAGGAGTGCGAGCAACTATGGGGTTCAGATACTCCTAGGGACGTGGCTCGACTGGTAGCAGGAGCGGCCGGGCTGGAACCGCATCGGTATCCCAAGCCGGCACTTGCAGGTTCAGAATGTATGGTCCGTCAGGAGCTGCGGAGGGGATGAACGCGAGCTCGGTAATGGTAACGTCCGTCGCGCCTCCTCGGAAAAACACGTGGTGTGACCTGAGTTCAGGGTCGTCGAGCCGATCTACCGACGGGACATCAACAATCAGGTGCCGTACACCGGCGTCGACAACCGTTTGCATAGCGCCACGGGTGAAGTAAGGGGTGGCCGCTGCTGCTTCTGGCCGGTCGTAGTTCGCGGTTCTTTTTTCGGCGAAGTTTGGGGCCGTTCGCACAACCAGTGCCTCCAGAAAGCCCGGGTGCGTCAACCCAAGTGCGTCCTCGAGGATCCGGCTTGATACGATTCGGTCGTCCCGGCCGTGTCCGGGAGGAAGGTCATCTTCGACTTCGCTGGCAGCAGCGGCGGCAACGGTTACCAGTGAGGTCGCATGCAGCGGTTCGCCAACGGCCCGATGCGGTTCGCATTCCTCAGTCGAAATATGCGCGGTCGACTCCGTGTGCGTTCCGTCGAGATGTGGGGTAACGGAGACGACCTCGACGTTGCACGATCCGCCGGAAGCAACTGATCCAAGGAAGTCCCCAGACGCGTAGGCATGTTTAGACGCCCCCGGGCCGCCGTACAGGCGAACTCGCGGCTCCCGAAAGTGGAGCCCTATGGCGATTTCGAAGAAGCGATTGAACGCTACTTCGAACTGACGGCCACCGACTTCCACGACTACCGACGTGATCATACGAGGTCTTCGATCTCTATCTCCTTTGGCACCGCCACATACCAGCGCGTCTCGAAGCTATTGAGTGCGCCGACAGAAGGGACACCGGCCATTTCTGACAGCTCCGTCACGCGGCCCTTCGTGTTTACCACTCTTATCGAGTTCGAGTTACTTTCGTAGGCCGAGTGGTCAACGCGATCAACAGCAACGTAGTAGCCAGCGCTATCCTGATCGATATTCAGTGCGGCCGAAGTGCGGGAGATCAGTTCGGCGCGCATGCCGTCTGCCGGTTGATCGTCGAGGTACGTCACTCTGGGAAAAATGCGATGCACGAATCGCAAAGCCAGGTCGGCCAGAATGGGATCAGCAGACGTCGTCCAACGCTTGAGACTGTACAAGATATCTGAATCGTCAAGCCGAATGTAGTTGTCGATTACGGCGCGCTCATCGAGTCGATCTGTGGTGATTTCATTCTCAAGAAAGAACAACAGAACGGGCGAGCCCATCTTGACGCCGATATCACGGGCGCGTTGAATGGCCGCGCGCAGCAGCCGATCACCCGCGACGACGGCTTTGTGCAGATACACCTGCCAGTACATGAGTCGCCGTGCGGCAAGGAAGTTCTCAACTGCATGCAGTCCCTTTTCATCGACAACCAGCTGCTCCGGACCATCGTCGTCGAGCGCGGGAAACACCCTCAGGTTTCTGATGATCCGGTCAGTGCCGACCGCCCCCTCGGCGACGCCGGTGTAGTAGGTATCTCTTCGCAGGTAGTCCAGTCGATCCATGTCGAGCTGGCTGGAGACAAGGCTGTTGAAGAAGGGCCGCGGATAGGCGCTATCAAAGATCTGCAGCGCAACGTCGAGCGGATGCCCGAGTTGATTACGCAGGAGAACGATGAGTTCGCGACTCATCAACTCGTGGGTGAACCCGGCAATCAGCGTATGCTCAAGAGTGTGAGAGAATGGGCCGTGGCCGATGTCGTGCAATAGTGCCGCGGCCAGCGCAGCTGCCTCCTCGTCATCGGAAATATCGGTGCCCTTGGCGCGTAACGTTACGAGTGCCTGACGCATAAGCGCCATAGCACCCAGCGCGTGACCGAACCGCGAGTGCTCGGCACCCGGGAAAACCATGTGCCCCACGCCCAGCTGCCGAATCCGTCGCAGCCGTTGAACCTCGGGAGATTCGATCAACTCCATGATCAACCCGCGTGGTACTGCTACGAACCCGTGAACCGGGTCAGTGAAGCTCTTGTAGGGAGGCTGCGTCAAAGATTATAGCCCGAGAATTGCTCGTAGTATGATCGTAACTCGGCGATGTCCGTTTCCGCGTCGCCCGAGGGCTCGAACGGAGCGCCGAAGCCAACCTTTCGACGG
>JANQRN010000112.1 GCA_028284545.1 Rhodothermales bacterium | reverse complement strand
GGACCTCGTGCCGATCCTCCGACAGGTCGAAGCCCGCGAGCAAAAGGACACACGCGACTACCTCTTCATTGCGCGCGCCCTGGCGCAAACCGGAGACCCGACGGGAGCCGGATTGGCATTGCAGCAGGCCCTGCAGTTGGCACCTCAGTCGAGGAGTGTCCATCTCGAGTACGGCTATCACCTTGTAGATCGTGGCAGTCTCAGTCGCGCCAGAGATTCGTTTCGGCGCGGACTGGAGTCTGCCGCTCCCGTTACTAAACTCGCGAACTTCTTCGCGTTCGCCGTCGCGTGGCCGGGAAGCTTCCTGTTCCTTGCCGGTTCGACGTTACTGCTTGCTTTTGGCTTCCTGGTACGCCGTCCGCCATCCTGGCTGGACGCGCTCCAACTATCATCAGGAGTTTCGCAGCGGAAATCAGCGGCGATTGTAGGCATCGCAGTTGCGATTACCATGGTGGCCCTGTCCGCAGCGTTTCTGGCCAACGGGGATCGGACCGCGTTTGTTGTCCTCTGTTTGGCGACTACGGGGAGTCTGGTCTGGTTGGTCGCCAGCCCACTCAAGGTGCCCATCCGGAACATGTCCCGGAAGATGTTCAGTGGCGTATCGGCGTTGCTCAGGGGGCAGATCTATCGGCGCCTTCGTCAATTGCCGGAGCGGCGTCAGGCGGCCCTACTCATTGTCACTACGTTCGCGATCGTTTTCCTGGTGCCGTTGGTAGAGCATATCGACCTTCGGCTGGTGTTGCTGGTTTCGCTCTCTTTGCTGCTCTTTTCCCTGCTCGGCACGCTGTTGCTGGCGATGCTTCGTTACACCGGTACCCTTCAGACATCGTTGCGGTGGTTAGCTATCGCCGGCACCATTCCGTTCCTTCTTTTCATGCTCAACGTGGAGCGCGATCGGCTCCTGTACACAGGCCTTACCGGCGATCTGCTTGAGTACATCGTTGCCTACGCGATGGTCTGGTTTCTCGGAGTTGCCCTCGCCCTGCGCATGTCGCGGATCCTGTCGCGTAGCATAGTCGAACCGGTTCGCCAGATCATGGACTCTGTTGCCCGAATAAGAACTGGCGATTTTGCGTCGCGAACCGGAGTTGTGCGACGCGACGAGATCGGCTCGCTCGCAGCTGCGGTTGATGAGATGGCCACGGGACTGGCCGAACGAGACAGGATTGAACGCACCTTTCGTCGCTACGTGGACACGCGTGTGGCGGAGAAGATTATCGCGGACGAAGCGGGCGTAACTCGCGGGAACCGCATTCACGCTACGGTGATGTTCTGTGACCTGCGTGGATTCACTCGTCTTAGCGAGAGCCTCGAACCAGAGGGAGTGCTCGAGCTACTGAACGAATACCTTGCAACGATGGCGCCGAGTGTTCAGCGCTGGGGTGGGGTCATCGACAAATTCCTTGGTGATGCCCTGATGGCTGTATGGGGAATCCCGGAGCCAATCACGGACGGCCCACTTGCGGGTGTTCCCACGGAGCGATTGGCTGTCGAGGCGGCGATGGAGATGCTCGCTTCTGTTGACTTGTTCAACGCTCGTATGGCACCACTGGGCTACGGATCGCTGACTATCGGAATCGGACTCAACTCTGGCGAGGTTGTCGCGGGACCGCTTGGAAGTCCGGATCGACTCGAGTACACGGTTATCGGTGACGTAGTGAATACGGCACAGCGCCTCGAGTCTGCGGCTCGCGAGAAAGACCATTTGCTCGTCGGCCAGTCTGTCGCTGAGGCTGTGTCAGATTGGGCTACGGTTTCGGAGCTTGCTCCGCTGACGGTCAAAGGCAAGCGCAATCCAGTGCGCGTGTGGACAGTCGTTTCGATCCGCGATAGCCTGGCAGACCTGATCGACGAGTCTTGACCCAGAAGTGCTAGTTCTCCTGTAGCACGAAGGCCTGGTTGCTGACGGGCATCAGTCCTCCATTTGGCAATCGCGCCATCACCGATACGGTGTACACCTGCCCGGCGTCGAATTCCCTCGCGTCGAGTCTAACGCGATTTTCGTCAGTTTCGACAGGCTCGCCGAGAGCGTTGCCGTTTGCGTCTGCGACATCGACCCGGTAGGTCACGGGCTCCGGATAAGCTGCCGGCTGCCATGAGAATGCGATCCGTTTGCTTCGCTGCACGGGGATCGCGACCGCACCAGGTTCGACCGGGCTGTCGAGACCCGACCGCACGTGACCGTCTTCGTATGACTCAACTTCGTCCGCGAATCCGGGAAGGGCTATGATGGTCTCGCCGGTTGGCATAACTGCTACCATCAGGAGCATGCCGAGCGCGAACGCTGCTGCCGGAGCCGGCCATCGTAGTGCGAGAAAAGAGGAAAAGGCTTCGGCAACGCGATCGAGCCATGCTGATACCGAGGCGGTCACGGCTTCGTGTTGGTACTCCGGTACCATCATCGCGTCCATAACGTGACGCGGTGTAAGGTGTTGCGTCCCGGTGGGTGTAGTCAGCTCGGATTCTGCCGCGGCAAACTGCACGTAGTTCGCGTAGCTCGACGCGATCGTGCCGCCAACGCGACTGTCTTCGACGCCGGACAATTGGTTGTCAATAAACGCTGCCAGTTCAGCCTCCGGAATGCCTCCACCCGGGCCGCCCGGCATGTCGTCTGACGCATCATTTTCCGGGACGGTCGCCAGGCGAGCGACCATTTGGTTGTGCCCCGTGCGTCGCAGCGCGGAAACCCGCTCAACAGCCTCCTGGCACGCGTTGCAGAACTGAACATGTTGCGCAAGCGCTCGCTGAACGGGTTCGTCGAACCCGCCCTGCAGGTAGCGCGAGATGTCAGAAAACGACATCTGCTGCGCCGGGCACTTCTTGTTGTCAACGTCCATCATATTCCTCAGGATGCCTCGGATACCAGGCCTGATCCACCACGCCCGGAGTTGTTTGACCGCGAACTTGCGAGTCCCATGTTTTTCAACAGCGCTTTCAGCCCCTTGACGGAGACTGCTGTTGAGAGTGAGTCGTCGTCCAGCCAGTTGTACGCTGCCTTGAGTTGGTCGGCGTGCTCGTCGGCGAGCCAGCCGCCGAGCACCTTGAGAATCGCGTCGACCGACTGGTACACACTGTGTATGGTGATATTCCCCGAACGGGGTTTCACCGGCAGAGTTAACCCGAGTCTTTCAACCCTTTCAAGAATCTCCTGCGCCCCCAGCTCTTTGTCGAAGACCATGTCGAGCACAATCTTCTCGTCTTCGGGCAGTCGGGCCATCAATGTGCAGACCGTTTCCCACATTTGATCTACCGCCTGCTTCATTGGCAGGACTCGCGGCGACGTGTTCGGCTGCTCCCAGTCTTGACCGTCGATACTGCCCTCGGGTGATCGCAGGATCAGGTGGAGGTTGCCGTTCGTCATCAGGGCATGCGTAACGCGCTCCTGCGCGTTTACAACGTCTTCGTACTGCATGCCGAGTTTGCGACAGATCGTCTCTGTCGGCCGCTGCATTACCATTTGTTCAAACACACGACCGTCATTCTCGGGCAGCCGCTGAATCTCCTCAGGCCTGGTGATCTGATCGACACGCAGCTTGCGCTTGTGTCGGATCCAGTCCGTGCGCAGGTTGCTGTGCATAGCGGCGGCCACGAATGACTCAAGCGATGCACGCCCATCGTAGTGCTTCAGCTTGCCAGTATGCTTCGTGCGATTGTACAAATAGTCAAAAGTAAAGGCGTATATCTCGAGGCCGTCGTCACATCCCGGTCGGTCGTCTGAAGCCGGAGCTACAGAGTCGCGTACGAGGGCGTGAAATACGCAGGAAACACGTGCTTTGTTATGCGGACAACTCTCGTTGCATAGTTGCCACGACCTTCGCCAGACGCGATCCGTGAAATGCTCCACGAAACTGTTCCAGGCGCTGGCGTCACCCGCGAATATGCGTTTGACCCATTCCTGGTCGGCTGTGCTGGAAGACCCAGAAGACCGTGTTTTCATGTTCGGTTGGGTGGGTACCCGTCCCTTAATGGACGGAGGGTTCTCTGCCTTTCAGGTGGTTTACAGGCTACTGACGAGGGTCTCGAGGTCGAGGGTGCCCCATCCGATGACATTGTCTTTGTTGCCTGGATCTGCTGGCGTCACAAATTGACGGAGATAGGTCACCGCCTGTTCCAGGGTCCACTCCGGATGGCGCGCAAGCACACTCCCAAGCGCGGCGGCGACCCGCGGCGTGGCGAAGGACGTGCCTTCAAATCGTCTGCTGCTGTACTCGAGCGCGCCTCGGGTTGAGAAGTCCGGTCGCACGCGCCCATCGTTTGTGGGTCCGCGCGAAGAGTGCTTGAATCCGGACGCCCCAACCGGGATCACGTGCTGTGACCTCGTCGTGGCAATTCCAGACGCCAGGCTGCTGGCTGGCTGAGCTGCCGGAGCAGCCGACACGGGTGGCGGGTAGATGTAGAGCTCAAACGCGGGTGGCGATGGGCGCGTTCGCTCAGGCGTAGCAGAGAGTACTCGCAAACGGTATTTCTGCGTTCCGGCAAACGGCGGCCGAAAACCGCGGATCCGTTCGAGCGGCTCGGCAAACTGGCCGTCTGCCTGCAAGTTTCTGGAAGCGTACGGTCTGCCGTATCGGTCGAAAAGCGGTTCGCCGCGCGCGTCGAGGATCTCGATGTCGAGGTCCCGGTTCGGCGCCGTCCACTCGTCCCAGCTCAGCAACAGGTTGTAGCGCCGCGAGCTCGAAAGCTCCAGCTCCAGGTAAGAGTCCTGTTGCGAAAAATCGTGCGCCCCGTCACCGTTGGCGTCATTGAACGTCGACTCCCAGTGGCTCTCCGCGAAATTGCCCGCCGCCACTACAAGCGCCGCCTTTTCGCCCAGCGTTTCCTCGATGTTCTGAGAAAAGAACGACGTGCCGTCATAGTCGTCGTAGGCGTTCGCCCACGAGACGGAACAGGTCAACACGCGCGCGTTCAGTTCGTCAACGGCGAATCGCAGCGCCTGCTGGAATTCTGGTTCCGTGTTGAAGTTGACAAGGTGAATCGTGGCGTTTTCCGGCAGATACTCCACCATGGCCTTGAGCGTCGCTACGCCGTGCAGGGCATCTGCACCTCCTGTGCCCTCGATTCGGTTGTCCTGCCTGAATGTGTGATACCGCACCCGCGAGGGATCGACCAACTCTTCCACGGCCGCCCTGTCGAATCCGAACTCGAAGATTGCCACGTCGATTGGTGCAAATCGCTCGGGTGCCGACGATTCGAGTAGTGGCGTTACATGCGCTGAAGATCGATCACCCAATGCCGTACGGCGATGAAACAGCACGTGGGGCGACGGCAGAGTCATCATTCGGACAAGGTCGATTGCGGCGAGCTCCGGAAGAGACGCAAACGGCACGCGAAGCTGCAGCCAGGGCCCCTCTGCCACTTCAATTGTGGCACCAGCCTGTACTATTCGGTCGCGCAGAGATGTCGTAAGCTGATTGCCGGCGATGAGCGTGAGCATCGTCACGTGCACAGAGTCGGTGGCATTGCGCTGCGCCTCGTCCCAAGCGTTGTAGAGCTCCCAGGATATCTTTGGATCCCGATTCAGCGCAAACTCGACGGGGTCTGATGCCATCGCAATGGCGCCAGACGAGTCGAGTAGTGCGACACGCGCGATGTAGCGCCGGCCGGACTCAAGTGGCCCTTCGTCAGACGGATACCGCAGCAGCAGGCCGTTTCGCACGTCTCGCGCCCACAGCGGTACGCTCGTGCCGGCGTCCTCATCCACCTCAGCCAGTGACAGACGGAAGACGCGCGCCGCACTCGAATCGGCGCCGAAGATCTGCCAGCTGAACGTTGGCGAGGGCTCCATCAAGACAATGCCCTCAGAAGGCGACAGCATTGCGACGTAGACCGAGTCACGACCTCTCGGGGTACGGGCACCGTTGCTGATGGTGATTGTGGCAAAGTCTGAAAGATCTCCGCGCTCTGCGACGACAGCGACTACGCCTGGTCTATCCGACGCGGTGAAAAGCCCCTCGCTTGTGACCTCACCGCCAGATGCGGGCACGACCTGCCACCCAACGTCGATCGCACCGAGCGGTGTCGCGTTGGCGTCGAACCCTTCCGCCGTAAGCTGAACCACTCCAGCCGGCGGAATCTCTTGCTCCTGCGGTGCAACGGAAATCGAAGTCAGTCCGGGTGCCGCTTCCAGCTTGTCTGAGGCACCGCCGCGCATGGTGAACCAGAGCATCTCCGCGGGCACTCCCTCGGCGCCAGCGGCTGTCTGCAACACAGACTCCACGAGCCAGGCATAGGTGCTACCGGGTTTGAGGGCCTCGGCGTAAGCCGGATAAGCGAAGGTCGTCAGTTCGATGCCATCCTGAACAAACACGGGACGACTAGCGGCGATATCGTCTGGGGAAGCCGAGGGATCACGCACCTCATAAAGAGAGAAGTTGAATCGACCAGCGTCAGACTGCCAGAGGAAGATCGGTTGCGGCGTCTCCACAAACTCGGGCGTATCACCAACAGGAACACCAGGGGCGAGTGCGAAGACCTCAGCCGCCCCGTCAGATGTAGTAGCGACGTCTTCGTCCTCACCGACAACGTCATCAATGCTGTCGTGGACGGTGAGGCTGAAGGAGTAGTTGTCTGCCGGAAGAACACCGCGCTCGGATGCGAAGTCCACGAGATCGTTGGCGGCGTCGGCAAGGTCATATGACGAAAACTCACGATTGGTGAGTACAACTGTCGTGCGCGCCGGTACACGTCCGAGGTTTGCGGTCGCGCTCCCGAGGAGGCCGACGCGCTCACCCGCGACCCGTACGACGGCGCGCAGGTTGCGTTCGACATCGTCGGCCCGAATCGTGACCGTGAAGATGAGTGGCGCCGAGCTCGGGCTCGTCGGATCAAAATCGCCGAGCCGTAGCGTCTCGATAGGCGACACGACGATCGTGGCGTCCACATTGGACTCCTGTGCGGCGACCGATTGTGGGGCCGCGCAGAACAACACCGCGGCAAGCAGCGCAAGCGTCGCGATGGATGTTTGACAATGTCTGGGCATCGTCACCGGTCTCGAGGAGGCGTGGTCAGGGCGTTAAAGGGCAGAGGGCGGGCCTTATGGGTGTTTGGACGGATAATCGACCAGTCTTCAGGAAGATCGCCGGGGATTTCTCCAAAAAGCGTTAAATTTGCTCAGACTCCCACCAAGTATCGTTCCGAGTTCACGTTTCGGAAGGTAACTACAGGACGCCAGGATGGATCGCCTTGAGCAGTTGTTAGGATTCCTCGAGTCAGACCCGAACGACGAATTCACGTTGTTTGCGATTGCCTCTGAGTATCGGCGCAAAGGCGCGAAAGACGTAAGCCTCGAGTACTTCAGGCGGTTGGTTGACTCCAGCCCTGATTATCTCGGCACTTACTACCATCTGGGCGGACTCTATCTTGAAATGGGCCAAAAGGACAAGGCGCTCGAGACCTATCGTACGGGCATTCGTCTGGCGGATCAGAAACACGACGCGCATGCGCGCGCCGAGCTGCAGTCTGCCTTGATGGATGCCGACGTCGGTTTCGACTAGGTACCAACCGGCCCGTCGCCATCCGAAGCGACAAACGGACCCACCACCATGTTATCGTCTATTCAGTTTCGCTCGACGCGACGCGTTTGCGCGTGCGCATTGGTTGCTTTCGGTTTTTCATTCATGCCGACTTCGAGTGTTGCGCAGCTCCGGGAGGGTACGTCTCCGCGCGAGTATGTTGTCAAGCGAGGTGACACGCTCTATCGGATCGCTTTGAATCACGGGACGACCGTTGATGCCATACGCGAGATAAACGGTATCTCGGGTACAGCGATAGATGTTGGTCAGCTACTGTTGCTTGATGCGCCCCGGGCCGTCGCGTCGACAACCGCTGAGTCCGTGCCGACCGCGTCAGCTCCGGAACAGCCGGCAGGCGTCTTGTCTGGAATCGAAACCCCGGCAGACGAAGAGCCACTGTTTGTCGAGGCTTTTGACCAAGAGGAAGCGACACCAACTACCGCGTCGATACCCGTTGCGGTGCCCGAGGGCAGCGTTGAAATCGAGGTAGTCATCAGTCCGTTTACCGCGCCCAACGCTTTCGACGTCTACTACGCACGAGAAGGAGACACCTTCGCCACGCTTGCCCAGCGTCTGCTGTTTCCCGCCGGGCTTCTGAAGGTGCTCAATCCAGATCTGAAAACGCCAACCGCAGATCGCGACATGGTTGTTCTCCCGATCGAGCCGTCATCGATACTCTACACGGTACGTACGGGCGACTCGCTTGCTGATATTGCCTCGTGGTTTGGTGTTTCGGCTGAGGAGCTCACCGCCTCCAACAGTCTGACGAGTCGCACACTGCAACCGGGTCAGCCACTGAGAATCGACATCACACCCGTCACGCCTGAGCCGTCGGTCGTCGCCGAATCGGCGTCGGGAGGAGGTTTGATGGAGGAGCAGGCTTCGGAACTAAGCGCGGGCGAACCTGATGCCCCGGCCCAGGAGATGGTCGCGGAGCCGGCCCAGGAGACGGCTCAGGAGGAGGCGACCCCGGTCGAGTCGTCTACCAACGAAGATGGCGAACTTGTGGCGTCGGGAGCTGCTCGCATCTATCCCGCGCAGTTCTCTGGTCGGTTAATGGCGATCGGAAAAGCGTACGATCCGAAAAAATTTACGATCAGCCATGCAACACTGGAGCTGGGTACTGTCGTATTGCTGACAAACGAAGCAACCGGTCGCAAGACGTTTGCAGAGGTAACTGACCGCCCGCCGACGGGTGCCGACTACCTTGCTGATGTGTCGAAGGCGGTTGCAGAAGTGCTCGGCCTGGAGCGTGATGGTATACGCATTCATCTGCAGGTCGCGCGATAGCCGGCCTCCGATGAATGATGGATATTTCCGGGTGACGCGGTCTGCGACCTACGGGTTCTTGTCCGCGCTCCCGCTGCTACTGCTCTACGAGACCATGATTCTCGTTGCGAATCGCGCAACGGGTACCGGTGTGCGTGTGGGTGCCGAGGTTTGGATCAAGCAGGTCCTGCAATACCTGGGTCCGTATCCGATGGTCGCGATCGGAATAGTTGTCATCGGGATAGGCGTCGCGGTCATCGTTGCTGAGCGACCGAAGAAGTTGCCGCTTCGAGGAGACTACTTTGGCGGCATCGTTTTGGAAAGCGCTGTGTACGCAGTTGTTGTTGCGATCATCGTTTCGCAAATCGTGGGCCTGCTGGTACGACCCGGGTTGATCGCCCAGTCGGATCTGTCATTCGGATTGTTTACCAACTTGGCGCTGTCGATTGGTGCTGGTCTTTACGAGGAACTCGTCTTCAGGGTCATGCTCGTAGGTGGAATGTTCTGGCTCCTCCAGAAGACTGCAGTCAACTCGAAGGCTGCGTATGTCGGCGTCGCGATTATCGGGGCGCTCATATTCAGCTGGGTGCACTACGTCGGCGTCTATGGTGATGCGTTTACGGTGGGCTCGTTCATGTTTCGGTTCCTTTTCGGGCTCGCGCTGAACGTGATCTTCCTGGTCCGCGGGTTCGGCGTGGCGGCCTGGACACATGCGTTATACGACGTCTTTGTTGTGACGCACCTTTTTGGCCTCCTACGGTAATCGTGTGACCGCGCGGCAACATCCACCACCAAAGGCCGTTCAGAGAGTATCAGTCAGGCCACCACCGGAGTCGTTAGTTTTGACTTACCGTCTACTGCCAACCCTTGTCATGCTCTTTGGCACCCTGGCACTCGTCGTGACGCCGGCTGCCAGCGCACAGGAGTTTGGAGACTTTCCAGTTCCCCTGGTGGATGCCCGCGTTGCGGTGAACTTCATCCACGTCGACAAAGACGACGGTGCTCCCGGTATACTACTCGCCGCGTCGGTGAAAGACCTGGTCGCGGCCTCCACGACTCTGCGGCCGGATGGTGGGGCGAGAATGACAGTCTGGCTACGAACGCTCACGATTCCAGCCACGGGTGCGTCGGCCGCTGGAGTCGCGTACTCTGTTATTGTCGATGTCGAGGGTCAACACGTCACCGACACGCTCGGATACACTTCTCGCGACGGGATTGACGACTCTGCTCTTCGGATCGTAACGACGCTTGACGCGATGGCCGACGAGCTTGCGAGAACGGGCGCACTGGCCACAAGCTAGCCTACATGCCGTCCGGCGGCTCCCACAGTTCTATCCGGTTGCCGTCGGGGTCGATGACCCAGCCGAACTTCCCGAACTCAGATTCCTCTATGCGATCATCTACCTCAGCCCCCGCTTCACGCAATTGCTTCAGCATCGCGGCCAGGTCTGTCACTCTGTAGTTGACCATGAACGCGGCCTTCCCGGGTGAGAAATACTCGGTGTCTGACTTGAAGAGCGACCACACAGTTGACCCCGCCTTCTCAGGGTCCTCTGCCTCCCTCCACGTAAACGACCGACCCGAACCGGACTCGCTGCTCCATTGCGGCGCGATTCCGAGATTATCCTCATACCACTTCTGTAATGATTTGGGGTCGTTTGCCTTGAAGAAGATGCCCCCAATGCCCTGAACCTTTTCCACTAGTTTGCTCCCTGTTGTTGGCGCAATGCGAAGTTCCATCGATCAATCGATGACGTCGTGCGTGATTCGAGCAGCCGCGTTGCCTCTGCAAGTACCTCGGGATACTGGCTGCTGACATCATTCGTCTCTCCAGGGTCGTCGGCGAGGTTGTAGAGCTCCACGGGAGGCTGCTCGTCCCGGTGCATACCGCGTCTGATTGCCTTCCAGTCGCTGAACCGCGCGGCCTGCTGACCACCGAGGGAGTGGTACTCCCAATACAGACTTTCGTGTTGCTGCTGCTCGGTGTCGTTCCCTGTCAGCGTTGGTAGGTATGAAACGCCATCGACGCCCTCGGGCGCCGCAACACCTGCAAGTTCTGCCACTGTCGGCAGGAAGTCCCAGAATGCCGAGACGTGCCCGGTTTGACTGCCGGGCTGAATCTGCCCGCTCCACCTGGCGATCATCGGTACCCGAATTCCGCCCTCCAGGACCGAGCCCTTTAGCCCGTTGAGACCGGCCGCGGACTCGAAGTACTCCGAATCGGTACCGCCGTTGTAGGTCGGACCGTTGTCACTCGAAAAAATGATCAGCGTGCTTTCACCTAGCCCCAGCTCATCAATTCGGTCGACCAACCGCCCGATATCGCGGTCCATGCGGGTGACCATTGCGGCATAGCCGGCACGCGGCGCAGGGTGCGGAAGGTAGCCCCGGTCACCCAGATAGGGCTCGTCATCAAACGACTCCAAGTATTCGGTAACCGACTCCTCGGGGACCTGGATCGCGGCGTGAGGAACTGGCGTGGCAAACAACAGGAAGAAGGGCTTGTCCTTGTTGGCGTCGACGAACGAGACCGCTTCGTCGATCATCCGATCTGGCGCAAACGTTTTTCCCTGGTACAGATCTATGTAGTCCTGGACGTTCGGAAGAGGAGAGGATATTCGCTGGTGGGCCTTGAAGTAGTCGTTGCCCTCAAGGCTGTCGCGTTCGCCGTTTCGCCAGAGATGGGTTGGATAGTAGTTATGCGCAACTCGCTGGCATAGGTAGCCATAGAATAGATCGAACCCCTGGTTGTTTGGGTGCCCCTCCGAATCGGGACCACCGAGTCCCCACTTTCCGACGGCGGCGGTTGCGTACCCACGCTGCTTCAGCAGTTCGGCCACGGTGACCTCCGCATCCGGCAGCGGGAGCTGACCCTCGGGTTCGTCGGGTCCCCAGCCGCCCATCTCATAGTTGTCGCGAACGTAAGCGGTTCCGGTATGTTTTCCTGTTAACAGCGTTCCCCGACTCGGCGCGCACACAGGGCTGCCGGAGTAGTGCTGCAGGAACCGCAACCCGTCGCGCGCGAGAGCGTCAATGTTTG
>JANQRN010000090.1 GCA_028284545.1 Rhodothermales bacterium | reverse complement strand
CTCGACCATACAGGTCGATCGCCTCGCGGTACAGCTCCAGCGTGTCAAGCCCTTCCGTGGCACCGTAGCATTCGCACACAACACGGGGTCGACCCAGGTTTGCTGCCGCCGAGCTGACGACCTTGGCGATGGGTCGCGCGCGTCCATACGCGAAGATCTGGTCGAAGGCTGGAATATCCTGGTGTCTGAACACTTTCATCAGGTCGCCGCACAGCCCGACCGGGTTCGCGATCTCTTCCTGATCGACGTGTCCGGTCAGCAGAATGTTGTGCGCATTGCACCAGTCGTTCAGCTGCTTCACAAAGGCCGCGGCAAACAGGTCCGCGCGCATACCGAGTAGCGCGTTGCGAGCCGCAGCCGTGTCTTCGCCGATGTCGTACCAGAGCGCGGGGTAGAGCAGTGTTGGGTCTTCGCCCGTCTGATCTAGAAACAGAGTATTGTACTCTGGTGTCCATGCGCGCCCGCCTTCAATCCAATGGAATGTGGGCTCGTCATAGAATCCGACGTCAATTGTGGATCCGAAATGCGGCGCAAGCCGCTCGTAGTAGCGGGCGTATGTCAGCGAGATAAACGACTGCACAGCTGCTGCATCGAGGTAGTCAATCAGGCCCTTGGCGCCGTCGACGACGCACGTAAAGAACATGACTTGCCACCAGCCCGAGGGCACGTCCCAACGTAGCCAGCCATCTTTGATATTCGAGCGCAGATCCAGTCGTTCCTTACTGTCCCTGTTCATGGCAACAGCAGACATGAGGCGACCGGCGGGAAGCGGCTTGCTATATCGTGTTGGGCCCGCGATGACGATTTCGTGCATGTCGAGACGCTTGCCAAGCATGTCGGGTGCTTGCCTAGCCACCGCACCGCCGGCGGATCCGCTCGGGAACCAGAACTCGTCGTAGAGACAGACCTTCAGGTCGCGCGCCGCGGCTTCGTCCACTGCGTGCGCGTAGTAGTCGAGGAACGCGTCTGACATGAATGGCTCAGACATACCATATGCGGGGACGATGCCGAAGCCGGAGTACCCGGCGTCAACGATCTTGTCGATGCCCAGCGTGACGCCACCCGCCGACAGGTCACCATTCCAAAACCAGAGCGGGCGCGGGCGGTCACCTCTATGCCCCGAGACAAAGCGCGTTTCAAGGTCGCTGTTCCTGGCTGACATGGCTACGACCTTGCTCGATTACTGCCCGTCCCGCTCCGCAACAATCGCAACGGCCTCGATCTCGACAAGCATATCCGGAGAGATCAACCGCGAGACTTCGACCATTGAGGTTGCGGGCCTGATGTTGCCGAATACCTCGCCATGGGCGCGACCAACTGCCTCCCACTCCGAGATATCCGTTACATAGATGCGCGTGCGGACAACGTCGTCGAGCGTCGCGCCGAAGTGCTGCAGGGCCGCCCGGATGTTGTCGATCGTCTGCACTGACTGCGCGTAAGCGTCGCCGACGCCAACGAGCTCGCCGTTCGGGCCCGTCGCCGTCGTGCCAGAGATGAAGATGAAGTGCCCGTCCTTTACCGCGCGAGAGTACCCGACGATAGGCTCCCAACGGGCCCCTGAATCGTAGCGTGTCCGTTCCATCGGTCCATGTTCGTTTACTTTGCGGCGACCATTTTCAGCAAAGTACAGCGGTGGACCGAGCGTTTTGGGCTGTCAGCCCGCATATGAAACTTTTCAGCCCACAATCCGCATCATAGGTCGACCCCAGCACGACAACCAGGCACCACAGTCGGCCCACCCTCGAACCCGCCTACCTCTTACCTTCAACCCTCACCCCGCAACCTTCCACCCTCCACTTTCCACCCTCGACCGTCCTGGACCTCTTTGAATGAATAGCACGTACCGCATAGGCACTTGGGCAGGGATATCCGTATTCGTCCATTGGACGTTTGTCGTCATGATGGGCGGCTTCTTCGTCTTCTTCCTGATGAAGGGCGGATCTCTTGTGGCCGCGCTCTCTGCAGTTGCGCTTGTGGCCGCCGCCTTCGGCTGCGTCATACT
>JANQRN010000082.1 GCA_028284545.1 Rhodothermales bacterium | reverse complement strand
GACCATCGCAGCGACACCCGGAGAGGCCCTCCAGATTGGCCGGATGGAATCGTTTGATCTGGTCATCATGGACATCAGTCTCGGCGAGGAGCGGGACGGCGTCCAGGTCATGTCGGAGCTACGCACGACGGGGCGCTTCGACGGTGTGCCGTTCCTGGCCGTTACTGCTTACGCGCTGCCGGGAGACCGACTCGAGTTTCTGTCCCAGGGCTTCCAGGACTACCTGGCCAAGCCGTTCCGAAAAGAAGACTTGCTGGAAATGGTACAGCGTCACCTGAGTGCGGCATCGAGCCGCGTCACAAGTTAGCCTCCCCTGAGCGCCGCGAACCCTGACAGCGCTGCTGGCGCTACCCCTACCGACGCCTGTACTGTCGTAACTTCGATGGAAACAGCAAGCACATGCGTCACGTCTTTGCGGTACTGATCGTTACCACGATTTCAGCTGCGGCTTCAATCGGAAGCTGCGGCGTGTCGCGGCAAGTCGAGAGCCAGGATACGATCGATCAGCTCGTCGCAACCGCCGTAGAGTCGCGAAAATTCCCGGCTGCGGCCATCGCCGTCGGCTCCGCCCGAGAAATCGCCAAGACGGCCGGATACGGCAGCTACACGTACCGCGACGCGACGCCCGTCACTGATTCAACGCTGTTCGACCTCGCGTCATTGACCAAAGTCGTTGCTACGACAACAGCCCTCATGATTCTGACCGATCGCGGTCAGATTAGCCTCGAGGATCCTGTGGCGCTGCACGTTCCGGAGTTTGCCCACAACGGTAAGGCAGGTGTCACGATTCGCCACCTGCTCCAGCACCAGGGTGGTCTAGTGCCTTTCAGACGATTCTATCTCCGCACCGAAGCTGAGCGAACGCGCACGAGTATCATTAACTCCGTCCTCCGAGACTCTCTCGCGTTTGCGCCCGGTTCCGAGACGCGATATTCCGATCTCGGGTTCATGACGCTCGGCGTCCTGGTCGAGCGCGTATCAGGGACCGATCTGGCGTCATTCACGACCGAGAACATATTTCGTCCGTTGGCAATGTCGTCCACCGGGTTTCTTGCAGCCGGTCGCTCGCCCGGCGACGTTGTCCCCACCGAAGTCGATACGACCTACCGCGACGGTCTCGTCCAGGGCGTTGTGCATGACGAAAACGCACACGCAATGGGCGGCGTGGCAGGTCATGCCGGCCTGTTCTCAACGGCCAGAGATCTGGCCCGGTTTGCACAGATGCTCGCCGCGGGGGGCACGGTTGACGGTCACCGATTCGTCTCGTCGGAGACCTTTGCTGCGTTTACCAATCGCGACAACTTCCAAACGGAACATCGCGGCCTGGGGTGGGACTTCAAGAGTCTGGAGGGCTACTCGTCGGCCGGAGCGCGCTTTGGGCCAAAGAGCTTTGGCCACACCGGCTTCACGGGCACGTCCTTGTGGGTGGATCCGGAGGCGAGAGTCTTTGCGGTATTGTTGACCAATCGAGTCTATCCAACGCGACAGAACAGGGGCCACATCGAGGTCCGCCCAGCGTTCGCCGACGCAGCGTACGATTTCGTCCGCTAGCATGTCTTCGGAACATTCTGCGCGGCCCATAGAAAAACGCCAAGCCCAGACCGGGACGACACGAACAGACGAAGCTGACCCGAATGCCCACCTATGTCTACCGCCGCGAGGACGGCACGACGTTCGAGATTGAACAAAGCATTAAGGACGACGCTCTAACGACATGCCCCACAACGGGTCAACCCGTGAGTCGCATCATTGCGGGTGGGACAGGGCTCATATTCAAGGGAAGCGGCTTCTACCTGACCGACTACGCGCGCAAGTCTGACGGGAACGGCGCGGCTTCACAAAAGACCAAGGACGGGGGCGGCGATGCAGGTGAGTCCAAGTCATCAGACGCGCCCGCATCGTCGACGGGTGACACGGCGCCATCATCGTCGGACGGCGCCTCCGCCGGCTCGACATCCGGTAAAGACTGACCCTCCACGTCCTGTATCGCGACCGACCATGACCAGAGACGAAGCGGGAACCCTCGACGCCAAAGACCCGCTATCGCACTTCCGGTCCCGATTTCATTTCCCGGACCGCAACCTCATCTACCTCGATGGCAACTCGCTGGGTCGCCTACCGATCAATACGGCTCCCGAGGTTGACCGTCACCTTAACGATGAATGGGGAGACCGACTGATACGGGGTTGGAACGAAGGCTGGATGGAACTACCGTTCCGTCTCGGTGACAAAATCGGACAACTCATTGGTGCTCAGTCCGGCGAGACGGTGGTCGCAGACTCGACGTCGGTAAACCTGTTCAAGCTTGCGGCGGCGGCGTGTCTAACGCAGCGGCCGCGGACCAAAATCGTCACAGACGATCTGAACTTTCCATCTGATCACTATGTGCTACAGGGGCTGAAAACCCTGCTCCCGTCGCTCGAGATCGTCGTTATTCGGTCTTCAGATGGCGTACACGGGCCCGTCGAAGAGCTTGTATCGGCCATCGACGATCAGACGGCGGTCGTGACGCTCTCGCACACCGTTTTCAAGTCTGGCTTCGTCTATGACATGGCGCCGATCAACCGGCGCGCGCGTCAGGTTGGTGCGCTGACGCTGTGGGACCTCAGTCACTCCGTCGGCTCCGTACCCGTCAACCTCGGAGACACCGGCGCAGACCTCGCCGTTGGGTGCACATACAAGTATCTGAATGGTGGGCCGGGATCGCCCGCCTTCCTCTACGTCAACGATCACCACCAACGACTGCTTGCAAATCCGGTCTCCGGGTGGATGGGCCAGACCCGCCCTTTCGACTTTGAGTTGACCTACCAGGGCGCCCCGGGGATTACCCACTTCCTGACGGGGACGCCTTCTGTGGTTGCGTTGAAAACACTTGAACCGGGTCTAGACGTGGTGCTCGAAGCAGGGATGCCGGCGCTTCGTTCAAAGTCTCTCGTACAGACCGAGGCGCTTCGAACGCTGTGGGAGAATCGATTACAAGGACTGGGGTTTGCGTTCAACTCCCCGCAAGATGCGGAATGCCGCGGCTCGCACGTCTCACTCGGTCACGCGGAGGCTTATCGAATCGACCTGGCGCTGATAAATGAGATGGGCGTTCTTCCAGATTTTCGGGCACCCGACAACATCCGTATAGGCATTGCACCACTGTACACGCGGCACGTTGACGTAGTCGATGCAGTTGATCGCCTGTGCACGGTCGTCGAGTCGAAAGCCTACGAGAAGTATTCCCGGACCGCCGACGGTGTGACCTAGACCGTTTGCGCTAAGCGAACTGGGCCGCTTCGACTATTGCGAGGAACTGGTCGGCCTTCAGACTCGCACCGCCAATGAGTCCCCCGTTGACATCCTCTTGCGAGAGCAGTTCGGCGGCATTTCCGGGCTTCATACTTCCGCCATACAAGATGTCGACGCTTGTCCCGACGCTACCCAGCAGAGACACAAGAAGCGAACGGATAAAGGCATGCATCTCCTGCGCCTGCTCGGGGGTCGCGGTCACTCCAGTGCCAATAGCCCACACGGGCTCGTATGCGACTACCAGCGTCGTCGGGTCAGAGAGTCCGATACCGGCCAGGGCCCCCTCCGTCTGATTGCGCACGACTTCTTCTGCGCGCTTGGCCTCGCGCTCATGCAGCTGTTCGCCAACACAAACGATGGGCGTAAGGCCGTTGGACAGTGCCTGATGAACCTTCCCGTTGACGCCCGCATCCGTTTCGCCGAAATACTGTCGTCGCTCCGAATGACCGAGGATGACATAGTCACAGCCGACCGATTTCAGCATGGCCGCCGAGACTTCTCCGGTGTAGGCACCTGAGTCAGCGGCATGCATGTTCTGCGCACCAAGCCCGATCCCCGACCCCGAGATCACGGCGCCAACGCTCTCAAGGCAAACTGCCGTCGGACAGACAGCGGCGCGAACCGAGTCGGTCGGGGAGTATTTTGAAAGTACTTCTGTCGCGAGACGCACCGCCTCGGGGCGCGTCATGTTCATCTTCCAATTGCCAGCAATAAGCATAGGACCAGGTCAGGCGGGCGGATCCGCCAATTCGAGAATGTCATTGACGACCGCTTCGAGCGCTCGCCCGTGGTACTTCGATACGATCACCCCATCGCGGATCAAAAAGCGCTTGGGCCCGGATTGAACGTTGTACAGTTGTACGAGTTCGTCCTCCGCTCCTCCCTTTGCGACAATGTGTACGCCCGGAAGGTTACGAGAGTCAATAAACGCGTCGTTCAGGTCGGCGTCAGGCTCCATGGAGATGGAAACAACGCGAAGCTCTTCAAGCCCGGGGAGATCGTTCAGGCGCATTCTGAGCGCGAGGTCCTGCTGATACTGCTCGCTGTCTGGAGAGTAGAATTCGAGTAGCATGAGTTCGGAGTCGTGATTCGCAATATCAAACCGAACGCCGTTTCGGGCGACCGCGGCGAACGATGGAGCGATATGGCCCGGCAAGAGGTTGTCAATCTCGTACAGTGCAGCCTCCGCCCAGGAGCGCCACTCCTGTGGAACATTGGCCTCCGACTCACCGGTTAGCAGCTCAGCTTCAACTCTTGCACTGTCAATTCTGCCACCGTCCATCAAGGCCACAACTCGTTCCGCGCGGAGTGCGCCACGATCGCCCGCATCCTCATTCATAAGAATGAAGTGGTCTATCGTGGCGAGCGCACTGTCGAGGCCTGCGACGCGTTCTGTAGCCCGCCATCCGGCCCGCACCGCCGCGACCACCCCCGGACCGTCGCCCGGTAGGCGCCGCAGGCGTTCGACTGCAAGTGAATCATCCCACGAGGCAAGCATGACAACGGACTCAAACCGACCCAGTGCCGCGCCGAGCGTTTCCGGATACGTGTCACTGAGGTTCCACAAGATATTCGAAGCCTGCACCAGTGAAGACCTGAATACAGTGGCGTCAAACTCCCCGGTGCTGGCCATCTGCCGCACGTTGGCCGCGTGAGCCGCCTTCGTGTTCCGGTATGCCATCCACGCACCGTTCTCTGATGAGCGAATTGTAACCGGTCTACCCGTCGGCAACTTCAGTTGCATGGTCGCGGAGTCTCCCTCGACGACAACAATCTGCCCCTGCTTCAGCAGTCCGCCGTGACGCCGGATCATGATGGGGTAGACACCCTCGTCCTGGGCGACTACGTCCATTGCAAAACGACCATCGATATCCGTTGTGGCGACGGCAAGCGTGTCGACTTTATCCTGCGACATTCCAGCCACGACCACCGAAAATCCGGAGTAGTCGGCCGATGAGTCAACGGCAGCGTCCACTGTTATACGCCCCTGCAGATGACTACGGACACCGTCGTCGGGTCGACTACAGGCGGTGGCGAAAACAGCCGCGACGGCAAACGCGACGCCGACGGAGAGGACGTTAAGGGCTCGCATCAACCGGCGTCCAGCTTCGAGACAATTTCCTGTGTGTGCTGAGCGGTCTTCGGCCGCTTGAAGACGTGGCTGACGACGCCCTGCTCGTCGATAAGGAATGTCGTACGCTTTACGCCCATCGACTTACGGCCATACATGTTCTTCTCCCCGTACGCACCGTAGCGTTTCGTGACTGCGAGGTCTTCGTCAACGAGAAGTTGAAACGGTAGATCGTACTTATCGGCAAACTTGCGATGCGTCGCAGCGTCGTCCTTCGAAACGCCAACGACAGCAATTCCGCGCTTTCTCAGTTCTGCCTGGCCATCGCGCAAGTTGCAGGCTTGCTTTGTGCACCCGGGCGTGTCGTCCTTTGGGTAGAAGTACAGGACGAGCTTTTGGCCTTTAAAATCAGCAAGCTTAACCGGATTCCCAGACTGGTCCTTTCCCGAAAACGAAGGGGCCCTGTCGCCCACCTCGGGCATTGAGAGTTGTTCTGCCATCTGCAATGAAGTACGTTGATCGTAGCGAGTCGGCTTGTACTCAGCTACCCGTCAGCGGTTCGTCAGTAGCTGAGAACCCGGTCGACGGCGGGGGCGAGGCGCGACTGTGCGGAGAATATCTCTCTTTCGAGTTGCGTCGAGAACGGCACCGGCATATCGGAACCGGCCACGCGCACCGGCGGTGCGTCCAACCACTCAAATGCCGCCTCTGCGACAGCGGCTGCGATCTCGCCTCCAAAACCTCCGGTGAGGGTCGCCTCGTGCAGCACGATCAAGCGTCCGGTTTTCTTGACGGACTCGAGCACGCGGTCCTTGTCCCACGGCACGATAGTTCTGAGGTCGACTACTTCGATCTCCACCCCCTCGGTGGCGCGACGCTCAGCTTCTTCAACTGCCCATAATAGGCCCAGGCCCCAGGTAACGATGGTCAGGTCGTTGCCCTCGCGCTCTATCCGGGCCTCCCCTATTGGAATGGAGAAGGGTGCCGTAGTGACATCTCCCCGTAACGCCCGGTAGAGGAACTTATGCTCGAACACCAAGACCGGGTTTGGCTCCTCAATCGCTGCTATTAGCAGCCCCTTCGCATCCTGCGGCGTCCCCGGCACGACGACCTTCAGCCCGGGAGTGTGGGCGAACCACGCCTCGATCGACTGTGAATGGAACGGTCCCGCGCCAATGTTGCCGCCATACGGGGCTCTGACGGTCACGTCGAGCGGCTGCGCCCACCTGTAGTGAGTCGTTGCCAGGTTGCTCACGATCTGATTGAAGCCGCACGTTATGAAGTCGGCGTACTGCATCTCAACGACGGGCTTCAGGCCCGAAAGCGCGAGACCCATCGCGGCGCCGATCGCGCCACTTTCGATGATCGGCGTATTCCTAACACGTTCGGGACCAAATCGCTCGAGCAGACCCTGCGTAACCTTGAACACCCCGCCATATCCCGCGATGTCTTGGCCCATGAGAATGACCCGCTCATCCCGGTCCATCGACTGCATCAGCGCGTCAGACACCGCATCGATGTACCTCATGTTCGCCTGCGGCCCTTCGGCCACCGAATGTGAACCGGTGGATGGACCAAAAACATCTACCATCTCGGCGGCCGCCGTGCTGGTTACCTCTGGCTGCGCCAGTGCAAACTCGGCAGCCGACTCTACGTCGGCCTCAAGTTCTGCTCGAACAGCCTCGAGTTCCTGAACCGATGCGGCCTCGTGTTGCAGTAGCGACTCCGCGAATCGTTTGACAGGGTCTTTCGCAGACCACGATTCAATGAGTTCGTCGGGTACATACCGTGTGCCGGAGGCTTCCTCGTGCCCGCGAACCCGAAACGTCTTCATCTCCAGCAAGGTCGGCCCATCGCCAGCGCGAGCGCGTTGGGCAGCCGCCCGAACGGCCGCGATTACTGCCTGGTAGTCGTTCCCGTCGATCGAGAAACCCGACATTCCGTAGCCGGCGGCCGCGTCAGCAATATCTTTGACCGCCATTGCCTCCGCGGTCGGAGTACTCAGACCGTAGCCGTTGTTCTCGACGACAAACACAACCGGCAGTTTCCAAGCTGCGGCCAGATTCAACGCCTCGTGGAAGTCGCCCTCTCTGGATGCGCCGTCGCCACAAAAGGCGAGCGCGACCGCGTCCTGGCCGCGATAGCGCGCACCAGCGCCTACGCCGCACGCGACCGGAAGCATCGCTGCCATGTGCGATATCATCCCGATAATTCGTTTCTCAGGAAGGCCAAAATGAAAGGTCCGGTCTCGACCCTTCGTGAATCCACCCTCTCGGCCCATGAGTTGGCAGAACAGCGGGCGCAACGGGACGCCCCGCGTGGTCCAAACGCCGAGGTTGCGATGCGTTGGAAATATGTAGTCCCGGGCTTCAAGGGCAACCGCGCACCCGACGGCAATCGCCTCCTGCCCAAAACCGGAAAACCACTTCGAGATTCGACCCTGCCTGATGAGGCGCAGCATCTTCTCCTCGATGACGCGTGGCGCCAACAACAGCCTATAGTCCGCCAGGCGCGTCTGCACCTCTGGTTCGGTCAGCATGCGGTTACCGTCCCTCGCCACGGATGGCGGTTCGAAGTGTGCGCAGCAGAATCTTGAAGTCCATCCGCAGACTCATGTTCTCGATGTAGAAGAAGTCGTACTTGACCTTTTGCTTGACGTCAGCAAGAGAACCGTCGTATCCCCACTTCACCTGTGCCCAACCCGTGATACCGGGCTTCACCCTGTGGCGTCGACGGTACAGAGGGATTTCGGCGGCAAGCGCATCTACAAAATAGGGACGCTCTGGCCGGGGGCCTACCAGACTCATGTCGCCCTTCACGACGTTGATCAGCTGCGGCAACTCATCCAGGCGCGTGCGACGCAACCAGCGCCCGATCGGCGTGTATCTCGGATCGTTTTCTACCGCCCAGACCGGGCCAGTTTTGGCCTCCGCGTCGCGACGCATCGTTCGAAATTTCAGCATCGTAAATACCCTTCCGTGCTGGCCCACACGCTCCTGGCGGTATATGGCTGGTCCTGGCGACGTAGCGCGAATGAGAATCCCAACGATCAGCCACACGGGCAGACCCACAATTAGCGTTATCGACGCTACAATGAGATCGAAAAGCCGCTTCGTACTCTGCTCCCAGGGAGGCATCGGCGACGGAAGCACTTCGATCAGCGGCAGGCCGTACATGTGCTCGGTTCGCGCCATGCCGCCGATGACCGAGTAGAAATCGGGGACGAGCTTGAGAACAACAGGCTTTCCGTCGCAAACGCGGAGAACATCCATCAGCGCCCGATGATCGTCACTCCCAAGTGCAATCAGAACATCCTGGATGTCGAGATCGTCAATCATCTCGGGAAGTGACTCGATTGCGCTCTTCCCCACATGCTGTCGTGCGGTGGGCTCAACAAGGACGGATGCTTCGCCGACGCCACCAACAGCAAGCCCCACACCAGCTGAACCGGCGCCTTCGTTGGGCTCGACTCCCTCACCGGCACCATTGGCGCCATCGAGGCGAACGGCACCAACGACATTTAGACCCGCCTCAGGATACCGCGCGATCTCGTCGTGCAATCGCTGAACCTCGTCGCTCCAACCGACGATCAGTGCGTTGTGGAGTCCGTGCCCGCGCAAGATCAACTGCTTCTGAACGGACCGCACAATTGTTCGGAAAAGAGCAACCGACACCGCTACCACCAACCAGTAGAAGAAGATCGCTGATCGTGCGGATTCCTGGCTCAGCGCATCGATGTACTTCCCGAATACGAGAACGAGCGAGCCGACCGTAACAACTTTCAGTATCGAGACGATCTCGTCGAATCGGCTGTCGGCGTAGCGCTCACGGTACAGTCCGAAAAAGAAGAAGAGCGTCAACCAGAACACGGCTAGAACGACAGCTGCCGGAACAACCGCGACCGGATACACCTCTGGCCTACCGAACCACTCCAGTGTGAATCGTGCGTGGTACTGCAAGGCGTAAGCAATACCTACGGCCACCATGTCGGCCGCCAGCAGCGCTATCAGTTCGAGTCTTCGCGACACGCTCGGCGTCGAAACCTCCAGATCCGTTTGGATTTACCTATTTTTTGCTCCACCGTGCTTCGGTGTCGCAAGATAGTCACGATCTGCCCCCAACACCCGGCTTTCGCTTTGTATTGCCGCATATCCGGCGTCGTCGTCGTCCCCAATCGCGTTCACCGGCTGATACGTCCACTGCGAGTTCGCGGGTTCCTGCCAAGGCGCTGTCGGCTGCGATTGCATTCTCGCGATGAGTAGTCCAGCGTCGCTCGATATTGCGCGATTGGTCCCTAAAATCGCGGCCCGGCTCGACGGACTTGTTCTTGAGACTCCGCTCACGAGGGCCAAGTGGTTGGATGGGCCAGATTGCCGCGTATGGCTGAAGCACGAGAACTTGCAACACACAGGCTCCTTCAAGATCCGGGGAGCCCTGAGTTTTCTGCTACATCACGAGCTACAGCAGAAGACTCCTGTCATTGCGGCGTCCTCTGGGAACCACGGCGCCGCCGTCGCGCTTGCCTGCTCACGCCTCGGCCTGACCGCGACAGTGTTTGTCCCGGGTGACGCGGCGAAGCCTAAGGTCGCTGCAATCGAAGCACTCGGCGCAACCGTAATTGCTGCGGGAACGGACTGCGTGGAATCTGAGACCGCTGCACGGACACATGCTGAAGAACTCGGCGGTGTATACGTTTCGCCATACAACGACCTGTACGTCGCAGCCGGCCAGGGCACCGTCGCGGTCGAGTTCTGCCGTCAACTGCGCGAAGATCACGCGGCGGAGATTGATGCCGTTGTCGTATCAGTTGGTGGCGGAGGGCTGGCCGCAGGTGTCGGCTCGTACGTCAAGAGCGTCAGTGCCGACGCCAAGCTAGTCGCCACATCGCCGGCACATTCATCGGTAATGGCGGCGTCGGTCGCGGCGGGCAGGATACTCGACCTCCCCTCACTTCCGACACTCAGCGACGGCACGGCCGGTGGTCTTGAACCCGGAGCAATTACGTTCCCTCTCTGCCGCGAACTGGTCGACGAGTTCGTCGAGGTACCGGAAGCAGAGATCGCCAAATCGATGACGGACCTGTTATTCGAAGCCCGGGTGCTGTGCGAAGGCGCGGCAGCGTGCGCCGTCGCGGGTTACGACCGTCTGAAGGCGACGCTGCGCGGGAATGTCGTCATCGTTCTCTGCGGTAGCAACGTCGACCCAGCGATTGTGCGTCGAGTGGTCTGCCCTACTCCAGGCGGAAGCGGAACGTAACTACCCCAACCTGATTCTCCTGCGGCGCATTTGGCGGCAGCGGATTGAAGCGCCACGTCCTCAGTGTCTCCATCACCGCCTGTTCGAGTGCCGGGTTGCCTTTGATGAGCGGCACCTGGCGCACAACTCGTCCACGCGGATCCACGGTGATGCGCACGCGAATGAGGGCATTGACTTTCTCGGCGTACGGCGGAGGCGGCGACATCACCGGTGTGCGATTCAGTCCCTCGATCTGGAATGGCGCCGACGCCTCAGCGTCCGTTCCGGCGCCGTCGTCACCCGTCTCAGCGCCGGTAGAACCGGTCTCGCCGCCCTGGCGCGGTGTCGCAGGAATGACTTCCGGTTGCGGCTCAGGATCGTTCGTGTTGTCAGGATTTGTCTGCTGCTCCGGCGCGATCTCCTCCACCTCGGGCGTGTTGATCGTTTCGTCAACTTGTGCCTCTAACTCATCGGGGAGATCAACAGGACGTGCCTCTTCAGGCGCCGCCTGCTGGCTCTGCTGCTCCTCTTCGATGGACTCATCGGATTCATCTACTTCGGCCGCGTCCTGCTCAATCTGCTGCTGAACCGGGCGCCCCTCAGCAAGCGGACCAAAATCTACCTCGATGTAACCAATGGGCTCATATTCGCGCGCCCCGAGTGTCGTTACCGAAAGCACGAAGAGTGCCAGGACGTGGACGACGAGACTCACGCCGAGGGCGACTATGTCGTTGCGTTTCATCTGCATAGCAGATTTCTGCCCCTGGGGCTTTTTGGTCACAGGTGGTGGCTGGACCGTGTTTCTACACAGGTTGTCCGATCAGGTTCTTACCCGATCAGGTTCTTACCCGATCAGGTTCTTGTCCGATCAGGTTCTTGTCCGATCAGGTTCTTGTCCGATCAGGCTTGCTCATCGCTGGAGGAGTCCCATCGGTGGGTTACGACGAAGCGCGGTCGAGCCTTGACCTCATCATACACGCGTCCAATGTACGCACCAACGATACCGAGGAACAGTAGCTGAACTCCACCGAAGAAAAAGCCTACGAAAATCAATGAGGCCCAACCAGAAATCGTCTCCGGATACAGGATCTTCGTCGTCACAGCCCACACGAGGCCGACAAACGATAGTACGGATGTAAAAACTCCCGCTCGAACCGCGTAACGCAGCGGTCGATTCGAAAACGAGGTGAGACCGGTCGACGCCAGCCGCGCGAGTTTTCGATATGAATACTTGCTTGAACCACGCACCCGTTGTGGTCTGTTGTACTCGACGCCGATTTGCCGAAATCCGAGCCATGAAATCAGGCCGCGCACGTATGGTTGCTGCTCCCCGATCTGCAGGTAGGCGTCGATAACCGGCCGCGATAACAGTCGGAAATCGCCGACGTCTACGGGTGCGTCGACCCCGGTGAATCGTCGAAAGAAGACATAGAACGCGTGGCGCGCGCCGCGGCGCACCACCCCCTCTCCCTCCCTGCTCTTCCTGATGCCGTACACGTCGTCGTACCCCTCACGCCAACGCTGCACCATTTCATCGACGACGTGCAGCGGGTCCTGCAGGTCGGCGTCGAGGACAACCGCCGCGTCGGCGGTCACCAGTTCGAGGCCGGCGGTTATCGCGAGTTGATGGCCGAAGTTGCGCGCGAAGCGCACGAGTCTGTAGCCCCGCAGCCGCGCAGCAAGTTGTTTGATCGCTGAGGAGCTACCATCATCGCTTCCGTCGTCGACGAGTATCACCTCGGTAACAAAGCTGCGGCCTTCGCGAAACGCCTCTATCTCTGCCACCAGATGCGGCAGCGCCTCCTCCTCGTTGTAGATCGGGACAACAAGCGCAAGTGTATCACGCCGAGTGACATCACCCACGGTGCCTACTCGCTGCCTTGTCTCTTCAGGCCCGGCTGTTCAAGGCTGAAGGTGAGCGAAATCCGGTGCGAGAATCCCAGCTCGGATACCAAACCCGCGAAGTCTCCGAATCCATAGTCCAACTCAACTTGGCGCAACTTGATACCGGTGCCGACAGACGGCGTCAGATCTATGCCGTTGTCAGACGAGTACGCCACTCGATTGAGGCCCGCTCTAAAGGCCAGCACCGAACGATAACTAAACTCCGCACCGAGGCGTGGGTGGAACGACACATCGCCAAGGTTGACGACTTCAGCGCGCTGCCCGTCGAAGGCTACGTCAACGTCGAGTCCGACGATCATTGAGTTCTCACCCATCGGGAGTACAATCCCACTGCCAAGTCGCGCAACAGGAAGGACCAGCTCGGTACCGCCCTCGGGTAACTCGTCTCCGAACACATCAGCAATGTTCTGCAGCTCGCTTTGATTTACCGACCAACTCTGCAGCATCGTCGAGATGTCCTGCAGATTGACGCCGAGCCAATAGCGACCGACACGGTATTGAACGCCAACGTCAAAGCTGTAGCCCCATGCGCTTGCGAAGTCACCGATCGACCGACGAATGACTTTGGCTGTTGCTCCAACCGAAAGGTTCTCCGATAGGGCGCGCGAATAGCCAAGGAAGATGGCGAGATCCGCCGCGGAGAACGTCGTGAAGAAGCTCTCCGGGTTTGGTTTCGGTTGATCCCTTTCCTGGTCCCATGCGTCCAGCGTATTCTTGATGTCGTTCACGCCTGAGCGAAAGAACGAGAGTCCGACCGTCGACCGGTCGCTTACCGGAAAGGCTGCACTGCCGTAGTCAAAAGACACAACGCCAGCAAAGCGTTCAGCGTGCATGTACGCGAACTGCGGATAGTCCAGTCCGGCCAAGCCCGCGACGTTCCAGTATGCCGCATTGACATCTCGTGTCAGCGCTACGGCCGCGCCCCCCATGCCCAGCGCGCGAGCACCCACTCCCCCGGCGAGAAAGTCCGCGCCGTACTTGGCAACCCGCTGCGCCTCAGCCTGGTGCGGAAGGCACAACAGGCCGGCAATGACTGCCAGCACGGCGGCGAAGCGGCGATTGGATAGAGCCATTCCGGGATTTCTGATGATCATTGGGGCGCGACGGCTGTTCAAACAATGCCCGGCAACTCGCGTTCCCAGTTCGTATAATCGACTCCTTTTTCCGCGACTATGCCGATCATACTCCATCCCAAGAAAGACAAGTCCGTTCGCCGCGGCTATCCCTGGGTCTTTCGGAACCAGATTCGAGACCTGGAGGAAAGCCCCAAAAGTGGGTCGGTTGTGGGCGTCGTGTCGGCAGATGGCGATCACCTCGGACAGGCGCTCTACCACAGCCGGTCCCAGATCGCGTTGCGGATGGTGACACCGGATCCCGCGGCAGTCGTTGATTCGGACTTCTTTGTAGAGCGACTCCGGGAAGCCGTCAGATTCCGACAGCAGATCCTGCCTGAGGCAACGCACGCCCGCCTCGTTTACGGGGAAAGTGACGGCCTGCCAGGCGTCGTGATTGACCGCTATGGTGACTTCTTGACATGGACCTGTATCTCGGCAGGTATGGAACAGTACCGGGACGCCCTGCTGGAAGCTGCCAGACAGATGGTCGGCGCCCGCCACGTCGTCGAACGGAACGACAACGTTCTGCGTGAAAAAGACGGACTAAAACAGCGGTCCGGTTTCCTCAGCGACGAGGCCGATCCGATCGCAACAATCGTCGAGGCCGGGCTTCGCTTTGGCGTCGACGTCGTTGGCGGCCCGAAGACCGGCTTCTTCATCGATCAGCGGTTTCATCGTGCGCATATCCGACGCTATGCCCGTTCGGCACGGGTAGCCGACGTCTTCTGCGCCGACGGCGGGTTTGGGCTGCACGCGGCACACGCCGGCGCTGTGCAAGTCGACCTCGTCGACTCTTCAAGCGCGGCGCTCGATCGCGCAGAGAAAAACGCGGCGCGCAACGGGCTCTCCGAACGCGTGTCGGTGCACAAGGCCGACGCTTTGTCATGGCTCAGCCAGTCGAGCGACAAGAGTAAGTACGACCTCGTGATCCTCGACCCACCAGCGTTCGCTCGAAGGCGACGAGATGTGGAGCAAGCGGTGCGGGCCTACCAGAGCATCAACATCAACGCGCTTCGGATGCTCGATCGCCGTGGCATTCTGGCAACGTCATCGTGCTCCCAGGCGCTGACCGAAGAGCACTTTCTCAAGATCATTCGGTACGCCGCCCGCAAAGCGGGAAGAACGCTCCGACTATTGTACCGGGGGTGTCATCCACCGGATCATCCTATCCTCGATTCAATGCCGGAAACGGCATACCTGAAGTTCTTTGTATTCCAGTGCGTCGAAGACCGCTCGACGCAAAACTAAGGTCGCCACATGTCGATTATCGTAAGCGTCAGCAAAGGTGGGGCCGGTGTCATGGCGGCAGACAGTCTGGTCACGCTGGGTGAGCGTCGCATTCCCGCGGAGCCGGCGACCGTGTCGAAGATCCGGCGGGTCGGTGGTGCGCTATTGGCCGTTGCAGGCTGGAATGTCTACGATGACCTGATGAATGCGCACCTCTCCAGTCGTGAAGTTGTCGATCTCTCGAATCGCGCCGCCATATTCAAGTTCTTCAACGAGTTCTGGCGCGCCCTGCATTCCGATTTTGCATTCGTGAACGACAGCGTCGACGCAGCCGACTCACCGTTCGGGAGCCTTGACTCGACGTTCCTAGTCCAAAACGCATCGGGCATATTCTTTGTCACCTCAGACATGGGCGTGCTGCCTTTCCAGAAGTACTACGCCATCGGATCGGGAGCTGCGTACGCACTCGGCGCGCTTGAGGCGCTCTACAACAGCTCGATGGATGCCGAGCAGATCGCGCGAAGGGCCGTCGAAATCGCAATCGCGCTCGACGTCTCCTGCGGTCCACCGATTGTCACCCAAGCTGTGCCGGCCACGCCCTGGAGGCCCTAGGCCTACTGCTTCCGCAATCTAGCGGCGAAGCCGCCATCCACGCCATGGATGTGTGGCAGGGTATTCATGAATCCGTCTTGCGCCACAAACTCGGACGGCAACCACTGGCCGGCGGGTTCAACGAGAAAATCGTCGTGCCGACTGAGAAAGCGCTCCACCGTCTTCTCGTTCTCTTCCATCGCGATCGTACAGGTCGAGTAGACCAGCACGCCGCCGGCCGAGAGCAGCGATGCCGCTCGATCCAGGAGTTTGTTCTGGAGTTTCATCAGCCCGGGTATGTCATCCTCCTTCTTTCGCCAACGAAGGTCTGGTCGGCGCGCCAGGACACCTAGTCCGGAGCACGGGGCATCGACCAGGACGCGATCAGCTCCCGGCAGCATCGGTTCGGCCATTGACTCAAACTCACCTGCGACCGTGTCCAGTATTCGGATGCCCTGTCGGCCAGCCGACCGACGAACCAGCCGAAGTCGAACGTTATTGCGATCCACCGCGACGACTCGACCCCTATTCTGCATCAACGTAGCCGCATACGTCGCCTTGCCGCCAGGGGCGGCACAGGCGTCAAGCACCGTTTCGCCCGGCTGCGGATCCAGCAGACGTACCACCATCCCCGCCGCAACGTCCTGCACGGAGACGCGACCAGAATCCAGCAGACCCGCCTGCATGAGCGGGGCAAGTCGCTTGACGGACTTGAAGTCATCCAAGACGGTCGACTCTCCCGTCACTTTGGTTTCCTCAAGCAACTGCTGAATCGGCGCGCTTCCGGTCGCAAACGGATTCGCTCGAACGCAGTAGCTCGGGCGCTCGTTATTGTACTTCATCAGCGCGATCGCGCCGTCCTCTCCGAATCGCTCAAGCCACCGCTTGACAAGCCAATCCGGGTGCGACCACCGGATGCCGAGGTTCTCCACCTGATCCTCACCTGACGGGACAATCGCTGTGTCTCGTTCGGCCGATACGCGACGCAGGACGGCGTTGGCCAACTGACCGGCTCCATGACCGAGCGCGTTGCCAGCAACAGCAACTCCCGCCGTCACAGCAACGTGCGCAGGTGCACCCAGGATGTGGAGATCGTAGGCACCAATTCGAAGCACCTGCCGGAGGAGCGATTCGACAGACTCAAGTTCTCCAGTGTAGTAGAGATCGATCAGGTAGTCGAGCCATCTCTGCCAGCGGGTGACACCCGAGACATATTCGCGGATCTTGGGAGAAACGTCGTCGCCGGGAGAGCTTACAATCTGTGCGTAGGCACCCTCGTCCTCGATCCGGACGAGCAGGCGGGCGGCAGCCAGGCGATTTCGATCCTGGGGGTGCAGACGGCGATCAGATCGGCCGCGCCGCGGTGCCCCTCTCGTATCCTTCTTGCGCATGCCGCCAGTTTACGGCGCGGCATGAGGCCATCAAACTTCCGCCCTAGATGAACAGGGACGCAACGGATGGGGTCGCGACTTGCTTGATCACGATTTGCGCCGTCTGACCATACGCTAACTGCAGGTCAGACTCAATGATGTCGGATATTCCGTCCAGCGCCGGTCTATCCAGAATATTCACGGCCAACCCGGTTCCGCGTAGCTCTTCACGGAATGTGCGCCTCGGCTCCTGTATGAAGTCATACCGCACATCGTCGATCGACGTGTCGATCTTGAAATAGTGGACGTTGAGCCCACCAGACGCAGTCTGCTGCGCCATACACATGATGCGGGCGTCGCCCTCGCCCACTGTGACAACAGCGGCGTAATAAGTTGGTTGACTTTCGGATGCCATTCCGTCTGCGAGGTAGCAGTTGCGATTCGTGACGCAAACTGTATCGACCTACCCGACCCGCGGTTAAGTCTGCCTATCCGACAAGTCCCGTTCTGACCGCATGGACAAAATCGGTCATCGGGGGCTCCATTCCCGCTTCGCGGATCAAAACTGCGAGTTGGCCGCGATGGTAGGCGCTATGGAGGATCACGTGAGTGAGGATTTCCTCGACGCGGTTGGCCCAGGGCTGGCCTTTAGAATTCACGTAGGATATCGGCCTGAGGAGCTTGTCTTCTCGTTGATGTTCGATGAACCGAACCCACTGGGCATGCAGCTGGTCCAGCAACGTCGGAACCGTCGTCAACTCGAGGTCCGGCCACACCGCCGTCGTCGGGGCGTCGCCGTGCAATCTGTCAAGCCAAAGCTGCTCCGCGCCTACTATGTGGCTCAGAATCTCGAAGGCGCGCGGCCTGTCGCCCTGCAGGGTAGCAGCGACGCGGGCCGACTCGCGATTTGCCCAGTGGTTGTAATTATACTGTCTGCTGAAGTACTCGAGCTTGTCCATGGCAAACGCCAGTTCGGCTAAACCTGTCTGATGAACTATCTGATCGAAGATACGCCTGGCGCTGGTAGCCAGACGAGACGCGCAATCGCTTTCTCCGTCATTGTTGTCGTGCTCGCTTCCGGATGCGGCGGCGCGCTCTCAACGGTCGACGATACCGTTGGCGTCGGTGCCTCGTCGGTCACGATCCGCACGACGAGCTCGCCCAACGCGGGGCGGCTGTTCATCAATCTGCACGACGACGAGGACACTTCCGTCGAAGCGGCGCAACAGTTTGTACGTCGCCGCGGCGGCGCCGTGGTCGAACTACGCCACACCGGCGATCGAAACCTCTCGTTTCGCGTTGGCGACGAGGTCTTCGTGGCTGACCCAAACCGCATCTTTACGCCCCTTGGGCGGACGGCCACCCTGGATAGATTATCACGGGTAGACGCCGCGGCCGATCGCGCCGTGAAGTCCCTGGCTGACTCAATCGTTGGACTTGTGGACCGTGTATCGCCCGCATGGGTCATCACGATTCACAACAACACGAACGACAACTACGCTCTGACGAGCTACCTCCCCGGCGGCCCGTACGTGAGTGACGCGAGGGCCATCCATCGCAACCCGGCGGCTGATCCGGACGACTTCTATTTCGTCACCGATGCCGAGCTGTATCTCGCTCTCGCTCGGAGGAACGAGAACGTCGTGCTACAGTCGGATGACGCCGTGACTGACGACGGCTCCCTGTCCGTTTACAGCGCCGAGCGCGGTCTGCGGTACGTAAACGTGGAGGCACAGCATGGCAAGGTCACGGTGCAGCGGCGTATGATTTCGCGACTCGTGTCGATTCTGGATCAACTTCGGGACTAGACCCGGGACCGGCGGCGCGGCGATGGCAGAAGCCGCAGCGACCGGAATAGTGAAGAATCGGTGTTTTCGACTCCTGAGAGCTCTTTTGCGCGCGCCAGACGTGCCTGCGGGGAATCCGGGCACCGGCTTTGATAGTTGGACGGCGTCTTCAAAAATGGGCACGCCAAGAGGCTGTCGAAAAACCTGGGAAACACATGAATCGAGCGTCGAACATGACCGGCCGGCCGAACGCCGACTACCGAGTCCTGCGCAATCTGGCTTTCACCGTCCTTGTCATTGTCACCTTTCTCACGCTGATTCAATAGTCCGCGGCGACGATACGGGTTTCGCGGGTATCCCAGCGCCAGCGCGGGCTTCCGGTGAGATGCACGCCACCAATCCATCGGTCGATCGGATTTGTGCGTAGATAGTCGGAGCCGCGCGTAGCCGCGAGGCCAGCGTCGGTGAGTGCAAATCCGGGCGCACCCGACACCTCGGCGCGACTTATCAGCGGATCTGGACAGTTCACCAGTCGTCGAATGGCATTGAAGAACGACCAGTCTCCGAGGAACGGGTCCTCCTCCATTGACCCGCAGCGTTGAAAGAGCTCTCCGTCGCTTGCCGGGCCCTCTGACAACACCGTAAGCGCCTGCCGCTGCGTGCGGGACAGTCCGTCCTCAACACCCGGATACTCCTCCAGCAGTCGCCTTCCGGCACGCGCCAGGAATCCAGAATCAGAATCCCGACGGCAGAACCCATCCATTCGAAGCGGGTCGACGGATGTAAACGCGAGCCAGAACTCGATCGCGTCCGCTTCCTCCTCGCTCGCGATCGAACGGCGACCACTGTAGGCATCGGCTAGCTGCTTATGCCCCGCGTACAACGGGCCCTTCCAGGGGACGACAAGCGCCGAAGACCCGGGGTAGCGTGAGACTTCAAACACAACCTGCGCATACTGCAACTGGTCGTAGAGATCCGACTCAAACCAGAGCACAATTTCGCGGCGACCAGCAATCGCGGAGAGCAGTCGATTGTCGCGTTCCTGAAGCTCAGCCCGATGATCTCGGGTTCCGTCAAGTGCGCCGAACTCGCGTTCGAGGAACTCCGACCGGACGATTGACAGCGTACTAAGGTCGAGACCGCCAGGAACGGGACCGTCGTGAAGCACGTCGTTCCACGGCAGCGATTCGCGGTCCGGCAAAACCGACTGGATTGCGTGAGCGCCGCTCTCGCCGTTCGTCACGAAGAGGGCGTTCATTTAGCGCACCGATTGATCACGAATCGCGGCTCGCGCCGCAACATAGAGCGGGTCCAGCGATGGACCCACAGGGGGATTGTATACCAGGTCGAGCGACGCAAGGTCTCCCACTGTCGCTGATTCACGTATCAACGGCACCAGCACATTGGCCCGGAGTGCTGCGCCCTCGTCCCCCGCGAGCTGGCCACCCAGCAGCCGGCCTGAGTTTCGATTGTAGACTAGCGAGACGAGAAGCGGCCGCGCGTCCGGCAGCATACCCGCGCGGGAGGTATGCGTAATCGTCACTTCACCCACCTCAACGCCCATCTCCTGCGCCTCCTTCAGTTGAAGTCCCACCGATGCGGCCTCGATACCAAACGCGCTGACCGCCGACGCCGGTGTGACGCCGGGAAACTCGGCGACGGTGCCGCGACCTCTCGCTACCGCGTTGCGTGCCGCCACCCGCGCTG
>JANQRN010000078.1 GCA_028284545.1 Rhodothermales bacterium | reverse complement strand
TCGTGTTACCGTCGGTATCGTTGATGCCCTCTGCCAACTCGGCTGCGATACCGTTCAGCATCCAGCTGTAGCTGTCGTATCCGGTCTGTGCGACGAAGGTGACCGCTGTTCCTACCGTTATGGTGTCACCGGTTGCGATTCCACCCCCGAGCGCTATGGTCGGGTTGTCCGGGTCATCGAACGTGATCGTGACATCGGCGTCTCCAACCCCTGCACGACCAAGGTCGGATGCACTGGATGCGCCGGCGATTCCGTCGGCGAACGCGGTCACGCGATAGGCGTGCTGCCGACCGTCCGCGCCAATCACGCTGTCGTCCAGATATGCAGTCGCAGGGGCCACTACGGTTGCGATGGTCGTAAACGATCCCACACCGGCGATCTGTCGCTGAATCTCATAGGTGTCGGTCCCTGCGACGGCGCTCCACGATAGATCGATACCCGACACATTGGTGCCGTCGCTTGCCGACAGGCCGGTTACCTGCGCCGGCGGCACCTCGACCTGCACCAGGTAGTCAACCGTGTCGGGTCCCGACTGCACTCGTACTGCAAGCTGACTCCGCCCGGCGCCCACAACCTGCGCACCGGTGCCCGAGACGACCACTGCGCCGGCGCCCGGCGTCGCACCGACCGTGACGCTATTGGTTCCAGCAGTCTTCACAACGGTGTACAAGAACACCGCGGGATCGAACGCCGGGACCGAGACTCCGTCTACCGTCAACGCCGAGAGCGCTGCGTTCGAGGGACGGTTGACGTTTAGGGTGTAGGTCTCGGTGGTCACGGTGTCTTCCGCGGTGACCGTGACGGTGAACGAGTTCGCGCCGGGGGCGATCGGCTGAACGCCGACATCACCGCTGACACTTGCCCCGCCGTCCAATGTCAATGCGACAATCTCGACCTGGGTTGCAGCGAGCGAAGTGCCGGCGGTGTAGAGGCCGAAGTTGTCCTCTGCAAAGGCTGGCGTCAACGCCAACGGCGATGCGTCCTCACGAACCTCAAGCGACTGCAGTAGAGCGACGCTGGAAGGCGCGGACGGGTCGGAGCCGGCTGTATTGCCGGCGTCTTCGCCTGGACTGGTCGGCATAAAACACGCCGCGAGCAGAGACAACAAAGCTCCTGCGGCAACCACTCGAGCGATCAAACGCGCGTGACTCATGGTGCGTACCCCCTGGTTTCTGCAAAAAGGCCGGTCATCCGCGGCGGAACATAGCGTGCCGCTGCTGCTGCGGTATTGTAGAAATCGGACCACTATTGCTTCGAGGTAGTACTTTCAGGGGGTGGGTATGGCTGTTTCGGCAGACATTCTGAAGCTCTTTGCGCCGGCTGCGGATCTGCGACGCTTTGTGAAGGTGATCTACATCATCGATTCTCCATGGCTCGGCATTGATCAGTACATCCCGGCCTGGACCAAGCCGTACGTCGTGTTTCAGTACGCTGATCCTGTTTTCTCAACAATCAACGGGAACGCCGATCGTGTTGCCGATATCTCTGTTAGCGGCCTGGTTAGCCGCCGCTATCGCTTTACGACGCCGGCTCGTCAGATCAAGCTGTGTATCGTCGAGTTCACACCTGTTGGTATGTACTGCCTGCTACGCGAACACGCTAGTGAGTTTACCGACACTTCGGTCGATGCAAACGTGGTCATTCCAGCACGAAAGCGGGCGCAAGTCTGTGAGGCGCTGGACGAGATTGCAGACGAGACACGCAAAGTGGAGGTGATTCAAGCGTTCCTCCGGCAACTGCTACCGGAGAGTGTGCCGCGGGAGGCCCTGATGGCCGAACGGGCACTCGCGGTCATGGAGCGCGGGAGGTACAACGTTTCCGTGACCCAATTAGCGAGCGAGGTCGCATTGGGCGAGCGTCATTTTCGACGTCTCTTTACCCGCGTAACAGGTCTTGCACCCAAAGCGTACCAGCGGGTGGAGCGCTTCCGCGAAACCTTTCACGCCCTCTCTGAACAACAGAGCTGGACGCGCATACCCGAGTTCCACGATCAAGCGCATCTGATTCACGACTTCAGTTCGTTCACCGGCTACGCGCCCACCAAACTGCCGGCCGAGCAGTTCTTCTTCTTCCGTGAACTCACCCGTCCGGGCTTTGGGAGCGTGGTGTAGGCGAGGGCGTATTGCGGGGCGCCGTTCAGGAGTCGGTCGTCGTTGTTGAGCACCCCGATGGAAGTGCCGATCAAGATCAGTCGGTCGTGTAGACTCGGAAGCCAACGTCGCTCGACCCGTCAATCACGACAGCAAGGTTCCCGTCCAAAGCGATCTCCCGAGTGGATACGGCGTCGGTGTTCGTCAGTTCCGGGGTCGCAAAAGCGGGATCCTGGAAGACCTTTAATCCGCTGAGACCGTCCGCCACGAACAGGTGACCGTAGTGATAGGTGAGCAGCGGATCAATGTGCGAGAGCACCGTGCTCTGCACGAATCCCGGGTCTTCCGGGGTGACGGAGAGGTCATAGAGTGAGAAGCCGTCGTCGTACGATACGAACAGCTGCTCCTCGGCGACGTGGATCGATGACGCGGTCTCCGGGATACTTAACGTGGTTTCGAGCGTCAGGTTCGAAGGATCAGAGGCGTTTATGACATCGATCCATCCGGTCGTGCTGCCAGAACGCATGCCGACATACACATAGTCACCGTAGGTCGCCACGTCTTCAGCTATCCCTGACACGTCGTAGAAGTCGAGAAGAGTTGGGGCGCTCGGATTCGATGCATCCACGACACGCAGTCCGTGTCCCGAACTCGCGACAAAGACGGTCGTGCCCTGCGCCTCTACACCGTAGCCTTGGTAGAAGAGGCCTCCGTAGGTCCCGAGGAGCGATGGTGTGGCCGGGTTCGAGACATCGACGACGAGCAGTTCGCCGTTGCAGCCTACATAGAGCGTTGAGCCTTCAGCGTCGAACGAGTAGGGCGTTTCTGCGGTGGTAAGGCTGCCTACCTGGGTCGGTAGGTCCGGGTTGGCGAGATCAAAGATCTTGATTTCGCCTCCACGATTGTAGGTCGAGTTCGCGATCGCCACATAGAGCAGACTCCCGTGGAGGTGGGAGCCAATGATCGACTCGTTGAAGTTGAAGTACGAGACGAGCGACGGGGCAGACGGGACCGCCAGGGAGAGCGAACTGAAGCCGTAATTGACGCCGACTGCGTAGAGTGTACCGCCCGCGATAGTGAGCCGTTGCGGCGTGTCACCGCCATCGATGTCGACGGTGGTGAGGGGATTGATCGTCGGCGGCGCGCTCGTGCTGAGGCCCGTCGGCTGGTAGACGTCAATGTCGCCGGTCGATCGAGCATAGACAAAGCCGCCGTGAGCCTCGATTTCACTGTGGAAGCTCTCAGCGGAACGCCCGGCGAGCTCAGGTGCAGTGGGCGTGGACACGTCAACGATGAGCAGTCCCAGTCCGTGGTCGCCTACGTAGAGATACGATCCATCGTGGTCAACGGAGTCAGCGTCGTTCGTCTCGGAGGGCACGACGAAACCCGCTGTGGGCATGAGCGTGAGGTTGGATGGGTTCGCTCCGCTCACCGCCACGACGCCCGCACTGTCGGCCGCTACATAGATAATGTCACCCGCAATCGTGATGTCGCGCCCGAACGTTCCAACGTCGATCGTATCCATGACAGCTGCTGCGGCGGGCGATGTGATATCTATGGAGCTCACCACTCCGTTGAAATCGATCGCCCAGAGCGTGGTGCCGTCCAAAGCAAGCCGCCGCGTCCCGCCTGAGAGTGGGACCGAGTGAATCAGCGAGGGTGAGGCGGCGTTGCTGATGTCTACGACAAGGACTCCGTTCGTGTTCGCGGCGACATAGGCGTAGGAGCCGGAGACAACAACGTCGTATGCGTTGCCAGCGGTTGGGAGGTAGCTGATTGGAGTTGCCTTGCCCGAAGTCTCCTGGAAGATCTTGAGTCCGCCGGTAAAGGCCGCGACGTAGACGTAGCCACCGGCTGAGGTGACCCCATACCCGGTTGAAGGACGCCCGTACTCGTATGTCCATTCGCCACGCGGAGTGAGACCTTCGAGATCGGACCAGCGAACGTTCAACTGTACGCGGTCTGGAATGAGATTGTGCCGACCTTCGAAGGCCTCACTCCGCGTGGCGAATGGACATACGAGTAC
>JANQRN010000076.1 GCA_028284545.1 Rhodothermales bacterium | reverse complement strand
GTACTCGTCGAGTGCCCGGATCGTGCGAACAATCGCCTGTTCGCGAGTCGCGCCCCACGCACTCAGTTTCGAAATCATCGGGTCATAGTGAATCGGGATTTGATCACCCTCCTCGACGCCGGTGTCCACCCTCACACCTGGCCCACCGGGCATCCGATGCCGAATCATCGGCCCCGGGTCTGGGAGGAAGCCAGACGCCGGGTCCTCGGCGTACACGCGGCACTCGATTGCGTGGCCCCGCATCGTGATATCCTCCTGCGCGTAGCCCAACTCCTCACCTGCCGCAATCCTTATCTGCTCAGCCACTAGATCGAAGCCCGTGATCCATTCCGTCACCGGGTGCTCGACCTGTAGTCGTGTGTTCATCTCCATGAAGTAGAAGTTGCCCGCCGCGTCGACAAGAAACTCGACGGTCCCCGCGCCTACGTAGTCGACGGTACGCGCGGCTTGAACGGCCGCGTGACCCATTCGCTCGCGCAAATCGGGTGTTAGCACACTTGCTGGTGCTTCCTCGATGACCTTCTGATGACGCCGCTGGACCGAGCATTCGCGTTCGAACAGGTGAACGCAGTTGCCGTGCGCGTCGGCCAGCACCTGAAACTCAATGTGTCGGGGCTCCTCGATGAACTTCTCGACGAAGACGCGACCATCTCCGAACGCCGACTCGGCTTCACGCTGCGCCGCCTCCAGCGACGCCAGCAGGCGATCGTCCTCATACACGACGCGCATACCCTTCCCGCCCCCGCCCGCCGCGGCCTTGAGCAAGACGGGGAATCCGATGTCTCGGGCCACCTGCGCAGCCTCTGCGGCGTCTGCGACCGCATCCGTCGTGCCCGGCGCCATGGGAACGCCGGCCTTCTCCATCAGGGCCCGCGCTGCGGTCTTGTCGCCCATGGCCCTGATTGCAGGCGGCGGCGGACCGATGAACGTGATGCCGGCGTCTCCACACGCTGCCGCGAACTCAGCATTCTCCGAAAGAAATCCGTAGCCCGGATGGATCGCATCGCAGCCTGCCTTAAGCGCGACTTCGATTATCTTCTCCTGCCGCAGGTACGACTCAGACGATGCCGCAGCTCCGACCGCGAAGGCCAGGTCAGCATACCGCACGTGCAGTGCGTGCTGGTCGGGCTCGGAGTACACGGCCACGACTGGAATACCAAGTTCGCGACAGGTGCGCGCGACGCGGACGGCGATTTCGCCGCGATTTGCGATGAGGATTTTGGAGATCACTCGTGTACTGACAGAAACGTCTGCTTCGGGTTTAACGGCACGATCTCTGCGCGCTAACAGGCGTCGAGAGATGCTGAAAATATGTCTGAGAGACTGGTTGAGTAGCCTCTAATGGCCGCAGTAAAGGATTATTATAAGGTTCTGGGTGTTGATGAAGGCGCGTCCGCGACTGACATCAAGAAGGCGTATCGCGAACTGGCGCGAAAATACCATCCGGATCGGAATCAGGGTGACCCGACCGCCGAGGAACGCTTCAAGGAGATCCAGGAGGCGAATGACATCCTGTCTGACGAGGAGGCCCGGCGGGAATACGACATGCGCCGACGAAACCCGTTCGGCGGCGGCGGCGGCTTTTCCACCGGCTCGGGCAGCAGGTTCTACCAGACCCCTGACGGCGCATTTGTTCGCTTCGATACTGGCGACGGCGGTTCGGCCCGCGGGGCTGATCCCCTGGGTGGCTTCGCCGACATCTTCGGTCGCGTGTTCTCCGGTGGCGGCCGACCGTCTGGTCGCGGACGGGACGTCGAAACCACCGTCACGCTGACCTTTGACGAGTCGATCGCGGGAGGAAAGAAGGAAGTACTCCTGCCATCCAACGAGCGGATCAGACTGACCGTGCCCAAAGGGGTTCGTGACGGCTTCAGAATCCGACTTCGCGGCCGCGGGCAGAATGGTGCAGGAGGTCGCGGTGACCTCTATGTGACGTTCCGTGTCACGCCATCGTTGCGATATGCACGCAAAGGCGATGACCTGTATGTCAGCGAGCGCGTGTCGGTGTTTGACGCCATGCTCGGCGCGAGCCGCGAAATCACAACAGCGTACGGCAAGACGATCAAGCTCTCTATTCCTCCGGGCACGCAGCCTGGGGAAACGCTGCGCGTCAGGGGGCAGGGCGTCGAGACCGACAAGGGTCGTGGCGATCTCATGGTAGAGATCAGGGTGGAGGTCCCGTGGGCCCTTTCAGACGAGCAGAAAGAGCTCCTCAAAGACAGCCGACTAGACGAACTCCGATAGCGCGCCGCGGGCTACCAGTCGGCCTCCGGTCGGCCTTGCCACAGCCACGCTATGTAGTCCACGAGCGGTGGCGCTACGCCAAGGGCCCGCAAGCGGGTGTTTATCTGGCCGCGGTGGTACTGTGTGTGCAGAGCGACCTGAAGCATCGTTTCGCCAAGAGTCGTTATCGCGGCGTCACCGCCGAAACTGCGTTCGAAGTATTTCACCCAGGGCACCGGGGCGGGTTCACCAAGCTTCGAATCTGTCAAGCGGGCGAGTTCGGAGGGAATTGCTTCGTAGAACGGGCGCGCAAACGCGAGCACGTCTGACAGCGTCGAAAAGTCGTCGGAGCGTTTCATCGCCATGGGCTCCTGATTCCACACCTGACGAAATACGGTCTGCGTGTTGTGCACGTGCACCAGGCGTTCTAGGATCTCCTGGTCGGGGGCTCCGTCGTTGACATCCGGGATGTGGTTCCAGACGGTTGCGTCAGCCCAGGCCATGTGTTGATACAGTTCCTGTAATAGCTGCGTCGTGATCATGTTTGTCAAGCTGCGCTAGCGTCCCTTCAGTGCGAGACGGATGATTTCTTCAGTTGTCGGGGTCCCAGGTTGTTTGCCGGCAACCGCTGCGACCTGCTTCTCCGCTGCCGTGCGAGACAGGCCAAGTGACTCAAGGGCCAGAATCGCGTCGTTCTCCACAGAGCTTCGACCCGCTGCCGGCGGTCGTCCGCCCACAGCATCGCCCTCCGTGGGTACCAGTCGGTCGCGAAGCTCGACGATCATTCGTTCGGCAGTCTTTCTCCCAACTCCCGGAATGCGCGTGAGCTGCGCGACGTCACTGGATGCCACGCATCGACGCAAGTCCTCGGGACGCAGGGCGCTCAGAGCTGCGAGGCCGAGCTTGGGCCCAACACCGGACACGCTGATCAGGCTGCGAAAGACAGACCTTTCGTCAACAGAGGCAAATCCGAACAACTGCTCGGTGTCTTCACGGACGTGATGGTGCGTGTAGAATTTGAACCCCGAGCCCTCACTCGGTATGGACGCAAAAGTTGACATCGGCACCAGCACCTCGTAGCCAATGCCGTGCACGTCTACCACGCACACCGTTGGCTTTCGCGAAACAACCTTCCCGTCGAGATACTCGATCATTGCGCTTTCTCGTTTGCGAGCGCCACATCGCTTCGTTGTCGCAACCAGCGCATTACGATCGGTAGCCGCCGACCCATGCCGAAGGCCTTCGGGCTCACACGCAAACCGGGCGGCGCCTGCCGCCGCTTGTACTCACTGCGATCAACCATGTTGAGGATCTTGAGAACGAGCGCTGTCGGATAACCGGTCGCCAAACCGATTTCCTCTACTTCGAGGTGCTCTTCGATGTATCGTCGCAGGATGTCGTCCAGCACGTCGTAGGGCGGCAATGAGTCGGCATCCTTTTGATCGGGCCGCAGTTCCGCGGATGGTGGCTTGTCGATCGTGGATTGCGGAATCAGCGTCTGACCTGCCGCTTCGTTGATGTAGTTCGCGAGGTCGTAGACCTGCGTCTTGTACACATCAGAGAGCACGGCGAGCCCGCCATTCATATCACCATAAAGCGTGGCGTAGCCAACTGACATCTCACTCTTGTTGCCGGTCGTGAGCAGTAGGTGACCAAACTTGTTCGAGACGGCCATTAACGTCATGCCCCTCGCCCTGGCCTGAATATTCTCCTCAGCGATCCCCTCTTCGGTGCCCGAGAACAAGTCGGCCAGCATTTCCTCGAAGGCGTCAACAGCCGGTACGATCGGAACGTGGTGAAACGCTATTCCCAGGTTGGCGGCGAGCGCTTCGCTGTCGCTGACCGAACCGCCCGAGGAGTACCTCGAGGGTAGCGTGATACCGGTCACGTTCTCGGCGCCGAGAGCCGCGACCGCCAGGGCACACGTCACGGCAGAGTCAATGCCCCCGGATAAACCGACCAGCGCGTTGGAGAAAGCTCCAGTCTTTTGATAGTAATCGCGCAGACCCAGAATCAGCGCATCGTGCAGATCGGCGATGTCGGTGTGCGTCCGACTGCACCGGGCAGCCGTGTCTTCGGTGTCCCAGAAGAGCATTGCCTCTTCAAACGACGGCGCACACATGATGCGATGCCCGTCCGATGCGTGTACACGACTATCGCCGTCGAAGATAATCTCTGTGTTTGCGCCGACGGTGTTGACGAGCAGGAAAGGGACCCCGTGTTCCCGACAGCTTTCGCCAATGACGTTGTTGCGCTGGGCGTGCTTGCCGACGGAGAATGGAGATGCACTGATATTGACAAACAGATCGACCCCCTTGTCGGCAAGCAGATCGATCGGATTGTCTTCATACAGAAAATGCTCCGCCTGCTCCTGGTTGTTCCACATATCCTCGCAGACGTGCAGTCCCAGCCGAAGTCCCCTGAAGTCAATGACGGGGGAAGAAGTCCCGGCCTCGAAGTACCGGTGTTCGTCGAACACGTCGTAGGTCGGCAGCAATCGCTTTCGCACAACCGCCCGTAGCTCACCCCCTTCAAAAAGCAACGCGGCGTTGAAGAGCCTCTTTCCGACTTTCTCGGGATTTCGGATCGGCGCTCCGACAATGACGCCAATCTCGGATGGGAGTCCGCGTGCAAGATCGTCGAGTGCCGCTTCCACCGCATCGATAAACGTTGGCGAATCCAGCAGGTCGAGTGGCGGATACCCTGTCACACAGAGCTCCGGGAATACGACCAGGTCGGCCCCCTGCCGGGAGGCCTCCTGCGACCAGGCGATGATCTTGTCTACGTTGCCGGGTAAATCGCCGACAATGGGGTTTATCTGGGCTAATCCGATCTTCACGGTGCAAAGATACGCGCGTGGTTGCTCCTTTGTGAATCAAGATGGCCGCGGATCCGTCAGAGTTACGGACTCGGACCCGAAACTCCCTGGCAGTCTTTATCCAGCTAGAAAAATGAACGCAACCTCAGCTGCCCTCCGACGCTTCTTGCAGATCGCCATGTTGGCCGCCTTCAGTGTAGTAATCGCCGATGCTACCTCGGCTTGTTCTGTTGACTCGAACGACTTTAGCGAGGAGAGAGAAGCAGGTAAGGGTGACGTTATCGCGTTCGTAAATGCGGAGCTTGTCTCGATGACCGACGACCGAGTCCGCTCGGGGTACACTGTTGTCATCGAGGATGATCGCATAGTTGCCGTTGGTCCCGCCGACCAAACGGAGGTGCCCAACGGCGCAACGCGCATTGACGCCAGTGGGCTCTATTTGATGCCCGGGCTGGCCGAGATGCATGGCCATGTTCCGAATGCTGCAGGAAATCAGGCGGCAGTAGACGAGACCCTTTTCCTATACGCTGCGACTGGGATCACGACCGTGCGCGGGATGCTGGGGTATCCGGGGCAGTTGTCGCTTGCAGACCGTGTGATTTCGGAAGACCTCTTTTCGCCGACGCTCTACCTGGCAGGTCCAAGCTTTAATGGCGGTTCCGTCAGTTCACCAGAGCAGGCCGAGGCGATGGTTCGGGCGCAGCACGCGGAAGGCTGGCATCTTCTGAAGATCCACCCGGGTCTGTCGCGCGCTGAATTCGACGCGGTAGCCAATACGGCGAACGAGCTGGGTATTCGGTTCGGGGGTCACGTTCCGGCAGATGTCGGTCTCGACCACGCCATCGCCAAGGGACAAGAGACCTTCGACCACCTGGATGGGTACGTGCAGGCAATCGCCGACGAAAACGGAATCGTGTCGTCGAGGGACGTGGACCGTCTGGTCCAGCTCACCATTGACGCGGGTGCGTGGGTGGTCCCCACGATGGTTTTGTGGGAGACGCTGTACGGGACCAATAGCCTGAACTATCTGCAGTCGTTTGAGGAGCTGAAATACGTCTCAGAAGCCGCGGTCACAAGTTGGAGCAATCAGTATCAACAGCGGGTGAACATCGCCGCGTACGACCCCGTGGCCTCGCAGAACGTGATTGACAGCCGCATGCAAATCCTGCGTGCGCTGAATGATGCCGGCGCCCGGATCCTGATGGGGACCGACGCCCCGCAGCAGTTTTCGGTACCGGGCTTCTCGTTGCACCGGGAGATCAAGACGATGGTCGATGCCGGTATGTCACCGTACGAGGTGATCAAGTCGGGAACGCAAGTCGTGGGCGACTACTTCAGCAACGAAGACGAGTTCGGCACCATTGAGCCTGGCAAGCGGGCCGATCTGGTGCTCGTGCGCGGCAACCCGCTTTCTGATGTCAACAACATCGCGAACCGCGAGGGCGTGATGGTCCGCGGCATCTGGATGTCAGGGGACGAGATCGACAGGCGGCTCGCGGAAATTGCGGCGAGCAAGTAGACCTACAGGATATCGTCGGGACCGATGTCCTGAAGCTGCCCGCGATACCCGAATACGCGCTGCAA
>JANQRN010000069.1 GCA_028284545.1 Rhodothermales bacterium | reverse complement strand
CGTAGGTCAGGGTCGGACCAAACGCGCGCCATGATGGCAGGCCGCATCGCCGGGTCCGGCTCAACCGCAAGGATCTCCGCTTCCGGCAAGGCCGTTGCGATGACCTGCGTGGAGAGGCCGGTGCCGGCGCCGATGTCGACGACCGGCTGTCCCTTCGTTTCCAAGCCTCTCAGAGCCTCGGCAATCTGCCCGTCGACCTCTCTGTGTTGTTCACTAGCCACCGCATCGTAGAACTGCGCGGTGACAGCGTAACCACTCATTCGAAGCTCATCGTCAATCCAAGTCCGACGATTCGCGGACGCCCGAGTGAAGCGCCTTCGACCCCCGGCCCGTAGAGAACACCGTTGATCGCTTGCTCTTCGTCAAGGAGGTTTCGCGCGAACGCGAAGGCTTCCACCCCTCCAACGGCGACTCCGACTCGAAGATCGACATTGTGGTAAGCATCTAGGTCGAAACTATCCGCAACATCCGCGGCCCGCTCGCTGACGTATTGGTGGGTAACCGTACCAAACGGCGAGATCTCAACGCCGCCCACGGACGCAGGGCCTCCCCGATAGTCGACGGTCGCCGTCGTGCTGAATTCGGGCACGTTGGGGATTGGGTTTCCGGCAGCGGCTCCAGAGAAAGCGTCGGCTTCGCGCATCTCACTGTCGGTCCAGGCGAGCCCGCCCGACAGGGTCCAGCTCTGCCCCAATAGGACGTCTCCCTGCGCCTCCACACCGAAGCTCCGCGTATCGAGATTGACGGGTACGAATTGGAACGCGATGAAGTCCAACACGAAGAGCTGCTCATCCTCGACATCGTTGAAGAAGCCGCTCAGCTCGAATCTAGCCCGATTGTCGAGAAGACGTGCCTTCACGCCCGCTTCGTACGTCCACGAGGTGGATTCGGCGTAGTTCGGGCTCTCGATGCCAAAGGCAGCGTTGAGGGTCAGGCGAGGAAAGCCACCGCTCTTAGCACCGCGGCCGACTGTGGCATAGAGATTGACGTTCTCACCGGCTTCGTACGCGATCGCCACGCGACCGGTTAGTAGGTCGAAATCAGCGTTGTTCGCCTCTTCGAAAAATCCGACAGATCCCGGGAAGCCAACGCCGGTGAAGCTCGCATCGAGCGTTTTCTCATCCCGCGTGTAGCGGATGCCTGCTGTTCCTTTCAGGCGCGGATTGCCCAGCGAAGCTGACACCTCCCCGTAGACCGCGTACGAGTCAATCTCCTGATTGGCATCCCGATCGCCGTTCAGAATAGGTGAGAAGGTCGATCGGTTATCGAGTTCGACATCGAGCTCGGAATGGAAGTAGACGACGCCCGCCGCCCACCCGGTATCGCTTTCGGCAAGACTCGAGAGGCGGAACTCTTGATAGAGGCGCGTTTCTTCCTCCCGCCAATCCGAGAAGGACAACGGCGCCAGAAAGTCTGACGGCGACAAGCCAAAGAGCGGTCCATAAATCAGCCCGTCGGTGTCGTCCGTGACTTGTTCGTTGTCAAACCCGTTTACCGCGGTGATCGAGGTGAAGTTAGCAAAGTCGAACGGTACTTCGACCTTCGCACTCATGCCCCAGGCCGTTCGTTCGACCTCGTTCTCCGGATCGATCTCGACGACGGGCTCTGATTGTGCCCGTGAAACGTAGTAGAACGGATTCGAAATGCGGTGGTCTGCGTTGCCCGTTAGAGTGATGCGAGCGCCGTCATAGCTCTCTGGCTCGATGATCAGCACACCTCGACCAGAGTAGACCGTTCGATCGCCCAGGTCATCGCCATCAGGAGCGATGTTGTCAACAAACCCATCGACAGTTGACGCGCGGAAAGAGAGCCCTCCACTCAGATGCTGGCCAGCGAGCGGGCCGGCTATGGTGCCTTCGGCGAGGCCAAAACCCTGCTCACCACCTTCGAGACGAACACGGCCCGCAAACCTGTCTGAGGGAGCGCGGGTCGTAATGTTGATGGCGCCGCCTTGGCTGTTGCGCCCAAAGAGTGTGCCCTGCGGACCGCGCAGCACCTCGATCCGTTCGAGATCAAGATACGCGAACTCCGAGGCAAACACGGGCTGCGGAACCCCGTCGACGTATGTAACAACAGAACCGTCGTCAGGGCCGATCGCCTGTGACAACGGTCCGATGCCGCGAAGCTGAAAGTACGCGAAACGCCCGTCGTCGAAGCTCGTCAATGACAATCCTGGCGCCTGCCGAAACAGGCTGAACGTATCGTCCACTCGCTGTGCATCGAGGGCATCCCTGGTCAACACGGTCAGCGCGAACGGCACGTCTCGAGATGCTTCTTCTCGCTGCCGGGCCGTCACGATTATCATCTCGCGACGATCAGTTTCTCTGCGCTCGTTGGCTCCTTCCGGACCTTGCGCGAGAACTGTCGACGGAGTTGCGAGGAGCAAAGTTGCTGCCACACCAGCGGCCATGAGGTGACTTCGCATGGGATCTTCAACGCGGCTATGTGGCGTTTCAACCTAGCACGCACGTTCGCGCCCCGGCCGCGCCAAAAGGGAGAAAAACCCGCGGCGATCGGGAGAGTTTTACAGATCAGTGCGCCGAATCACGCTTGGCGGGTACCCGACGTGTCGGCGAAACGCGGCTGAGAATGACCGGACACAGCTGTAGCCGACCTCCCGAGCCGCTGAAGAAACGGTCATCCCTTGCTCGAGGAGGAACGTCGCGCGCTCCATTCGGCGCCGCGAAACGTAGGAAAAGATGGTTGTCCCGAGCGCCTCTTTGAACGCCCGTTTCAGAGTGAATTCATTGGTGCCGACGATCTTGGACAGTTGAGCAATCGTCGGAGGGTTCTGTAGCTGCGTGTCGAGATGGTCCCGCGCTGCAAGCGCCTTTTGGCGATGTCGCCGTTTTGGGCTTCCTGTCTCCCCATCCGACGCGTGCGCGATTTGTGCGGCGAGTAGGTCAAGCGCGCACGACTCGAGGTAGACGCGCCTAGCCGCATCGTCATACGTCGTCGTGAACATCTTTTCCAACCGGGACGCCGTGACCACAGTCAGCGGGGCGAGTCGCGCAACTCCAGCATGTTC
>JANQRN010000103.1 GCA_028284545.1 Rhodothermales bacterium | reverse complement strand
GTCGTCGGGTAGCCGGAGACAGCAAGGAGATCTTTTGCACCATACGGAATGCCGTGTAGTAGCCCCCGGTCGGTTCCGGATGCGAGCTCGTCGTCCGCGCGTCGTGCGGCGTTGATCGCGCGCTCCGTCGTCAGGGTGACCACTGCTTCGAGTTCTCTGCCAATGCTATCGAGACGCGAGAGAGCAAGCTCGGTCAGCTCGACTGACGTGACTACGCGCGCTCGCAGTAGGTGGGCGAGCTCGGGGATCGACATGAATGCCAGGTCTTCGTCGGCCGGTCGCGTAACCGGTGTCTCTCTGCTCGGCGCCGTTGCGGGCGGAAGCGTCGGCAGTCGGCGTCCGACGGGTAGCTGCATGCCGCCGACGCGCGGGTCAAATCGCAGCGCCGGAGCAAGCTCGTTTGGCAACGGCATCGCGCGGAGGGCCTCGTATTCTACCTGGCGGTCTTGCAGGTCAGGCAGCATAAGCTCTCTCTGCGCGTCGGAGAAAGACAGGCCGCTAATGCGCTCGGCAGCCGCTACATCCGCAATACTAATGGGGTCCCGCAGATCGTTTTCTACGAATCGGCGGTCGATGTGGGAGCGCGGACGCGGCAGCTTTGAGAGGCCGGGTAGGCCAAGCATTGTAGTTGCGCTGAGTGAAAAGAAATCACGACGTTTCATCTGCTCCCTCGCTGCGACTCGTGTTGTGCGTCGGTGTCGATTTGTGCGTATCGGTGTATGCGGGCACCATTTGTCGATGGCGCTTGGCCGATGGCGCTTGGCCGAAATGTATATTACTACCGTAGGCGGAGCTTTTCCGAGGTCCAGTTATCAGACATTCGAAATCCGGTATTGGCGGGCGTTTTGGCTCGGGACCCTACCCGAGAATGAACTCTCGTGTCTGGTCAACGCTTTCGTCGCGCGTTTTGGGTGTTTTGCTGGGTGCCGTCGCGTTGGCTGCCTGTACCGGGTCGCTGGACCGTGATACGACGGATAATCTAACTGGCGCTATGTCTCAGGTCGGACCGAACTGGTATACAACGGCCTGGAGTCGGGTCGACTCGCTTCAAGGACGTGAACTACCAAGATCTGTCTTGAAGGTCGTGGACGAGATCTACGAAGTCGCCCGGCGTGAGCGGAACGAGCAACACCTTGTAAAGTCAGCCGCCTATCGCCTCAGGCTGAACTACCAGCTTGAGTCAATTGATATCAACGCTGTCGTCGGCGAGTTGCGAGCGCTGGCGGCGGAGGCGTCGCCGCCCGGATCCGCGATTTTCAACTCACTGGCCGGGGATGCACTGTGGTCGTACATGCAGGCGAACAGGTACCTCCTGTACCAGCGAACCATGCTGTCGGAGGCTGACGAAGACATCGAAACCTGGGGAGTAGCGACACTGGTGGACGCGGCGCTCGCGCACTACCGAGCCTCGTTGCAAGAAAGCGATCACTTGCTCGCAACGTCGGTCGACTCGTTCGAGGTGATCGTCGACGAGGTCCCCGAGCACCGCGTGTTTCGTCCAACGCTCTACGACGTACTCGCACACAAGGCGCTGGACGTATTCGAGAACTCAGAGGCTGGGCTGACGCAGCCACGAGAACCCTTTGTCGTGACATCAGAAGACCACCTGGTGCGGGCCGCCTCGTTTGTAGAGCTCAGCTTCGGCGAAGCGGACACCCTTTCGCTAAAGGCCGCAGCGCTGCGAATACATCGCGACCTAATTGCCGCACACTTTGGTGTGCCCGATCGCGTTGTTGCCCTGTTCCACTCGGACCTGCGAAGACTACGCTTTGTTCGAAATGAGGCGCTCAGCGATGACGGCTCGGTTTACGTCGCCGCACTTGAGCAACTCCTGCGGGATGCCCCCGCTGATAACGAGATCCGGTCTGACGTGCAGTATGCCATCGCTGCGGAGCTGACGCGTCAGGGGCAGAGCTACGCGCGCGACACATCCGACAGATTCAAGTGGAAGCTCCGGGATGCCGTTCGCGTTTGCGATGTCGTTGCGGCTTCTTATCCCGGCACGTGGGGTGCGAATCGATGTGACGGTGTTCGAAGTCAGTCGCTGCAGTCAAGCCTGCAAATTGAAACGACGGGCGCACTGCCTGCCCGACAACGGGCGCTGGCGAACGTGACGTTTCGGAATGCCGGAACGATATACCTGCGCATCTATCCGCTGGAACGAAGCGAGGCCCTGAATTGGAACATCGACAACCGTTTTCGTAGCCCTGAGTTTTCTGACGCAGTAATCCGGGACCGGACGCCCGTCTACACAACCGAGGTTGCACTACCTGATGATGGTGACCACCAGTCGCATCGCACGCCGCTCGTACTTCCCGAACTGGACCGGGGGGCGTATCTGCTGGTCGCGGGTGATCGATTTGATCTGGACAGAAAGGAGGGTGTGCGTTTCGTGGGTCCTGTGCAGGTCTCCGACCTGAGCTACTTCAATCGCAACGAGAACGACGGATCGGTTTCGATCCACGTCGTGGACCGTACGTCTGGCTTGCCCCTGGAGGGCGTCGAGGTGACGGCGCACAAATTACTCGGCGGGCGAACGCCTGCCCTTGAGCGGGAGGAAACAGTACGGACAGATCAAGACGGGGCGGCCAACATTCGGCCGGCCTCTCGCTACCAGGTTGAGCTGCAAACGAACACCGATTGGCTCTCATCTGAATCCCCGGAGTACGCGGGTGCCAGTAGGCGTCCCCAACAGTCCCGTCTGGTCACCAGGTTCTTTACCGATCGCGCGATCTACCGCCCAGGCCAGCAAATATTCTTCAAGGGGATCCTTCTCAACCGTGAGGACGATCGATACGCAATAAGGCCCGAGACACCCACGACGGTTCGTCTGCTCGATCCCAACGGACGCGAGCTGGCTCATCTCGATCTGCGCTCCAATGAGTTTGGTACTGTTGCCGGTCAGTTCACGGCGCCAACCGGAGGGCTAACCGGGCAGGTTAGCATTCGAGATGCCCACGGTAGTGAAGGTGTGTTGGTCGAGGAGTACAAGCGTCCGCGGTTTGAAGTCGAGGTGGAACCGCCGACCGAGGCTGTTGCCGTTGGCGACACGGTAAGCGTAACTGGTAGAGCAAGATCATTCGCCGCAGCGGCAGTTGATGGGGGACTCGTCAACTACACAGTTAGTCGGGAGGCGTTCTTTCCGTGGAGATTTGGATGGTCGAGGTACCGCGGATTGCCGCGATCAGAGCCGGCAGTCATCGCTCGGGGCACGATCGTGACGTCTCCCGACGGCACGTTCGAAATCAGTTTTCGTGCGAAGCCAGACCCAACGCTGCAACGTGAGCTGCTGCCCGCGTACAACTACGTCGTTGCCGTTGACGTCACAGACCGGGCAGGGGAGACGCAGTCGCGGGTAACGACGGTACGGATAGCTGAACGTTCGCTCGTGCTTTCCGCGGAGCTGCCGGGCGGCGTACTTGACCGCGCAAACGTCAACTCGGTTACGGTGCGAAGCAACAATCTTGACGGCAATCCGATAGGCACTGCCGGACGCCTGGAGGTGACGCGGCTCGTCGAACCGACGGCACTGTTGGAATCGCGTTTCAACTACCTGACGAGGCAGGGCGATACGCTGTCTATTACAGCGGAAGCGTGGCGCGACGCCTTCCCCCATTTGCGCTACCCCGGCACGACAAATCCAGCCGTGTGGGGTGCCGCGGAAGAGGTGCTCTCGACCGAATTTGAAACTTCTGGTGCTGAGGCGGACGCGGGGGCATCAGTTGACCTGGTTGGCGTCGCGCGATGGTCGCCGGGAATGTACCGCGTTCGCGTGACCGCGCGCGACCCGGCCGGGCGCGACGTGGAGACGATACAGCACGTCAGGTTGATGGACAGTGGCTCTTCGCAGGTCCCTGGCGTCGTCGCAAACTTTCTTCGCGCCACCAGATCTGCAGTTGAGCCAGGAGAACAACTGCAATACGTGTATGCATCAGCCGCCAGTCCGTCCGCGGTTCTGCTGGAGGTGGAGCACCGCGGTCAAGTAGTGCAGTCCAGCTGGGTTCGGCTCCGCGGCGAGCAGCGCGTCGCGTCGCTACTGATCCTGGAGGCATATCGTGGCGGAATCGCCGTGCATGCGACGATGATCCAGCACAACCAGATGCTTCGTCAGGTTGCACAGGTTCAGGTGCCGTGGTCTAACAAAGACCTGACCCTGGAGTGGGGGACCTTTCGTGACAAGCTGAAGCCGGGACAGGGCGAAGAGTGGACGCTTCGAATCAAGGGGCCAAGGGGTGACGCCGTCGCGGCGGAGTTGGTTGCGACACTATACGATGCTTCTCTTGATCAGTTTGCGTCACTGGATTGGCGCCTGGATCTGTGGCCGCGATACCACGCACGTCTGGGATGGCGCGGAAGCGACTATCAGCGGTACCGGGTGCTTCAGTCGATGACCGACCGGCGTTATTCGCGGGCCGGCGACCCGGGTGAGAGGCGGTTCGACGCCTTGCTCTGGTTTCAACT
>JANQRN010000045.1 GCA_028284545.1 Rhodothermales bacterium | reverse complement strand
GTGGAGGGGGTGCCGCGAAAGTGACGCAGCCCGACGTCACCAGGGCGACTGCCAATACGCCCGAGCGAATTGCTGTTGTGCACATAGAGCGAGTCCTGATGACGATGCCTGAGGCAACTTAGCGAATCAGCATGGCACCGGACACTCAGGTGCTCTGCGCCTTCTAGTACTTCTCGGCCGCCGTTGGCTGTCAAACGAACATCCGCGCGCTCCTATTGTGCTCCGACTGGTCGGCGATCTACGAGTCGGCTACTGTGCGAACTCGACCACGTCGGCGCGGACCGACACGACGGACTTCGAGTAGAGGCCAAGGAAGTTCGAGGCGTCGGCGTCAAACTGTACGTTCACGAGTGCCAATCGCCGGTTCTCGACCGGCCCGTGCGCTGCTTCAAACTGGGCCCAGAGGTTTTCGACGGCTTCCTTGTAGAGCATGCCGTCGCCCTCGACGCGCGCCAGCGCAAACGTCACAGCATAACCGCCCTGGCTACCCGAGAAGCCAAGCACATAGCCGGCTTCTGCCTGACCGTTGACGTTGGTGGCTATCACTCGAAAATTGCTCTCGCCGAGCTCTACGCTTGTTACGTTTGCGGCATAGAACGCGCCCGAGCTGACGCATCCTGAGACGACGGTTAGCGCAAGTACCGCCAGAGCCAAAGGAACAGACCTCGTGATGGGTTTCACGTTGAACCTCCGAAGCGTTGATTCTTGGAAAGATCGCTTGAGGTATTTCGTGATGCGGCAGCTCGCGATTACACGGGCAACTGGCTGACGCCGGGTCGGGCAGACTCGATTCGTCTTGTAGTGTTTGTCCGCGTCCCAGCCTGAAGAATCGACGGTGCGCCGCTAGGACCGGATAAACGAAATGTACTCCTTCCACGGCCCGACCTCTCCTGCAAGCTGCTTAGCTATGACGCGTGAGATCTGAGCAATGTGGGCGAGGTCGTGCGTCACCCAGGTTGCCAGCAACTGTTGGAGAGTTACCCGGCCCAGCTCGGGATGCACGCCCGTCAGCGCCAGCTGTTCATCGGTAAGCTGCCAGCCGCGTAGGGTCTCAAGGTTCGTCCGTCGAAGGTCCGCGAACTCTTCAAGCAGCGAGGCCAGCGTGCGCGACGCGTTTCTGGAGTAATGGCGAAAGCGGTCGTAGGGCGTGAAGGGGCGACTCTCTCCTGAGTCCAGGATCTGCTGTGCTCGGGGAATCCAGTCCGTTTCCTCTCCGTCAATCAGGTGGCCGACGACATCGAACGGCGAGAACGTGTCAGGGCCTTCTGAGGCTTGCGTCCACACGTCATCCAGTCCAGAGAGGAAGGCGACCAGAGTGGCCGGCGTGCGTTCCAGAATCTCCAGCGATTTTTCGAGAGAGAACACCATGCACAATAATACGGCGTCGTCGACAGCTGAACCCGGGTGGGTTCAAAGCCCGGCGCCCGTCCTCGCCGTGATCGCGCGGTCCCTGATCTCGTCGAGGAACGCTCTGATCAGGTCCGGAGGCATCCCGAAGTTCATCGCGTGCACGCCTGCGGCACCGTTTCGGGTCACCCCCTCGGAGATCTCGAAAGCCCAGTCGAGCGCAGGTCGTTGGAAATCTGACAGCTCCATGACCTTGCGAAGAGACGGGTCTACGTAGACACCCGGAAGCCTGCAGAGGATCTCGAACGCTCGCCGGCTTCCGACAAGGGGAACCGAGGGAATCGTAAGGCGAGGCTCCTGCTCTCGTCCACGACGGAGTTCGCCGTACCAGCGGGCATAAGTTTCAGCGTTCGTAATCGCCTGTGTCTGACTGAACCGCGCTCCCGCGTGTCGCTTGTTGTGGAGGCGCTGGACGCTTACCTCCATCGGTGTCGAGAACGGATTTGAGGCGCAGCCAATGAACGGCACGATCCCGCGCCGATCCCGGTATTGCGGCAGCTGTCGGTTAACCGCGTGGATCATTTGCAGGCTGTCCATCGGAAACCACGTCTCCTGATTTACGGCGCGCGCAGTGTCGGGAAGCCAGTCGCCGGTAAGGAAAAGAAAGTTCTGGTGGCCGATCGAAACGGCCTGGTCGACTTCGTCGAGGAACTGTTCTTCGGTCTGGTCCCGGCCGCAGAACTGAATCACCGACTCGACGCCGTGGTTGCGGACGACCTCCGCGGTTTCGATCGAACTCAGCGACGGTACGCCACCTGCGTTCGTCGTGGTGTTGACCGCGTCGACCTGTCCTGCCACGCGGGACATGGTGCGCTCCACCCGGTCGAGACCGCTTTTCGTGCGCGGCGACGCAATTTCGAGCGTCACAACAAACTCTCCACGGTACATCTTCTCAGCGAGCCGCGAAGTAGCCGCTACGTGACCGTTGTCGACGACAGGCTGTGGGAGCCGCGTCTCGCGGTCCCTTCCGGTGAAGAAGTTGACGTAGCTCGCGGTGTCAAACAGCTCTTTGTCCGGTGGAAGGTGTACTGTCTTTGAGTCGATGCCCCGGCGCGTATCGATTCGCATCCACACGCAGTCACGGTCGGGGATCACCTCGCACTTGCCGTCGAGGGTGCCGCCGCATGGTCCGTTACGCAGCCCCTTCGGGCAGTTCATCGGGCAAATAAGTCGGGTGTGCGTCAGGATGCACTGGCCACAGTTCTGACAGTTGAACAGCGGCCCCTTTATGAGCTTTTCGATCTCGAAGATCATGGCGCGAGGCGATGCTCGTCTACGATCCGACGATCGGGCTGGAGGTACGGATGGTCACGCGCACCTCGGTTTGTTCGTGACGCTCGACAATCGGTTTGGCCGTTCCGCCGTTTTCCTCTCCCCAGACGAGTATGGCCTCGGCGCCGTCAACCGCGTGCTTTTCGTCGACCATAGCGAGTGAGAACCAGGCGCGAACGTTAGTCGTGTAGACGTTATAGGTCGAGAGGCCTACGAGTTCGCCGTCGATCGTCACCTTGTCGAAGGGTAGCGTCGAGTACTGCGCGCCGGGCAACTCCAGGTACTTGTTCGGGACTCCTGGCCCAAACATGCTGGCGTAGATCCGCATTACGTCATCGTTGTTCCAGACGAGCCAGACCTTCTGGCGGTGCGGCTGGTCTGCCATACGTTCCAGTGCGGGGCGACCCATGAAGTCATGGTCAAACTTGACATGCCGGCCATAGCCGAGGTCCCACGGAGTCTGGTAGTAGTCGGTAATGTCGTTCGAATAGTAGCTGCCACCCAGGGAGGCGTTGGCCTCAAATCCATCTGCCGGCAGCCATTCGCGAAACGCGCGCATCGCGTCCTCGGCGTAGATCGCCGGCATGGGTGAGGGGATCCAGCCCGATTCGGGCGAGACCGTCGAGTACGCACGCGCACCGACTGGTGTCAATCCAAGGTCTTGGCCGGCTTCGAGCAGCGCTTCTCTAACGGCGGGGCCATCGGCGGTCGGACCCCACAGTTCGAGTCCGCCCGTGCGTGACATCCCGTGGTTCAGCGCGTTTACCTGCTTGCCCGCGATGGTGACCTGGCCGATGTTGAAGAACTTGATATCCGGTAGCGTACCGCCGACGGCCTTGCGCAGAATTTCTCCCGAGTTTGGTCCCTGTACCTGGAAGCGATATTTCCTCCGGCCGGTGGCGCTCTCAACCGATCGGTTATCGCGAGACACCGACACGTCGTAGTCGCCGGTCTCGGCGTTGAACGCGACCCAGTTTGGAATTGTCGGTCGGCCGCTGATATTGACGCGGTTCTCGTCGAGTCCGAAAAGAATCGCGTCACCGATGACGAATCCGTCGGGATTGCAGCAAACGATTTGCTTGGCTTTGTTCTTGCCAAACTTGGCAAACGAGTTGACCGCGAGATCCGAGAGCAGCCGCATCAGGTCGGGGCCCTCGAAGTGTATATCCGTCATGTGGTTGGACAGATCGAAGAGAACGGCCGTCTTGTGCCACGCCTCTTGTTCGTCGCGCCAGTTGGAAAACTCACTGGCGATCGGGAAGACGTAGGGGCCCACTTCGCAGTTGCGAAGCATATCCACGGGGTTCTTCCAGTGTTTGAGCTTGTCTTCGAGGGATGTGAAATCGGACGCTTTCATGGCAAATCTGGATCGCGAATCTAAATTGTCTGGAGGTCGATCGGTCTACCTCTTCAACCTCGGGCTAAGTTAGCCCCATTCGTCGGCGTGACATACCGGCGTTTCGCTACAGGCACGCGTAGCGGGACTCGCCCGCAGGGGCTTGTCTCAACGTCCAGTTCACGTGAAACCGGCGACCGGTGTAACGGTTTGCGGAGTTGTGTTACCCATGTTCAACAAGGCCTAACGTGAGGGCAACGAAATGACTGAGCGCGCTGTTTTGGCAGGTGGCTGCTTCTGGGGAATGCAGGACCTCATCCGCAAGTTGCCGGGTGTGGTCAGCACCCGGGTGGGCTACACGGGAGGCGATGTCGAGAACGCCACCTACCGGAACCACGGCACACACGCCGAGGGTATCGAGATCATCTTTGACCCCAAAGAGATCAGCTATCGTCAACTGCTGGAGTTCTTCTTCCAGATCCATGACCCGACAACGCTGAATCGGCAGGGCAATGACCGCGGTATGAGCTACCGATCGGGCATTTACTTCGCGGACGAAGACCAGCAGCGCGTTGCGGAGGAAACAATCGCGGATGTCAACGCCTCGGGGCTCTGGCCCGGACGTGTCGTGACCGAACTGAAGCCGGTCGGACCGTTCTGGGAAGCCGAGCCTGAGCATCAAGACTACCTCGAGCGATTCCCGAACGGGTATACGTGTCACTTCCCGCGCGCCGACTGGGTGCTGCCCAAACGTGAAACAGTCGAATAGCTTGGAGAATTCATGGCGATAGACGGTGTCGCTCCGAGGTTCAACTTCGACAACAGTTTTGCCCGCGAGCTAGAAGGGTTCTACGTCCCCTGGAAGGGTAGCGAGCTGCCGGCGCCGACTGTGCTGCGCCTCAACGTTGGGCTAGCCCGTGAACTTGGTCTCGACCCTGACGTGCTCGAGACGGCGGGCGGTGCGCAGGTGTTGTCGGGAAGCGTTGCACCTGAGGGTGGTGCGCCGCTGGCGATGGCGTATGCCGGTCACCAGTTCGGCGGCTTCTCACCCCAGCTGGGCGACGGGCGCGCGCTGCTGATTGGAGAGGTGATCGACCGTGTCGGCAACCGGCACGACATTCACCTGAAGGGCTCAGGACCAACCCCCTTCTCGCGGGGAGGGGACGGGAAGGCTGTGCTTGGTCCGGTGCTCCGCGAATACCTTATCGGCGAAGCAATGCATGCGCTGGGTATCCCCACGACGCGTGCGCTCGCGGCCGTACTCACTGGGGAGAGCATTTATCGGAACGGTGCCCAACCGGGCGCGGTGCTGGCTCGGGTGGCGTCGTCACACCTGCGAGTCGGTACGTTTCAGTTCTTCGCAGTTCGGGAAGAGACAGAGAAGATCCGCGAACTGGCTGACTACGCGATTGCGCGGCACTATCCCGAGCTTGTGGGCCTGCCCGATCGCTACATCAGCCTGCTTCGAAGCGTTTGTGATGCCCAGGCCGAGCTTGTCGCCAAGTGGATGCACGTCGGGTTCGTGCACGGTGTCATGAACACCGACAATACCACGATTTCCGGCGAGACGATCGACTACGGTCCGTGCGCTTTTATTGACGCATACGATTCAGGCGCCGTGTTCAGTTCGATTGATGAACACGGCCGCTACGCCTACGGGAACCAGCCCTACATCACGCAATGGAATCTCGCGCGGTTTGCCGAAACACTGCTCGACGTTATCAATCCGGATGACTCGAAGGCGGCGGCTGAGCAGGCTACTGAAGTACTGGGTTCGTTCGCGACCACTTACGAGACAGCCTGGTTGGCTGGCATGCGGAAGAAGCTGGGGTTGTCTATCGAAGAGGCCGAAGACCTTGAGTTGGCGCACGGCCTGTTCGACGTCTTGCAGGGGAAGGGTGTTGATTACACGCGCTTCTTCCGCGCATTGTCTTCGGTGACGCGGGGCGACGCCGCGATGGTGCGCACACTTTTTGGGGATCCCGGCGATGTCCCGGTGAGCTTCAACACCTGGCTCGAGTCCTATCGCCAGCGATTGTCACGGGAGAAACGGGAGCCACTGAGCCGAGCTGCGGGGATGGACGCAGTCAACCCGGTGTATATCCCGCGCAATCACATGGTCGAGGAAGCGCTAGACGCTGCCGTAGCGGGCGACCTGTCATTGTTCGACGCGCTTCTCGGCGTGGTGACTGCGCCGTTTGTCGAGCAGGAGGGCCGCGACGAATACGCGCAGCCGGCACCGGACGATTTTGGACGGTACGTGACATACTGCGGCACATAGCGGCACTAGCCGCCTACAGATTGGAGGATCGCCTCGATTTCCAGATCGATCTTCACGTTCTCGCTGACCAACAGACCGCCGGCCTTCAAAACACCGCTCCAGATCAGACCAAATTCTTTTCGATTGATGGTCTGGTGCGCCTCAAATGCAATTCGCTTTATTCCGTCCGCGCCTGAGTCTTCACCGCGGAATTTCGCAACGAGCACGACCTGTTTGGTGACATCCCTGATGGTAATGTCGCCGACAAGTTTGAATCGCTTGCCTTTGATGTCTTTGATTCCTCTGCTTTGGAACGAAATCCTGGGATAGTCGGCACTTGAAAAGAAATCGTCAGACACCAGATGTTCGTCACGACTCGCGTCGCCAGTGGAGACAGAGGCGGACTGAATTGTCGCTGAGGCTGATAGCGAACTCAAGTCCGTCGTGTCGAGTCCTACGGTGCCTGCAAACTCTCGGAAACTCCCACGCACTGTCGAGAATCCGAGGTGACGCACGGAAAAGCCTACGCGCGAGCGAGTAGTGTCTACAGTGTACGTTGCGAAGCCGTTCTCTTTCAGCA
>JANQRN010000044.1 GCA_028284545.1 Rhodothermales bacterium | reverse complement strand
ACTCAGAGGTCGCACGTTCGATCTCAGCCAGCAGCAGCTGCTTCAAGATCTGGGAGGTAGCCGCAACGGCCTTGATCTCCGTTCCGTACTGAGCCATTACCGACCGCGCGATGGTCGCGGGCTCACCGAGTTCGTGGATGGCCTGGTCCAGCACGGCCCGCATGAGCCGCTCTTTCAGCGCTTCTTTCGCGCCTAGAAGTCGCTCGTTGCCGCCGGCCTGGACAGCACGGATTACGTGTTCCTGTGCGCCCTGATTGGAATCGTTCATATCAACCGAAAAACAGATTTTGGTGGGATGGCTCGGTCAGCAGGCCAAAAGACTGCGAATCGTGAGCCAAACCTGAATATCAGCGCCATAGTTCATCGTCTGATATCGTCCACCGCTTGAAAACGATAAGACGGGGAAATACTTGCCGCGAAAACGCCACCCAATTCCGCAATTACTTGACGTTTGGCGCCTTTGACGGCGGTCGTCCAGTGGGTAAGTTTCGCGGATTGTCTCCATACGACACGCAAATCAAGCTTTCCCGGGTCACCATTAGATGAACAACGGCATCGTCACAATCCCTGCACCAAGAAACGAACCGGTACTCGACTACGCTCCCAGCTCACCCGAGCGGAGGTCGCTCAAGGCGCGCCTCGTAGAGCTGACCAACCAAACGATTGAAATCCCAGCCGTGATCAACGGCCGTGAGGTTCGAACTGGTTCGAGCGAACCCGTGGTCAGTCCGCACAACCACCAGCATGTCCTTGCTGATGCCTTCCTCTGCGGGCCTGACGAGACCGCCAAGTCGATCGACGCCGCGGTAGCCGCGCGCCATGATTGGGCGCGCATGCACTGGACCGAGCGAGCAGCAATATTCCTGCGCGCCGCAGAATTACTTGCGGGCCCGTGGCGCGACACGCTGAATGCGTCGACGATGCTAGGCCAAAGCAAGAACGCCCACCAGGCGGAGATCGACGCTGCCGCCGAAATGATCGACTTCTTGAGATTCAACGTAGACTTTGCCCGGCAGATCTACGAGGAGCAGCCCATCTCCGCACCAGGAATCTGGAACCGACTTCAATACCGGCCACTTGAAGGATTCGTGTTCGCCGTGACACCGTTCAATTTCACGTCGATCGCCGGCAACCTTCCGATGGCACCGGCTCTGATGGGAAACACTGTTGTATGGAAGCCCGCTACGTCAGCGCTGTACTCCGCCCACTACATGTTGAAACTGTTCGAGGCCGCCGGCCTTCCGCCAGGCGTCATCAACATGGTGCCCGGGCACGGTCCGGATGTCGGTACTCCGACGTTTGCTTCCCGCGATTTTGCCGGACTGCATTTCACAGGCTCCACCGGAACGTTCCAGTTCATGTGGCGCACGATCGGCGAGAACATTGCGAACTACGCCGGCTACCCGAGAATTGTAGGCGAAACGGGTGGCAAAGACTTCATCCTTGCGCACGCGTCCGCCGATCCCGCGACCGTGGCAACGGCAATCGTTCGAGGTGGCTTCGAATATCAAGGACAGAAGTGCTCTGCCGCTTCACGCGCGTACATTCCGAAGTCCCTATGGCCCGCGGTATCCCACATCATCGAAGAGAACCTCGCCGAAATCACGATGGGCTCGCCGGCAGACTTCTCCAACTTCGTGAACGCGGTCATCGACAAGAAAGCGTTTGACTCGATTACCGCGTACATCGACGACGCGCGCAAGACGGACGGGGTCTCTATCCTCAGCGGGGGTAAGTATTCTGACGAAATCGGGTACTTCATCGAGCCAACCGTCCTCGTCAGCGAAGACCCCCTCTACAAGTCCATGTGCGAGGAGATCTTTGGTCCAATCGTCAGCATCTACGTCTACGATGACGCCCGTTTCGACGAGACCCTGAAGCTTGTCGACTCCAGCTCGCCGTACGCTTTGACCGGTGCCGTCTTCTCCGACGACCGCCGGGCGACCATCAAAGCCTTCGATGCCCTCGAAAACGCTGCGGGCAACTTCTATATCAACGACAAACCCACAGGTGCCGTAGTTGGCCAGCAGCCGTTCGGGGGAGCCCGAGCATCGGGCACCAATGATAAAGCCGGGTCGAAGCTAAACCTCCTCCGCTGGGTGTCGGCACGGACAATCAAGGAGACCTTCGTGCCTCCGACAGACTACAAGTACCCATTCCACCAAGACAAATAGATAGACATGGATAACCCTGTACGTGTCGTTCAATACGGCGTCGGGCCCATTGGCCTGGCTACCCTCAGGCACGTCCTTCGGAAAGAAGAAACCGGCCTCGTCAAGCTTGTCGGTGCAATCGATGTCGATCCAGCCAAGGTTGGTAAAGACGTCGGCGAACTACTTGGTGACGGGCGTTCTACCGGCGTCGTCGTGTCTGACGACGCGCGCGGACTGCTAGCCGATCTCAAACCTGATGTCGTCCTCCACACGACCTCCTCGTTCCTTGGGTCAATGTCTGATCAGTTGATCCTGTGTGCTGAGGCAGGATGCAACGTCGTTTCTTCCACTGAGGAGCTGTCTTTCCCATACGACCGTCATCCAGACCTGTCCCAAACGATCCACGAAGCGGCGCTGTCGAACGGCGTTACAATCGTGGGTACGGGTGTCAACCCTGGATACGCGATGGACAGCCTGGCGCTTATGGCAACGGGAGTGTGCGCCGACGTAACGGAAATCCATGTTCAGAGGATCGTCGATGCCGGACTCCGCCGACGTCCACTACAAGCGAAAGTCGGTGCCGGCATCACGAGCGAGGAATTCGCTGCGCGCAAGGCGACGGGAAAGTTCGGTCACATCGGACTGCACGAGTCGCTCTTGATGGTGGCGAGCGGACTTGGTTGGGTGCTCGAAGCCGTTGACGAATCGCTTGAGCCAGTAATCTCGGATCGCAGAGTTGTTACCGATCACTTTACGGTGGAGCCTGGCAGCGTAGCAGGGATCCATCATAGCATTCGGGGAACCGTTCGTGGCAAAGATCGGATCACACTGTCTCTGCAAATGTACGTTGGCGCGCAGGAGCCCGTCGACGCGGTCCAGGTAGTCGGAGACCCGCCGATCAACATGCGGGTCGATGGAGGGATTTTCGGAGACACCGCGACGCTGGCAACCCTTATCAACACGATTCCGCTCGCTCTTACATCAGAAGCCGGGCTGAAGACGTCGAAGGATCTGCCGCCCGTACGCGCTTTCGCTACGTCGCCGACAGCGGCCCAGATGAGCACTGCCTGAACCTGGCGACCATACGTTTTACCACGTGCGCTGGCGCAATCGTCCGTCGCGCACCGCCGTCGTCGCGTCGGTCTTGACTCGGCACGTTGCAATCCTGTTCGTGCCGATAATGATCGTCACGCTGACAACCGTGCTTCAGGGTGGGCGTGTACTGGGATTGACATCCTGGCTGTATCCCGCCGGTCTTCTTGGCGCCGTAATCTGGACGAGACTCTGGTTCACCAGTACCATCTCAACCGTCGTCGTCCGAGGCGAGGCGGTTGGCATCCTTACGTTTGCTGAGCTCGCGGCTCGGAGGCAGCCCAACTGGTACCGCGTCACCGGCCTCTCGACGAGTGAGGACCATCTTGAGGCTACGATAGGTTTGTCTCCGTTTCGCTTTCTGCGCGCCGATTGGCCGGATCTCGAGATTCTAGGTGCATCGCTCGAGGGTGCGCGCCAGAGCGCTGCATCACAGAAGAGAAACGGGCAGTGATGCATGATCCAGATCGATCGCAAATCTGGCGGCACGATCAGGGAACAGATCGCAGCACAGTTTCGCTACCTCATCGCAAGAGGGCACTATCCCGTCGGGTCAACACTGCCTTCTACGCGTGGGCTCGCGCGCGACCTGGACATCTCGTTCCACACGGTCCGCAAGGCCTACGCGACGCTGGCCGATGAAGGCCTCGTCCGACCGGTGTCCGGGCGTGGCTTTGTCGTGGAACCTTTTGCCGCGGGCACAGACTCCGACAAGATGGAGCTCGGAGCGTCAATAGTCCGAGCGGCAATGCAAGAGTTGATTGGCCTCGGTCTCTCTGAGGCTGACATCGACTACATTTTCGACGAACAACTTGCGACGATGTCAGGTGAGAAGACCGTCCTGAAGTTACTCGTCGTTGGTGAGTACCGGGAGCAGGCTGAGGAATTTGCACAACTCCTCGCTCAGTTTCGATTGACTAATGTATTGAGTGCGACTCCTGCGACGCTGGACCTGCACGAAGACGCAGATTTTGCAATCGCTCCCTTTCGATTGACGCAGACCGTCCGGCAAACGCTCAGCCGTGTCGAAGTGCTCGGAGTCGACGCTACTGTGAATCGAGAGGCGCTCGACGTAACGTCGCGCATGATGAAGCACGAGACGCTGGCGCTCGTCTCCCGATATCCTGACGCGGTCGCGCCGCTCACCAGGGACATTCGCGCGAAGACGGGTTTCCCGGGGCAACTTCTCGCGGGCTCGATTGATCACGGCACACAGCTCGTTACCCAGATTGTTGCCCAAGCCGATGCCGTACTATACACTCAGGCTGCGCGATCCCGCTTGCGCCCACACCTGAGTGGTCGGCGATCCGCTATGATAACCGCCCAATTATCTGACGCGACACTTGCGTCGATCCAGAGCGCGCTCCCTGCCGGATTCCCCGGCAGCGCACCTCCTCGCGTGTAGGGACTGACAGGTGCTACCAGACCGCCTACTCAGCGCGACGACCAATCGGTAGGGTGTCCCCGACGTCAGAGCTCTCGGCCTCAGGCTGATCGATAGCTCGAATCTCTTCGGGTTGCTCCAGCTGGGCATCTGTGCTTTCGTCGTCCCCTTCTTCGTCCTGACCCGGGTATTTGACGCGAACGTGGTGCATACCGACGAGCATGTTCAAGAAGGTCTCCTTAATCACGTTCAGCTCACGGAGAGTGAGGTCTACGTCATCGAGCTGCCCGTCCTGCATTCGCGACTCAAAGATGCCGTCGATAAGGTTTTCGAAACGCTTGTGTGTCGGTGCGTCGATGCTCCTGCTGGCTGCCTCGACCGAATCAGCAAGCATAAGGATACCTGCCTCTCTGGAATCGGGTTTCGGACCCGGGTAACGAAACTCCGACTCGCTGACCAGATCTGGGTCATCGGCGTTGTCCAGAGCACGTCGATAGAAATACTCGATCAGCGACGTACCATGGTGCATCGGTATGAAGTCCAGCACGCGTTTTGGCAGGTTGTGCTGTCTGCCAAGCTCTATGCCTTCCTTGACGTGGCTCGCGATAATCAGCGCGCTCATCCGCGGCTTGAGGTTGTCGTGAGGGTTAACGCCCGCACGCTGATTCTCAACAAAGTACTCGGGCTTCTGCATCTTCCCGATATCGTGATAGAGCGCCCCAACCCGCGTCAGCAAGGCATTTGCCCGCACACGGTCTGCGGCCGCCTCCGCCAGATTCGCAACCTGAAGGGTGTGGTTTAGCGTACCCGGCGCCTTCAGCGAGAGCTCCTTCAGAACTGGATTGTTCGTATCGGACAACTCCAACAACGTCAGATCTGTCGTTATGTCGAACGCCCTTTCAAAAACCCACAGGAGCGGATACGCAATGATGAGCAGGAAGGAATTGACACCGACCTGCAGCAGGTCACCCAGGAAGTTCTCAGTCGACGTGTTGTTGATGAGTAGCGAGCCGACTAGTATTGTCGCGTAGCCTATAAAGACCAGTCCGGCACTTACGAAGAACTGCCCCCTGTTCTTGATATCGCGGACCGAGTAGATCCCGAGCGCACCCGCAAACATCGTCGCGAAAAGGAACTCGAAGTCGAACCGTAGCAACAGGCCACCTACCAACGCGAGCGTCAGTGTCCCAAACAAGCCGACGCGGGAGTCAAAGATCACCGTCAACAGAATCGAAACAATCGCAACCGGGACGATATACATCCCGAAGAAATCCGTTCTGAGCGCAAAGGCAAAGAGTCCAATGACTCCTGCGAAAAGCAGTGACACCAGGAACAGCATCCGATTGCTATCGAAGACTTTTCGGCGGAGGAAGAACAGATACAAGAAGAAAAAGAAGAACGTCGCCAGGGTAACGATGATCTGGCCCACCCGCGTCTTCCAGCCGATTCGATCCCCCGTCCTGATGGCCTGACTTCGTTCCAGCGACGCGAGCTTTCGTTCAACTTCAGGTGTGATTCGGTCGCCGGATCTGACGATAATCTCGCCCTTGGTTACAGCGCCTTCGGTCAGCGACACTTGTGCCTGCTCCTGGCGCCATCGTTCGCGAGAGTCCTCCGCCATGAAGCTGTACGAGTACTGGAAGATCGCTCGAAAAAACGCGCCTGCGATAGCGGCGGCGGTAGCGTCGTCACTGTAGTTCGCGGCGAATTGCGCGTCCACGTATTCGTAGGTCTCGTCGATACCTCTGATCGACTCGATTGGCACCTCACGATCCGAGCTGGCACGAACATCCCTAATGACGATGTGGTCCGTAGAAACTGAATCTGCCGGGACATCTATGACTCCTGTGCGGGCCAACATCGTCGCGTTTTCATATGCGTCGTCGAGCAGCTGAACGTCCAGACGCGGACCCAATACCTCGCCCCGGATGATTGCCAGTACGCCCGGCGTACGAGAAGCGTACGAATCTACCAGACGCTCCCATTGCTGGGGCGTCGCCTTCAGCAAGGCCGTTCGCCGAAGGTTGGTATAGCGCATGGAATCGACACGCGCGGACTCGATCTGACCCCGATTCTGCTTCACGCGGTACGAACCGTACGCAGCAAAAATCCGGTCCAGCTGAACGCGCAGCGTGTCGCGCCTTGTATCAATAATCTGCTGCGCGTCGTCGACCGGGCGAAACAGCGGGGGCACTTGCTGTCTAACGTTGCGCCGCTCGACATCGATCAGGACCGGATCACGGGCAATCGAAAACGAAAACGGCGCAACTACATCGTCGCGGGTCCAGGTATTCCCGACCTCAGCGGCAAACTGAAAAGACTCGTCGGCACGAAACGATACAATCGTCAGCGCCACAAGCCCGAGAAATATGGCCAGCTTACCGGCGATGTCGCGGCGCCGATCAGCAACCGGATTGCCGAATCCGGTTTCCAGCCGACCGCCTACGGGACGGATCTTCCGGCGGAATCCCAGCCTGTCGAAAAAGCCCATTGTGGGTTATTGATGTACGTGTGGGCGCGGCGCTTACCTATGCCGCAACGCCAGCGTTGATCCGACAAGGACCGATATTGTCGTACCCAGAAGTGGGTACCAGGGCCATGCAAGCCCCGTCCACCCGTTGTCACGCAGCGCATTACCCTGGCTAGCTAAAGTGAAGTCAAGCGGGTCATTCGGGGAAATCGCTACCCAAGTAATAATAACGCTCATCGTCACCAGCGTCGCCAGAAGGGCCACTATCGCGTCGGTCTGGGTTGCCTTTCGGTTGACAATGCCCAAGACGAAAGCGCCGAGCAAACCCCCGTATGTAAACGACGCAATCGATAGTCCAAGTTCCACAACCGAGTTCTCACGATCGGTGAACAAGCTCGCGAAGATCATGAAGACGATGCCCCATACCGCCGTGGCGAGCCTGCCAAACTGGAGATCGCTGAGTGCCTGCATGCCCGGTATCTTGCGGAGCGTCGTACCCAGGTCAAAGAGCGTCGAAGAGGCCAACGCGTTCAGCGACGAAGACAGCGTACTCATAGCAGCGGCGAGGATGCCGGCGATTAGCAGACCCGCCAATCCGGTTGGCATCTCGTTGATGATGTAGTACGGGAAGACTTCGTCTCCGCGAGAGAGTCCGATACTTTGCAAGTCTGGACCGTAGTGTGCCCAGAGCATTAGGCCGAGCACGAGGAAGAGCCCAAACTGCGCCGCGACAACAAATCCGCTCACGACCACAGCCCGTTGCCCATCTGCGAGCGACCTGCACGACAACAGCCGCTGTACAACCAGCTGATCCGTCCCGTGCGAGGCGATACTCAGGACTCCGCCCCCAATGACAGCGGTGACAAAAGCGTATGGACTTGTGAGCAGCGAGCGGATTGGCAAACTTGAACCCAGATCAATCAGCTTCGTCTTGCCGGCATCGCGGGCTGCCGTCAGCCATCCGTCGCCCAGTTGATTCGACAGCAAGACAACAGCGATAACTGCACCACCGACGTACACTGCCATTTGTACGACGTCCATCCAAACGACCGCCTTGATACCTCCCACGAGCGTGTAGGCAATGGTGACGAGACCAATGAGGACTATGATCGTTCCATAGGACGCATCCCAGCCCGACGCCGCCAGAATCAACTTCAGTGGAATTGCGGTTGCGAAAAGGCGGACCCCGTCAGCCAGGAGGCGCGTTACCAGAAAGGTTACCGACGCCGTTGAGCGCATCCCAGAACCGAAGCGGGATCCGAGATAGGCATAGGCTGTCTTCATCTCGCCTCTGAAGTATCGGGGCAGCAGCACGGCAGCTACCACACCTCTACCGAGTACGTACCCGATCGTGAGCTGCAGAAAGGTAAGCGACCCCCCATAGGCAACCGCCGGGACACCGATCACCGTCAGGGTGCTCGTTTCGGTGGCGACTACAGAAAAGCACAGCGCCCACCACGGCAAGCTATTCGAACCAAGGAAGAAGTCATCCTCGTTTCGCTGCCGACCACCAAGCCAGATGCCGATGAACGCCACGGCAGCACAGTAGACGACAAGTACGATCGTATCGAGGCCCGACATTCTTGGTCTCGCTCAGAATGATTCCAAAAAACAGAGACTAGGATTCCACGTCTCGCGAGCCACGCATCAACACGGCCTTGAGTATTTCGTCGTGCCCGGCAAGAATATCAGCAAACTCTTCTTCGGTAGCCGTCGGGATCCCAAGCGCCGATGCACGAGCAAGTTTGGACCCCGGGTTTGCACCAACGACCACAAGGTCGGTTTTTGAGCTGACGCTTCCAACCACGCGTCCCCCGTTGGATGTGACTGCATGCTTTGCCTGCTCCCGCGTGAACCCATCCATCGATCCCGTTACGACGACCGCAAACCCATCCAAAACGCCGGATGCTCGCTTAACCTCTTCATCGATTACCTCGCGCGTCGGGTTCACTCCCAACTCTACCAGCGCGGCGATCAATGTGCGGTTGTCTTCAACCAGAAACCAGTCAACAATTGACTCAGCAATGACTGCCCCGATTCCGTCGATCTGCTCGAGGGCTTCCCTCGATGTCTCCTGTAGAGCCGACAACGACGGGAAGCGAGCGGCAATCGTCTCCGCGGTCGTTCGCCCAACATGCCTGATGCCCAAGCCGTAGAGCAGCCTCGACAGGCTACGGTCCCGCGCCGCTTCAATACCAGCAATGATGTTGGCAGCGCGCTTCTCTCCAAACCCGTCCAGTGACTCCAGATCAGCGGCCGTTAACCTGAATATGTCCGCCAGATTCTTGATGATCCCCGACTCGACGAACAGCGCCGCGTTACGAGCGCCAAGACCATCGATGTCAAGCGCCCCGCGACTGGCGAAGTGCTCGACCAATCTCACAAACTGCTCGGGACAGTCTGTCGCAACACAGTAATAGTCGGCCTCCCCCTCCTGCCTGAACAGTCGATTGTGGCATGCGGGGCACACCTCTGGCATTTGCCACACGAGCTCGCTGCCGGTTCGCAGATCCGGAATCGGTTTCACTACCTGCGGGATGACGTCGCCGGCTCTCTTCACCACGACCGTGTCTCCGATCCGGATGTCCCGCGTAATCACGTAGTCCTCATTGTGCAGTGTAGCCTGCGACACGGTGACCCCACCGATCCGGACCGGCTCAAGAACCGCCTCAGGAGTGATGTTACCGGTACGTCCTACATTGATTATGATGTCGCGCAACACCGTAGTTGCCTCCACAGACGGAAACTTGAAGGCAACCGCCCAGCGAGGCGCGTTGCTGATGCTGCCCAGCAGCTCCTGATACCGCAGGTCGTCGATCTTGATCACGACCCCGTCAATCTCGTAGTCCAGTTCGTCGCGACGATCCGTCCAGCTGTTGAGATAGGTTTGTACCGCAGCCAACGAATCCAGCCGCCGAGTCTCCGGGTTCGTCGGCACTCCGAGCGCCTTCAGCCACCCCAGACGCTCAAAGTGCGAGTTGGTGGACGCGAGCGCATCCGCGTGCACGCTATACGCAAAGAATGAGAGCGGCCTGCGCGCTGTAACCGCGGAGTCGAGCTGCCGGAGGCTGCCCGCCGCAGCATTTCGCGGATTTGCGAAGAGCTTCTGTGAATGCGTCGCCAATCGGTCATTGAGCTTGGCGAAATCACTCCTGCGCATGTACGCCTCACCCCGGACCTCCACCTGCGCCGGAATTGCAAGGTCCAGCGACTGGTCCACAGGAAGTCGAAGCGGGACAGATTGAATCGTCCTCACATTCGCGGTGATGTCTTCGCCTGTTGTGCCGTCGCCGCGAGTCGCGCCGGTCACGAGAACCCCGTCGTCGTACGTCAGCGCCATTGCCAGTCCGTCGATCTTCAGCTCGACGACGAGGGCGGGCTCCAGGTCTTCAGCTCCTGTCTCGAGTTTGTCCGACAGGATCTTTATGCACCGTTGATACCATGCACGCACATCGTCTGCAGAAAAGGCATTGGACAGCGACTGCAGAGGTGAGGCATGTCGAACCTTCGAGAAACCTTCCCTCGGAGTACCACCCACGCGCTGCGTCGGGGAGTCTGACGAAGCCAGCGACGGATGCGCGCGTTCAAGCTGTTGGAGTGCACGAAACAGCACGTCATACTCCGCGTCCGCGATGAGCGGTTCGTCGAGCACGTAGTACCGGTAGGAATGCAGATTAAGCTCCTCGACAAGTTTGCGGGCGAGATCAGCCGCCTCGCCCTCCGCAACTTCCGGGTCCAGCTCGTTAACCCGAGCCAGCAGTGCGCGTGTGGCGTTTGTATCGCTCATGACTGGAAGACCACACTCATTGGGTATCGGCATCAACCGAACCCACCAGACTATTCAGGCGGGCTCGCGTGAGGACCAGCGGCACACCGGCTGAAAGCCGCCCCGATGAATAACCCAGTGTGGGTATGTCGATCTCGACGAGTCCGTCGTGCTCCTGAATGATGATCCGGTCGAGAAAACGTAGAGATAGAATCGAGTCGCGCTCGATCCAATAGGGTCGGCGGAGGTCTCGGTCGACCCGAATCCTGATTTCGCGAACCGGCCGACCCAGAGAACGAATGACCGCATCCAGCGAGTCGGACGTCTCAACGGATCGCTCCACAATCGGCGTTCGGATTTGCTCGTCGGGCGGCGGGAGCTCAGCTACAGGTATCGGCGGATCGTTTGCCGGTGCGGCAACGTCGCCGGGTTCTTCCATCAGCCCGCGGATCAGCCAGATCGCCAACATAATCAGTGCAAGCCCGGCAATGATCGCGATTACCCGTACGACCAGGGCGCGCCGGACAAAGACCCCGGTAGGTCCCGGCTGGCGCGTCGCTTCTGCGATCTCTGCCGGCGTGGGCGCCGAAGAGATGGTTCGCGCCGTTGACTCATGGGGAGGCGGCACCGCCGCTCTTGTTGCCGCGTCACCCTCGAGGTAGGCCTTGGCGAGATCACCGCGATACATGCCCACAAGCGCTTGTTCGAGCGCATCCAACGCGTCGACCTCTGCAATCTGGACCGCGGCGGCGTAGGTTCGCACTACTGACCGGAGGTACACCTGATTGAACGTCGGATGATCAAACAGGATGTTTCGCTCAAACGCCTCCAGAACTCCCTCAGGGAGTCGCGTCTCCTCAGCGACATCCGCAAACGACATACCGCGGTTCGCACGGATCTGGCGCAGATCTCGGGCGAGTTGAACGCCGTCGTTCGGATTAGCTGACTCCGTCTCCATGGTTTGCTAGATTGCCAACGCGACTGGTTCTCCGACCACTACCGTCATCGGCATGAAAATATCAAAAGCCCTCGTAATCAGACTGATCCTGGTCGCAGGCGTCCAGGCAGGACTGTTGGTGGCCCCACTACCCGTTTCCGCACAATCGGAGGATCCTGCTGTGCTCATCGTCACTGCCCATCCCGACGACGAGGCGCTTTTCGCGGGCTTCGTGTATCGTATGGCCGTAGAACGGGGCGCGCGCGTGGAACTTGCCCTCGTCACAGACGGAGTCGGCGGGTACCGGTTCTCAACACTTGCCGAACCCATCTATGGATTGAAACTCAGCGATCCCGGCGTCGCGCGCGAGCATTTGCCGGCAATTCGCAAACGCGAGCTCATGGCGGGTGGAGCGATCGTCGGTATTCGAGACTACCACTTTCTCGACCAACCCGACTCAGGCTATACACAGGACCCGGATTCCATCCTGAGCGAGGTGTGGGACGGCGATTTCGTGGCAGATCGCTTGCGGCATATCATGCGTGAAGGGGCTTTTGATCTCGTACTGACCCATCTACCGCGCGAGGGAACGCACGGGCACCACAAGAGCGCGTCGATTCTGGCTGTGCGGGCGGCCGAGTCGCTTGGCTCTGATCGACCCGCCGTTGTAGGCGCGTGGATTGCCGGGGCTGATGACGAAAGGATGCCGACCTTCCGGGGATTGCCAAACTATGCGGACGCGAGTACCGATCAGCCTGAACACCGGTGGGTATTTGACCGCAGGCAGGGGCTCGGCCTTGGCGGGCGACTGAACTACAAGATCATCGTGAACTGGCTCATCGCTGAACACAAGTCCCAGGGCACGATGCAGCAACTGATGGATCGCGGCGACCTGGAGTTGTTCTGGCTCTACGAGAATAATCCCGACGGCGCGCTGGAGAAGGCGAACGCCGTTTTCGAATGGGCAGAAAAGCCCTAATGGTCGGGACGGCGGGATTTGAACCCACGACCCCTTGCATGGGGTGCAAGGGGTC
>JANQRN010000033.1 GCA_028284545.1 Rhodothermales bacterium | reverse complement strand
CCCCGTCACCCACGCCGAGTCCCATCACTGCCCACAAGAAAACAAGCCACCCACCGATCATAGCTCAAAGGAATCGTGCTAAAAAAACGTCACTCCTCGCTCCCCACTCCACACTACCTACCCTTCACCTTCACTCTTCACCCTCCACCGCCTACATGGAAACCGGACCGTTGTCCCAGTCCTGAGCACTCGAAATGTTCGGCACGCCCCACTGGTTCCCGTTCCAGCCGCGGAAGCCCTCCATACGGAACGTCCAGAAACCGGTGGACATGTCGCTGATCACGATCAGCCCATCTTCGTTTCTCACGTCGATCCCGAATGCGCCGTTGAAGACCGCAGTTCGATCTGTATTGGGAGCGCCAATGTACGTGTCGTAATAGCCGACAGTCTGTGGGTTCGTCGGGTCAGACATGTCAAACACCTGGAGCCCGTCGAGATACCCGGATACAAAGACGTACGGCCAGCGGACTTCATGGTTGTGGACCAGGTTGCGCCAGTCTGCCGTCCATGCAGAGATCGGCTGCCGGATGTTCGTTACGTCGCCATCGAGCGCGGGCTGCAGGTCAAAGATCCGCAGCGGCGCATACTGGTACTCCGTCTCTGCAATTACGTAGCGCCCGTCAGGTGTTGGCGTAAACGTATGTCCGTTGCGCACACCGCTAATGCCCGTCAGGGAAATTTCGAGAGTGGGGTTATCCAGGTCCGTAATGTTGTAGACATAGTACCCGCCCGAACCGCCACCGTAGAAGCGGTCCTGTCCCGTAGCGGGATGGTAGCCGACGTAGAAGTCGTGATAGCCCCGCCGGGCGTTCTGGTCGGGCACTGGTACGCGCGCGATCTGCGCGTCGTCAACATCGCCTTCGACGACCATGCCAAGGTCGTACACTGCGGCGAACGGTCCCGAAACTGTCGAGAACAACAGGACGCGTCCATTCGAATGCTTGTAGACAAAGATGTTGTGGAAGCCACCGAGCAGTTCTGGCTCACGGATGCGCGCAACCTCTCGCACGGTACTCGCATCCGGGAGACCGGTAACGTCCAGAACAACCGCACCGAGGTCGGGGTTGGGCCCGCCCTGCCTGAATTGCAGTGACTGGACGACGTAGTAGCGGTCTTTCCATTTGAAGTGCTTCACGTCCATCGCCCCGGTGCCAAGGTGGAGCTCCTGATTCTCGATTCGCCATTCGTAGATGACCTTGGGGTTACCCGGGTCGCTTATGTCGACGATGTCGGTCCCACGTTCCCCCTCATCGCCGTAAACCATGCGACCAACGTAGGCGTACGGACGGGACAGTTCCTGCTCCACGTCGAGATCCGAAACGTTGAGCCGCGGACCAAGCGGGATATGACCGAGGACCTCGACGTTATCGCTACCGCGCTCGAGCGCAGACATTTGAGCGAAGGCCGGCGCGCTGACGAGTAGTAGCGCAAAAACGGAGGCGGTGATTCGGCGTATTGTCATCGAGGCGACCTGGATATGCTTGATAGTCGGGAGTACAGAAAATAACCCACCAGAGCCTGGATCCGCCAGTGTGGCCCGACCATTCGCCCACCGGGGCGCATACAGCCCGTTTTCACCCGCAACCTTCAACCCTCAACCCTCAACCCTCAACCTTCACCCTTCAACCCAAACCTTCAACCCTCAACCTTCAGCCCCCTACCAGTCCTGAACGCTCGAAACGTCGGGCATCCCATAATCGGCGCCATCCCAACCGTCAAAGCCGTCCATCTTCAGGAGCCAGAACCCCGTCGTCATATCGCTCACCGCAATGAGGCCGTCGTGGTTGCGAACGTCGACGCCCCATGCGCCATTGTAGACACCCCACGTGTACGGACTCTGCGTGTTGCGGGCCTCCTTCGGGTTGTGCGGGCCATCGTACGTGTCGAAGTACCCAACCGTGTACGGGTTCTTCGGATCACCGACGTAGAACACGCTCAAGCCCGACTCATATCCAGACACAAAGACGTACGGCCAACGCACTTCGTGGTTATGCGCCACCGTTTTCCAATCCGCGTGCCACATCCCCGCGGCCTCCTCGATATTCTGGACTTCGCCTGACGCCGCGCGCTCGTCCAATGCCTCTTGCATATCAAAGACGCGCAGTGGCTGATACTGGAATTCTGTTTCGCCAATCGCGTAGCGTCCGTCGGGGCTCGGCGTGAAGGTGTGGCCCCACGGCACGCCGGGAACGTCGGTAATCGTCACAAGGGTCTTCGGGTTCGCGAGGTCGGTCACGTCCAAAACGTAGTACCCCTCACCGCCGCCACCGTAGAATCTGTCCGTTCCGGTCTCGGGGTGGTAGCCGACGTAGAAGTCGTGATATCCGCGAGACCACATGTTCTCCGTCTGCGGGACAGGCACTTTGCCCACGAGCGCAGCATTGGGATCTGCCTCCATCGCTGCTTCGATTTCGTTCGGCGCGCCCTGAATCACACGTTCGAGGTCGAACACCTTCGCGTGTTGGCCCGACGTTGCGAACAGCAGTGGCTGGCCACTGGAGTGCTTGTAGATGAACATGTTGTGGAACCCGCCAGGCGTGTCGGGCTGACGAATGCGGGCAACCTCAACCACACGGTCTGGCAAGTCGGTGACGTCGAATACAATTGCGCCAACATCGGAATTCGGTCCGCCCTGCCCCAGCTGCATTGATTGCGCGAAGTAGTAACGACCATCGTGTTTGAAATACCGGCCGTCCATCGCCCCGCCCTGATGGAGGTCCTCGTTTTCGATCCGCCACGAATAGACGGCCTCAGCACGCGTTGGCTCAGAAATATCTATGATGTCAAAACCGATTGTACCCGAGCGGCGAGAGACGTACGCATATGGTCGCCCCGGGTCCTGTTCGAGATCGACATCGGATACCGACTCTGGCGAGCCGAGGGGGATGTGCGAAAGCACATGCATGTTCGGGCTCCCCTGCTCGCCAGGCGGCGGAGGATGGTGCGGCACGACAACCTCCGGTGGCGGTGAAGTCAGTTGGGCCGTCGCGAAGCCAGGTGCGCCCGCCCATATACCAGCCGCAGCAAGCAGCATGGCGCACATCGATGCGTGTACATACTTCATTGTCTCAACTCTCTGTTCTCACAGTTCTGTATTCCATCGACTACTCCGTTCCCCCGACCCGGTCAGGTCCGGAAACCCAGTCCTGCTCTGAAGACACATTTGGCAGACCGTATCCGTGACCAGTCCACCCTTGAAAGCCCTGCAGGTTGAAGAACCATAGTCCGGTCGATCGGTCACCGACGGCGATGAGCCCGTCATGATTTCTCACGTCGACGGTCTGGGCACCGCGCACATCTGCTGCCATGGCTGCGCTCGAGGAGTCGCTTGTTCTGTACCAGCCAACCGTGTAGGGAGCCGCGGCCGACCGCATGTTGAAAACCTGGAGTCCGTCCGCTGTCGCCGCCGCAAAGACCAGCGGCCACCGCATCTCGAAGTCGGCACACATGTTCTTCCAGTTCGCCGCCCAGGCACTCTCAGCTGTACGCACCATCCGGAGTTCGCCGTCGAATACCGGCTGCAGGTCGAAGATTCTGACCGGCGAACCCCGGTAGCCAGCCGACGAGACGACGAAGCGACCGTCGGGTGTGGGTACAGCGGCACCACCACGTCGAATCGTAGCGGGGTTGACTGTTGCGACGGGCGCTGGCGCGGCCGGATCGGTAATGTCAAAGACGTGGTACCCGCCTGCGCCGGCACCGTAAAGGCGATCTGACTCGGTCGCCGGATGGTAACCGACATAGACATAATCGAATCCAGACGTGGAGCGCTCCAACTGCTCTGGTGTCTCGATGGTCGCAAGGGGTTCACCCGAAGCCGTCAGCGACCCGGCGTCAAACAAACGCAACGGCCCGCCGTCCGCGACCGCGAGCACAGCGACACCCGATGAGTGTTTGTAGGCGAACAGATCCGTGACGGCCGCCGTTTCGGTTCGGGCGATCTCCCGGATCGGGACATCACTTCTTAGACTCGTTATCTCGGCGACCGCGACCGCTCCCTGGCCGTTCTCCATGGAGAGCCCGGCGGCCAGGTACTCCCGGTTACCTACGCGGAAGTGCTCGACGTCCACAACCGTCGTCGTCGCGCCGTCGCCAACTTCCCAGCGCCTAGCAACTGTCGGCACCCCGCCATCGGTTGCCGTGGAGACAATCGCAACAGAGCCATCTGCATCTGCGACGTAGAGGTAAGGGCGCCGTTCGTCCGGGTCAAATTCGACATCCAGCGCCTGCACCGACGGAATCTGTCCGGCGAGCGCAACATTTCGGGTGTTCGTTTCCTGAGCAGACGCGCTGGGCGTGCTGCCGGTAATCACCGGACCGACAAAAACGGCCGTTACAAAAGCGATTAGTCGTCTCATTGTGGTGTGGGCAGCAGTTCTTGAACAACTCATCGATCAACCCGGTCGCGGCACTAAGCTGAAGACGTATGAGCATACGCCCGCAATAGGCGAATCGCAAAGCCCCTCAGGGCCGGTTTGCAGGTCCTGACGTTGGGCTGTATGCTGGCTGGGCCCAGAACGCGAGCCGAGGCTTCAGAACGGCCGAACCGGCATTTGGAGCCAATCGGGTAGCCGATGTGGTAGCAGATCTGGGGGCCACGCCGTCAAACCAATCGAAGCCATGTCCCGCCACTGCCTCTTCTCTCATAGGCGCTGCAGCCTGACGCTCTTCGGGGTTGCCATAGTCCTCTCAGGTTGCTCGTCTCCCGGCGACCGCGCAGGCAGCCGTGCGGAAACGCCAAACATCGTGTTCATCCTGGCCGACGACCTGGGCTACGGCGAAGTTGGCGCGTACGGTCAGTCGAAGATCAGGACTCCAA
>JANQRN010000028.1 GCA_028284545.1 Rhodothermales bacterium | reverse complement strand
GGCTGCAGCGCTGGGCCTGGTCGGCGCGTTGATCGGCGCGGCCGTCGGTGTCGCAATGCAGTACCTCGTGCCGGGCGTGTTGTCAGAAGCACTGCCGTTCGAGCTCAGTATGCAGCTCTACTGGCGGCCCGTCATGGTTGGCGTACTGGCTGGAGTTGCGATCACAATGCTCTTTGCGGCGTTGCCGCTGTTGGCCGTGCGCGACGTCTCCCCTCTCGAAGCGCTCCGGGCAGATGTTCAGCAAGAGTCCGGAGCGTCCCTTTTCAGTAAACCCCGCTATTGGCTTGCGGGTATTGGCGCTCTCGCGGGAGCAGCCGTCTTCGGTGCGTACCAGGCACCGACACCGTTATCAGGTGTCGTCTATGTGGTCGGAATTGCCGCGGTCCTGCTGGTATTTGCAGGGGTGTCGTGGCTGACCGTCCGCTTCGTGAGACGTGCACTTTCGCCGACTATGCCTTACGTAACCCGCCAGGGTCTCGCGAACCTTTATCGGCCGAACAACCAAACACTTCTGATCCTGCTGGCGGTTGGCTTCGGCGCCTTCCTCGTATTCACGTTGCTCATTGTTCGGACGACGCTGCTGTCACAGGTTCGGCTCGCCGACGAAGGAGAGCGACCCAATCTGATCTTCTTCGACGTCCAGTCTGACCAGCGCGATGAGGTGCGCGGACTGATAACAGACTATGGGCTGCCGATCGTCGAGGAGGTGCCGATAGTGAACATGAGACTCGCCTCGATCAAAGGAGAGCGCGTCAACACAAACCGCGAAGGCGAAGGGGAAGACAACTGGGTTGTAGACCGCGAGTATCGATCCACCTACAGGGGCTCGCTGACTGACACCGAAAAGCTGATCGAAGGAACCTTTGTGGGGGTATACTCGGGGCAAGGCGCGATCCCGGTTTCACTCGAAGAGGAGATCGCAGAAGAGTTGCAGGTGGGGATTGGCGACGCGCTCTCGTTTGATGTCCAGGGCCGCCTCGTCGAGACAGAGGTGTCCTCAATCCGCGAGGTAGACTGGAATCGCATCCAGACAAACTTCTTTGTAGTGTTTCCAGAAGGAACGCTTGAGTCTGCGCCGCAAACCTGGGTCGCTGTTTCGCGAGCCCCTGATGCCGAGACGTCGGGGCGGATTCAGGCGGCTATGGTCTCAACCTTCCCTAACGTCTCGGCCATTGATCTGACGCTGATCATCGAAGTGCTCGAGGGCCTGTTCGCGCGGCTGTCGGCTGTCATACAGTTCATGGCGCTTTTCAGCATTGTCACCGGACTCATAATCCTGGCCGGAGCGGTCGTTGTCAGTCGCTACAAGCGCGTCGAGGAAATCGTACTGCTCAAGACGCTAGGTGCGTCCCGGACGGACGTTCGCCGGATCAACACGGCTGAGTACATCAGTCTCGGTTCCCTTGCCGCGATCATTGCGCTGGTACTTTCGCTGGTCGTCGGATGGCTACTCGCGCGCTACGCTTTTCTCGTGCCGCTGAAGGTGCCTGTACTCACGATGGTGGTGGCGTCGTTGGGAGTTGCGCTACTCACGACGCTGATCGGAGTACTCAATTCGCGAGGCGTCTACGCGACGCCGGCGCTACAGGTGCTTCGGAACGGCTAGCGGTTTCGCGCCCGGCTACTCGGCCGGCCGAACGTCCCACATCAGCATGTTCTCGATATCGGCAAAGTCTTCTTCGCCGTCCTGGTCGACGAACCGGTAGTCACCCAGTTGCTCCCTTTGGTGCGCAGGCACTCGTTGCCATTCCACGCCCTCCTGATCCGCGAATGCATCCGGGTAGGGGCTGCGGACCCGGTAGTTCGGGTGGTAGTTGCGGTACGTTTTCTCCGCTTCGTAGAGCGCGGCGCGGCGGGCTCCTGCCTGCGTCGAGCTGACTCCAGAGACCTTGAACGGCGCTATCAGGATTGCGGCCTCGAAGGTGCCGTCCTCGAGGTCGGTGTACTCAGGTCGCATGACCTCGAAGTCGTTGGGATTTGGGTACGCGCTTCGTTCGCTGAAGTCTGCCATGGTAGTAGGTAGCCGGTGGACCGCTGATCGGGGTCGCGTAGTACGCAGAGGCGTGCGCCAGGTTCGCAGGGCGGCGATAGTGCCGGCAGCCGTTATTGGTCGCTCGCGTGGACCGTTATTGCCAGTTAAGGTGAACCATTTTGTGGATAAGCAGTGGGCGCCCGTGGATTACTCCCATCAATTGTCCCAATAACGGCTTTCGATAGGGTCTGGCGCGTCGCTTTGCCCGGTTGCGCGGCCGATAACGGCCCGAGAAGGTGCGAGAAACGCGGCCCGACGAAGAGCCAGGCAACCGGCATCTGTGGAAAAAATCAATTTGCATAACGGATACCCCGCCCGTTTATTATCCGTCCGCTCGCTCGATTCGGACGGACGCAGGGCTTGATTCAAGCCCTTTTCTGTCTCCGGCGACGGCGCATCTCCGCTCTGTTCGAAGGCGTCCGCCTGCCTGACGCACCCCACTACAGAGACCCGCGCCAGCCTGTCGAGCTCGGGAAAAACGCCGTTATCACACATACACGCGATCGCGCGCCGCAGCGCGCTGTCGCCGAGCGACCGCCAGCATAGCCCCGCCCATCGTGCACCTCCCGGAAGACCCCACCCTCACCCCGAACGGAGATCAACGCACGAATCGCATCGCCACCGGAGTCGCTTGTCAAAGGAGATACCATGTATAAGAAAGCCTCCACCTCCTCCCACGACACCAAGTTCGACACGCAGACGTCAACCTCCTCAACCGTCGAGCAAGGACTCACGGTAGAGCGCGTCTTCTCGACCGACGGTCAGCACCCGTTCGACTCGGTGGAGTGGGAACTGCGAACCGCGGCAATCAAGAATCACTCCGGTGGCGTGCTGTTCGAACAGAAGAACGTGGAGTTTCCGAAGAGCTGGAGCCCGCTGGCAACGAACGTCGTGGCGAGCAAGTACTTCTACGGTGACATAAACCGCGCAGGCGTGGACCCGGCGGAAGGAGGGCGTGAGCACTCGCTCAAGCAGCTTATTCACCGCGTGACCAGAACGATCGCAGACTGGGGCACCGAACAGGGTTACTTCAGGACCCCCGCGGATGGGCAGCGCTTCTACGAAGAGTTGACCTGGTTGTGCACAAACCAGTATGGCGCGTTCAACAGCCCGGTCTGGTTCAACGTCGGTCTGTTTCACCAGTACGGAGTGCGAGACACCGGAGGGAAGAAGATCTTCGGATGGGACCGGCACCTGAAGAAGGTCGTGGAAGTCGATCCGTACCAGCGTCCGCAGGCCTCGGCTTGCTTTATCATTTCTGTTGACGACTCGATCGACGACATCTGGAAGCTGATGGGCGAGAGCGCCCGTCTGTTCAAGTTTGGCTCAGGCGTGGGCGCAGACTGGTCCAAGCTGCGTTCGTCGAGCGAAAAGCTCTCGGGTGGGGGCACGCCTTCAGGCCCTGTGTCATTTATGCGCGTGCAGGACGCGACGGGCGGCACGATCAAGAGCGGGGGCAAGACGCGACGCGCAGCGATCATGCAGACGCTGAAGTGCTGGCACCCCGACGTGCTCGAGTTTGTAACGGCCAAGCAGGAAGAAGAGAAGAAGGCGTGGGCACTGATTGAGCAGGGCTACGACGGATCCTTCAATGGTCCGGCGTACGGAGCGGTAGCGTTCCAGAACGTCAATCAGTCGGTGCGTATGACCGACGAGTTTATGGGTGCCGCTGACGCGCGCAAACCCTACAAGCTGCGGGGTGTCGTATACGGGGAAGTCATCGACGAGGTAAGTGCCGACGACATCCTTACACGCGTAGCAGAGGGCACGCATGTATGTGGCGACCCTGGCCTCCAGTACGAGGACACGATCCAGCAGTGGCACACCTGCAAGAACACCGGGCCGATCAACTCGAGCAATCCGTGCTCGGAGTACATGTTCCTCGACAACTCGGCCTGCAACCTTGCCTCGCTTAACCTGCGGAAGTTTCAGAAGAGCGACGGAACGTTTGACGTAGAGCGGTTCCGCGCAGCCTCGCGCCTCTTCATCACGGCGATGGATATTCTCGTTGACAACGCCGGGTACCCATCGAAGTCGATCGCCAAGAACAGCCACGACTACCGACCGCTGGGCCTTGGCTTTGCCAACCTCGGCGCCCTGCTGATGTCGATGGGCATGCCCTACGACAGCGACGAGGGACGCGCAGTCGCGGCGGCAATCATGGCAATCGAACATGCGGAGGCCTACGCTCGAAGCGCTGAGATTGCCGGCAATCCGCGCATCGGTACGTTCGCTGGCTACGACGCCAATCGCGGTCCAATGCTCGAGGTCATGCGCATGCACCGGGATGCGGCGGAGCAGATTCACCCGAGCTGTCCGAAGTACCTGCTGCAGGGCGCGAAAGACTCGCTCGACCGAATGGTTGAACTGGGTAGCAAGCACGGATATCGCAATGCGCAGGCCACGGTGCTGGCGCCGACCGGCACCATCGCCTTTATGATGGATTGTGACACTACCGGCATTGAGCCCGACATCGCGCTCGTGAAGTACAAGCTGCTCGCGGGTAAGGGCGACGGCCTCCTGAAGATCGTAAACCGGACCGTGCCGGAGGCGCTGGGTAGGCTGGGGTATTCGGAAGCGGAGAGTGCTGAGATCCTCGCATACATCGAGCGAGAGGATACCATTGAGGACGCGCCGCAACTGAAAGACATCCACCTGCCCGTCTTCGACTGTGCGTTCAAGCCAGGAAAAGGCACGCGGTCCATTCACCACATGGGCCACGTCAAGATGATGGCGGCGACGCAACCGTTCATCTCTGGCGCGATCTCGAAGACAGTGAATATGCCGGAGTCGACGACGGTCGAGGAGATTCGAGACACCTACATGCAGGGCTGGAAGCTGGGCCTCAAGGCGGTTGCCATCTACCGGGAAAACTCGAAACGAAGCCAACCGCTTTCCACAACCAAGGGTGGCAACACGAAGAAAGGCGAGTCATCGGGTGACGGCATGGCCGCAGTCGCCGAGCCCGAGATTAGTGAAGCCGCCGAAGCTGTCAAGGAGCGGCTCGTCGAGAAGATCGTGTACAAGCCGGTGCGCAAGCGGCTCCCAGACGAGCGGCCGTCGGTAACGCACAAGTTCTCGATCGCTGGCCACGAGGGCTATCTGCACATTGGGCTCTACCCCGACACGCAAATGCCGGGCGAGATCTTCATAACAATGGCCAAGCAGGGATCGACCATCGCCGGCCTGATGGATGCCTTCGCAACAGCGATATCGATCTCACTGCAGTACGGCGTGCCATTGGAGGACCTTTGCTCGAAGTTCTCTCACATGCGGTTCGAACCCTCCGGGTTCACGAACAACCGGCAGGTACCGATCGCAAAGTCGATCATGGACTACATCTTTCGGTACCTCTCCATCAAGTTCCTTGGCGTCAGCAAGGAAGAGCCGACAAACGCGCTCAAGGCTGCCCCGACCGCATCTGTTGCGCCGGCCCCGGCGCCGGCCCCTCGGCCTGCGGCTGCGATCAGTGTAGAGCGACCGGCGCCCGCAGCCGATCTCGACGGCGGCGCGGCGGCGATCACCGCCGCAGCAACAACGGTGCGTGAGTCGACAAATGATATGCTGGTTGGTGGGACCGTAGAGGCATTCCTCGACTCGTCTGAAACGGTAGTTTCGACAAAGACCCAGAGTCCTGCCGGGACGACGTTGAAGACAGTCGAGACGCGAGAGGTGTCTGCAGGATTCCGAAACCAGGAGGATGCACCGCCGTGCTCGGTGTGCGGATCGATTACGGTGCGGGCGGGATCTTGTTATTCGTGCCCCAACTGTGGCAACACCAGCGGTTGCGGATGACACCAGGAAAACGTTAGTGCTGACCGAACGGTGAACACGGGGCTTCCAGATTCCACCCGAGTCAGGACGCCACGGTCAACACAGCGCAGCCCGACCCCACACGGGGTCGGGCTTTCTTGTACCAGTCTGACTATCCTGTGCCAGCTTCGTCAATACCCTTGATGTATGAAACTCATCGCCACAGACACCGCCCCCGCACCGGCGGGGCACTACTCCCAGGCTGTCGTCCACAATGACCTCGTGTTCGTGTCGGGCATGCTGGCGGTCGACCCCAAGACTGGCCAACGCAAGCTCGACTCGATCACGGATGAATCAGAACAGGTGCTCGCCAACCTTGCCGCCGTGTTGCACGCCGCCGGGAGCAGTATGGACAACGTGCTTAAGGTCACGGTTTACGTTTCCGACATCGCGCACTGGGCCGCCTTCAACACGGTGTACGCCCGGCACTTTGGTACGCACAAGCCGGCACGAGCGGTTGTGCCGTGTGGGCCGCTGCATCACGGCCACAAGGTTGAAGTCGAGTGCGTCGCGACCACCAAAGGGGAGGCGGACTAGGGCCAGATGCCCATTTCGGTGTAGGACTTCGCGATCTTGTCGATTGCGTTGATAAAGGCGGCCGTTCTCAGGTCCGTTCCCCGATCGTGCGCAATCGCTCGAGTCTCGGCGTAGGCGTGGATCATCGTCTCCTCGAGTCCGGAGTTGACCAGATCCACCTCCGTGGCACCCTGCGCCAGGCGCTCGCGGTCATCCTCACTGATTCGCTTCCCAGAGAGGTTCTCAACGGCTTCGAGTATGTTCGTCACAGTCGTCGACTCAAATCGCCTGTTCATGCGGCCGAAACGGACGTGCGAAAGGTTGCGCAACCACTCGAAGTAGGACACCGTGACGCCACCCGCATTCAGGTAAACGTCGGGGATAATCATCACCCCACGTTCAGCGAGGTAGGCGTCAGCGTCAGCGGTCGTCGGGCCATTGGCGCCTTCACCGATGATCTTGGCCTTTACTCGTGGCGCGTTCTCTGTTGTGATCTGACCTTCAAGCGCGGCGGGCACGAGAATGTCGCAGTCCTGCTCAAGCACAACCTTGGATGATTCGAAGCTCTCGGCTCCCGGGAAGCCGAGGATTGAACCGGTCTTGGCACGGTGATCGATAACGTCGGCCAGCTTGAAACCGTCGGCCTTGTAGATTGCGCCCTCGTATTCTCCCACGCCGACCAATATGGCACCCCCCTCTTCCATGTACATGGCCGCGTGATACCCAACGTTTCCGAGCCCTTGGACGATGAAGGTCTTTCCCTGCAACCCCGGCGTCAGGCCGAGTTTCTCCATGTCGTCTGCGTAGGAGCACGCCTCGCGTATTCCAAAATAGCAGCCTCGGCCGGTCGCCTCCGTTCGTCCTCGGATACCGCCCTGACCTACCGGCTTGCCGGTAACGCAGGCTAGCGCATCGAGTGGTTCGCGCGTCAGTGAGTTGTAAGTATCAAGGATCCAGGCCATCTCGCGCCCGCCCGTACCGTAATCGGGTGCCGGCACGTCGATGCCAGGTCCGATGAAGTTCTTGCGGGTCAACTCGTACGCGTAGCGTCGCGTCAAACGCTGCAGTTCTGTGTCACTGTAAGCCCTCGTACTGATCTTGATGCCACCCTTGGCACCACCGAAAGGCACGTCCACGATCGCACACTTGTACGTCATCAGCGTGGCAAGCGCCTTTACCTCGTCTTCGTTGACGTTGGATGCGTATCTGATGCCTCCCTTCGTTGGGAGTTTGTGCTGACTATGTTCTGCTCTCCACGCTCTGATCGTTTCGATCGTCCCGTCGTCTCGCTGCAACGGGAATTCCATTGCGTAGGTACTATTGCACATTTGTATCTGACGCAACAGCCCCGCAGAGTGGTTAGTGTAGCCGGCCGCCTTTTCGAACATGCGGTCGACCTGCTCAAGGAAGCTAACTTCTTGCGACATGGGAGGGACGGACTTATGAGAGTAGAATAATGCGGGAAGGCTACGCCACAGCCACCACATTCACAACCGCGCGCACAAATCGGGAAGCTCAGTGGCCTGCGTGTATCGCGACGTTTAGGCCGCGCCAAATTGTTATCGCTCCCATCACGAGAAGTGCAGCGCCGGCTACCGGCTGCCACCTGGCGCGGGCCCGCGTGCCCACTCGTCCGATGAGCCACGACGATAGCAGCAGAGCAGGTGCGGTGGCCAGTCCGAAGACGCCCATGACGAGGGCACCATTCCACATACCGGATGTAGCCAGCGCGATCGCGAGGGCGCCGTATACGAGACCGCAGGGAAAGAATCCGTTTGCCACGCCGAAGCCGAACGCACGCAGCCGATGCTCTGTGGCAAGGATGCGTCCTGATACAGCTGATAGACTAGCGCTCAGTCGAGCAAAGACGTTGCCCGCAGAGGGCGACGCCGTTCGCTGTATTCGCGTCCATCCCAGCCAAACAAGGCCGGCAAGTATGAGTGCGCTCCCGGCGATAAAGGTCAGCGCGCGCTGGTAGGGCATGAATTCGGCAACGAAGGCGCCGGCAAGGCCCGCTGCTGCGCCGAGCAACGCATAGGTCAAGGACTTGCCGAGCACGTATGGAATCCGGGTCAGCGTAGACCGTGCGGCGACGACTGCGAGACCGCCACACATTCCAACGCAGTGCAGTGCGCCCGCAAGGGCGAGCACGACGACGGCTCCTGTGGCCTCTGCCAGTCCCATTCGTTGCTTGCCTAGACCAGCGCGGCGAGAATCAGCATCAACACGACGAAGGAAACCAACCCGACGGCAATTGCGGTGGTCACCATCGCCTGTGAGGTGGTTCCATCAATTGACTCGATTGCCCCAGCCGTCGCAGGTGCAGCGACGGATCCCGCAGGAGCAGGGCTCGGACTTGCCGCTGAGGAATGGCTGGGCCGGCTTCCCTGTTTTGCGGGTGTCCGCGGGCGGGCCGCCATGGCGCGGCTTGAGGCAACGAACGCTGCTGGCGAAGACCACTCACCGGCACCACCGCCATCGATGGACCTGACCCGCCAAAAAAGTGTGGCTTCTGACGACGGAAGAAGGTCGTATAGCGTCGCCGTGTCAGCGGCCCCAGCGTTCAGTGTCAGAGAGATGTCGGAGAAAGCCGCGTCCCTCGCAACCTGTAGTTCGTAGTTCTTGCCAGCATCAGCAGTCCAGTTGAAGATGGCGGCCACGGCGTCAACAGGCTGGTCGACGGGCGAGATGGGTTGCGGGTTAGCTGCGTGTGACATTTCGGGTAGTTCAGATTATTCAGATGCGCGTCTTGCCTTGTCGTCTCCCTCCGATCCATTCTGCGGCATCTCGATCGGCGTTTCGGTCTCGGTAAACAGGCTGACGGCCGGCGAGTCGAGGTCGTCAAATTGCCCACTACGCACAGCCCAACGAAACCCGAGTACGCCGGCAGCGGCGAGGCCCAGCGCAAGGGGCACGAGAAAATACAGGATATTCATCGGATTCGGGCTGAGTAGTTGAGCGAGAGTGACGTCGCGACCACAATCAGTGAGCTGATAGGCATCGCGATTGCCGCGGCCAGCGGTGTCACGAGTCCGACAGCTGCGGCGGCCGCGCCTCCTACGTTGTACAGCAGCGAGAAACTGAGATTTGCACGAACGACGCGGCGCGTGTTGCCGGCCAGATCAAGCAGTTCGTCAACCGCGTTCACACGCGTTCCGTTTACCAGCACATCCGCAGCGACGACCGCGGGCGCGTTTCTGGATCCCAGTGCAAGACCAATGTCTGCCGCGCGCATCGCGGTAGCGTCGTTGATACCGTCGCCCACCATCGCGACGCGACTTGCGCGTCGCAGCTCGGTCACATAGCGCTCCTTGTCCGTCGGCGAAGCCCCCCCGCGAACAGATGCGGAGTCAAGGCCGAGTTCTGCACCGACGCGTTGCGCCACGTCGGGATGGTCGCCGGACAACAGAAAGACGTTTTTGCCCTGCTTTTTGAGCGCCGAGATCGTTGCCTTCGCCTCGGGCCTAATTGGGTCTCCGAATCCGACGACCGCTCTCCACTCGCTGTCTACGCCAATGGCAACAGGCGTGTGGCCCGCCGACGCAATGGCGGCGGCACGCGTGGCGAGCGCTTCATTTGGACTACAGCGCGCCCCAATCCAGGATGGGTTACCGGCCAGAACCGGGTGTCCATCCACGACGCCCTCGATACCGTAGCCCCAATGCTCGCTCACATCGCTCGCCGCGCGGTCGGCTGTCGCGGATCCACCGTATGTGGATACCAGTGCCTGCGCGACGGGATGTCGGGAGTTCCGCTCGAGGTTCGCGGCGAGAGGCAGCGCGGTCTCGTCGCCGGCAGTTGAGACTACAACCAGGCGTCCAGTTGTGAGTGTGCCGGTCTTGTCAAATATGACCGTCTGCACATGCGAGAGTGTCTCCAGCGACGCGTCATCCTTGACAAGGCTTCCGCGTCGCGCCGCGCGACCGCGGGCCGTGACCATTGCCAACGGCGTTGCCATGCCGAGTGCGCACGGGCACGCGATCACGAGCAACGCAACGACGCGTGTAACCGCCTCGGCCGGGAAATAGTACGCTCCCACGAGTCCGGTAGCCAGCGCCATCGCGATCACGCCGATGACGAACCAACCCGCGACGCGATCAGCCATCATGACAACCCCGGCTCTGCGCGCACGGTTGTCATCGAGCCAGCGCAGCATACGGCCAACCTGTGAGTCGTCACCGGCGGCGTCTGCCCGGACAACTAGCGTTTCGCTCAGATTGATTGCGCCTGCAGACACCGCGTCGCCAGGAACAGCCGGCACCGGCCGACTCTCACCGGTGAGCACAGACTCATTGAAATGGGATCGGCCAGAGACCACGCGCCCATCAGCCGGACAGCTCTCGCCTGGTTCCACGCGAAGTAGATCACCGGTGGCGATCTCATCGATTGGAACAATCTCCTCTTGTCGGCCGCCCGTGACGCGTCGCGCAACACGTGGAATCACCGCAAAGAGTCGATCTGAGGCTTCTTTGGCCCGTTCCTGACCTCGCACCTGTAACCAGCGTGCGGTCAGCAGCGCGGCGATTAGGACAGCAATCGAGTCGAACCAGATTTGACCTGATCCGCCCACGGTGTTGACCACGCTGGCAAAGAAGCCGACGAGGATTCCAAGCGAGATCGGTACGTCCATGTGCAGACGCAGCAGATTCCTGGTCTTCCACGCCTGCGTCAGAGAAGCCGTGGCGCGCCGAAAGAACACCGTGCCCCCAACGAGGAGCGTACCAGCAGCAAGGGCCATGCTGGCCCAGCGTGCCGCACTTGCGAGCGAAGACAGTTCGCGAACTCCGCTTCCCAGATCAGCCTCCAACCCTGCGTACAGGGCAAAGGCCAGGAGCATGACATTTCCGGCAATTGCCCAGCACACGCCGGCGCGCACAAGTAGTGACCGCTGTGCATCGCCGCTGACCTTGGCCCCGTCGGTGGGCTGTACCGTGTAACCGAATGTGTTGAGTGTTGTCGCAAGCGACGACAGCCGCGCGACAGCCGGGTCGATCTGCAGCTTTAGAGACGTGCGTGGCAAGTCCCCGTCGACACCACTGACACCCGGCTCGCCTGCGGCAACCTGCTCTACCAACCAGGAGCAAGCCGCGCAGTGAAGTCCGCCGACGTGCAACTTGACGGTACTTGTGCCATCCGCTTCAGCGAGCGCGTGGCGCTGTAGAAAATCTGGTGAGTCGAGATACTCAAGCGTCAGTGTGTCAGCGCCCTGTTCAGCGGGCTTGCCGGCGGCGTCGCGCGACATCGCGCGTAGGCGATAGTATGTGTCCCCGAGTCCAGCGGCCTGCAACGTACCGTGGGCGATTCTGCACCCGGTGCAGCAGAACGTCGTCGTGGGACCAGCGACCGGGAGTCCGCAGTGCAGACACTTCTCTTCCGTTACGGCTGTTGCGGAAGTTGAAGCGGCGAGTATTTCGACGTTATCGACGCTCAAAGCGGATCGTCGGTCGATAATCCGTTTCGCCTCGGCGCAATTCTGCGCGTACGTCGTACAGGCCGCGCGGCAGCGGAGCGGCGTCGATTGCCAGTCGCTGACCCGGCTCAACCGGCACCGTAGCTACGGGAGTAGAGTACTGGGGTCGACTGACGACGAGCTGCCCGGAGAAACCCACAACCGGGGCGCCCGCCGCATCAACGACGGTGAAGATGAGTGAGTCGCCTTGATTTGGGTCAACAACCGCAAATCGCCATCCGGTTGCCGCGGTGACCGCGTTGGACGCGGCGAGGCTATCCCACGCAACGGCACGACTGTAGTAGTCAGGAACCACTTGAGCACCGCCATCTGCGCGTGAAATGAATAGCATCGTAAAGGCCGCCGCCGCATTCAGCACGAGCAGTCCAACGATGGCAAACGGCCAGGGAGAAACAGGCTTTTTCATAACTATCGCTGTGGTCCAAGCAGGGTATACCTGGCCGTTTCTGATACACCTTCACCAAAGTCGAATCTGAGCGTCGTCTCTCTGCGACCATTTGGGAGATCGCTCGCAGGCAGCACCACAAAGACCTCCGACCGCTTCATCTCGCCCGGCTCAAGTTCGATTGGCGACACGCCTACGAATTGCACTTCAGCTCCGGCGGGATCCTCCACTACAACCGTGTACGCCACGCGCTCTCCGGTCTGGTTGCGCACACGCAACCGTAGCCTGTTTGCGATCTTGCCGTCGGGTAGTTCGACAAACGGTGCACCGGTGACCCGGCCTACATTGATGTCGAAGCTGCTCCGCGTAGCAAGCAGGGTGGCGAGCGCAACAACTATCACTGCCAGGATCGAAACGTAGATGACCGTACGCGGCCGAACGTTCCGAGCCGGCTTGCCGGCAATCTCGTTCTCTGACGTGTAACGGATCAAGCCACGCGGCTTGCCGATGTTGTCCATTATCACATCGCAGGCGTCGATGCATTGGGTACATGCAATGCATTCCATCTGCAGGCCGTCCCGAATGTCAATTCCGGTCGGGCACGTGCGCACGCACGCTGCGCAGTCAATACAGTCCCCACGAGCCGGAATCTCACCGGCCGCTTCAAGCGCCAGTTTCTTTTTCCCGCGTTTTGCTCGAGGTTCGCCGCGCGACGGATCGTAGGACACGATCAGCGAGTCACGATCGAGGAGCACGGACTGCATGCGAGCGTATGGGCACGTGATCGTACACATCTGCTCGCGGAAATAGCCAAAGTCGAACAGGATCAGACCGGTCGTGAAGGCCATCGTGAAGAACGAGCCTGTGTGCTCGAGCGGCGAGCGCGTGAGCCAGGACGAGAGATCGTCCCATCCGACGAAGTAGGCGAGGAAGACGTGGGCCAGGCCGAGCGAAATCGCCAGGTAGATCCCGAACCGCGCGCTCTTTCGCCAGACCTTCTCGAAAGTCCACGGCCCCTCGTTCCTGCGCTTGCGAACGTGTTCGGGTCCCTCGATCCATCGCTCGATCGGCCGGAAGACGTACTCCAGGTAGACCGTCTGCGGGCACCCCCATCCGCACCATACGCGGCCGAGAAGGGCGGTCAGCACGATAATCGAAAACACGCTTCCTACAAGGATCAGTAGCAGCAGGAACGTGTCGGTCGGATAGAAGGTCGTGCCGAAGAAGGTGAACTCGCGCGTTGCCAGATGCAACAAGATCGCCGGCTTACCATTGATCTTGATCAACGGAAGACCCACAAACAACGCTATCAGGACCCACGCAACGATCAATCGGCGCCGATCAAACCGACCCTTGCTCCGGATCGGATAGATCCAGCGGCGCTTGCCCTCAACGGTCAGCGTCGACAGAACCTCCTCGGGGGACTCCAGGATTTCGACCAGCTCACCCGGCCGCGCTGACTCACTCATTCGGGGTGCGCTATTGCGCGATCAGTTCTCCTTGCGGCTCCTTCGGGTTCGGCGGATTCGTGCCGACGATGGAGCGAACATATGCCGTCAGTGAAGCCATTTCGTCGGTCGTGTATATGGCTTCCCACGGGGGCATACCCTTGGCTCCAACGCCCTCTGCGATGACACGGTAGATGTCCATGTTTGATCCGCCGTGGATCCAGTATTCGTCCGTCATGTTCGGACCTATCGACCCCTGCCCCTGCGGACCGTGGCAGGCCGCACACTGACCAACGTAAAGCGAAGCGCCTTCGGTGACCTTGGCCGGGTCGCCAACCGCAAGCGCAAGCGCTGCGCTATCTATAGCAGCAGATGGATTGGCCGCTTCGTAGTCATCCCGGATCTGCTGAAGCTCGGCCATACTCTGCTCGAGGTCTTCGGCGTACGTGTCGACAAACCCGAAGACGTTGATACCCAGGAAGTAAACAATCGAGAAAACAACCGAGCCCCAGAAGATCCAAAGCCACCAACCGGGCATCGGGTTGTCGTACTCCCGAATGCCATCATAGGCGTGACCGGCAATCGCCTGGTCGTCTGTCTGATTTTCGTTTGCGTCAGATTTGATCGAATCGGACATGATCTAGTCTCCGTTCATCAGATTGTGTGCCTGGAGGTCGTCCTCCAACGGCATGTTCTTGGCAGTCGTTCGGTCGGACTTCCGCATGCGGAATACGTACACCAGGATCAGTGAAAACGCCAGAACGAACGCTATCAGTCCTACCACTCCCAACGCGCCGCTCTCGATGCCGCGCACTACTTCTTTCATCATGATGCTACCTCGATCCTCCCGGTCCTCCAGATGTCGCGACCGACTCGGTCGAAGCGCCGCCGGTTGCCGCGGTGGACCGTGCGAGGTCAGCGCCGAGTCGCTGCATGTAGGCCACCATCGCGACGATTTCCTTGTCAGCAAGGTTGTCGGGACCACCGGTAGTGCGAATATCCTCTGCGATCTCCCGCGCTTGCTGCTGCGCGATCTCAATTCCGTTCTGAATCTCCTGATCCGTGTACGGAGTGCCCAGCGTCTGCAATACCTGCATTCGCCGCGGAATGGTGGAGACCTTCAGTTCCCGCTCCAGCAACCAGTTGTAACGCGGCATGATCGAGCGCGGACTCGTCGAGCGCGGGTCATCAAAATGCCGCACGTGCCACAGGTTCGGATATTTTCCGCCGACCCGCGAAAGATCTGGCCCGGTGCGCTTTGACCCCCACAGGAACGGTCTTTCGTAGATAGTCTCGCCGGGCTTTCCGTACTCGCCATAGCGTTCGATCTCGTGACGGAATGGTCGCACCATTTGCGAGTGGCAGTTGTTGCAACCCTCCCGGATGTACAAGTCGCGTCCCGCGAGCTCCAGCGGAGTCCAGGGCTCGACCGTCTCGATCGTAGGGATGTTCTCGCTCACCAGAACGAGCGGAAGAAACTCGACGACGCCGCCGATCAGAACTGACAGCGTCACGAGAACGGTGAACACCAGCGGCCAGCCTTCCAGGTTGCGGTGGCGTCCATTTGTCTTGATGAATCGTCCCATGTTACTTCACCCGGAAAGCGTTTGATGGAAGCGCGAACGCCGGATCCGGCAGTTGCTTTGGCGCCTTGCGGATTGTCTTGTACACATTGTATCCGAGTAGTACGGCGCCGACCAGGTACAGCGTTCCGCCAACCATTCGGACCCAGTACATCGGGATGATCTGGACAACCGTCTCAATGAAGTCTGGATACAGAAGCCGTCCCGTCGCGTCAAACGCTCGCCACATCAGGCCCTGCGTAACACCCGCCGTGTACATAGCAAAAACGTACAGTAGCATCCCGATCGTTCCGATCCAGAAGTGTGCTGTTGCGAGCGCCTTGCTCCAGAGTTCTGTCCGCCACAGCTTCGGTACCAGCCAGTAGATCATGCCGAACGTCATGAAGCCGTTCCAGCCGAGCGCCCCGGCGTGTACGTGCCCAATCGTCCAGTCGGTGTAATGGCTGAGCGCGTTGACGCTCTTGATCGACAACATCGGGCCCTCAAACGTCGACATGCCGTAGAACGTGATGCCGATTACATACATCTTGAGGACAACGCTGTCACGCAGTTTGTGCCATGCACCGCGGAGCGTGAAGAGGCCGTTGATCATCCCGCCCCAGCTGGGCATCCACAACATGACGGAGAACAACATCCCGAGCGTGACGGCCCACTCCGGTAGTGCGGTGTAGTTCAGGTGGTGTGGACCGGCCCAGATGTAAATGAACACGAGGCTCCAGAAGTGCACGATCGATAGTCGATAGGAGAAGATCGGTCGTTCAGCGGCCTTCGGAAGGAAGTAGTACATCAGGCCGAGGAAGGGCGTCGTCAGGAAGAAAGCCACGGCGTTGTGGCCGTACCACCACTGGATAAACGCGTCCTGCACACCCGCAAACAACGGATAACTATTGGACAGGCTTGTAGGAAGCGCCAGGCTATTCCCGATGTGAAGTACCGCTACGGTGATTATCGTCGCGATGTAGAACCACAACGCAACGTACATGTGCTTCTCGCGGCGTCGCCGGAGGGTGAGAAAGAAGTTGATCGCAAATACGACCCAGACCACCGCAATCGCGATGTCGATCGGCCACTCGAGCTCGGCATACTCCTTACTCGTTGAGATCCCGAGCGGTAGCGTGATGGCAGCCGAGACGATGATGAGTTGCCAGCCCCAGAAGTGGAAGCGGCTCATGACGTCGCTGAACATTCGGGCCTTACAGAGTCGCTGCGTGGAATAGTAGATCGCAGCGAAGATGGCGTTGCCGGCGAACGCAAAGATTACCGCGTTGGTGTGCAGAGGGCGCAGTCGGCCAAACGTTAGATATTGACCGAGGTTCGCGCCACGAAACGGCAGCTGCAGCGCGATGATCACGCCGACAAGCATGCCAACGACACCCCAGATAATTGTAGCCAGGACGAACGAGCGCACGATGCCCTCGTCA
>JANQRN010000022.1 GCA_028284545.1 Rhodothermales bacterium | reverse complement strand
TTTGATGGGTCGACTGACTACAGTCCGGTAGTCGAGTTGACGGTCCCGCATTTTGACTACGAGCCGCTCCGATTGATCGGTCCTAATCCCGCTGTTGATCGTGTCATCGTATCGCTCACGATCCCGTCGGCCACGACGATTAGCGTCTGTGTGCACGACATCCTGGGACGTCGGGTAGCCGTTCTACACGAAGGGATGGCAACAGAACAACAAATGGACTTGGCGTGGGAGACGTCGGGCACAGCGCCAGGCGTCTACTTCGTGAGTGCCACAGGTAGCGGATTTCGCGCCACCAAACGTTTTGTGGTGGCCAGGTGAGCGGCACACCCCCAATCTGAAATGGTCATTGTGCGTGGCGAGGGTGCGGTGCGATATTGAGTCTCCATATCCGCCCCGCCCCAACGCGCCATGAAGACATTAGTCGCAATACTCACCGCCGTTCTCGCGAGCACGACAATGGCACCCGCAGCCAATGCCCAGAGCGTTCTGGCAACCTACGCGGCGAACGGACAGCAGACCGAGGTCTCTCCTACCGAGTACCTCGATTTTGCCACCGCGACTGCTGAGTGGGCGTGGGAAACGCTTGAGGAACGCCGGGCGACATGGCTTGAACGTCTCGACCTAGAAACAGCTGTTTCGTACGCGCCGCCTTCGAACGACTTATACCTCACCGGCCTGAACGCAAACCTCTTTGAGATCACCGGAGATCGCAAGTACCTCGAGCGGGCGAAGCAGCTTATGCTCGAATACGAGGACTACAAGCAACACTACACGCCGGAGTTCATTGCGCGTCGACCCGAGCTGGACGATGCGCTTCCGACCCTGCCAAATGTGTTCTCGTCGTCCAAGTACGCCCGTGGTTTTGAGGTGCTTGAGCGCGAGGGCTTGCTGACGGATGAAGAGCGCCAAACGATGGAGGAGGCAATCGCGAGGAGCGCGGAGCACACGATCAGAACCCAGGAGTGGGGCGCGATGAACCGGGCGGTGTTGCGATCTGAGTCACTCCTGTACTACGCGAAGGTGCTGCCCGAACACCCGCGCGCAAATACCTGGCGGATGGTTGGTGAGTCGATTCTTGACGACAACTGGGGCGCGTGGCAAATTGAAGACGCCACCGGCTATCACGCGATCTGGCTCTACTCGCTGCTGTGGCAGGCTACCCACATCCTCGAAGATGAATCGCTGTACCGCACGCCTGAATGGCAGTACTACTTCGACTACTACCTCAAGCTGATCGCGCCTGACGGGATCATTCCTGACTTTGGCGACGCCAACTACGCTCCGGCGGTGAGGATGCTTCCGGTCTTTGAAAAAGCGGCCGCCGTCAACGGCGACGGGCGCCAGCGGTGGGCGGCCGCGCAATACTTCGAGCGCGTGAAAACGCGATCGCCTCGGAGTATTCACGCTGCGCTGTGCATGACCGACGCCTACCTCGCTGCCGACTTTGACCTCTCCGGCATCGCACCCTTGTCAGGTTCAGAAGAGATCCTCGAAGACATAGTTGGAAAGAAGATTGTGTTCCGGGACGGGTGGGATCCGACGAGCACGTACATGCTGCTCAACTACCGTGACGAGGGGGACGGCGGTTGGCTGGGGCGCGAGCACCTGCGTCGCACGATCCCCGTGGAAGAAGAGAAGATGCATCACGGTAACTCCGACGAAAACAGCATTGTGATGCTCATGCGTAACCGATCGATCCTGCTGCACGACGGCGGTTACCGGGACTTCATGCCCAGCGGTCCGTTTGGCGCCTACCGGGCCGACTATTTTCACAACAGGGTTGTTATCCGCAACGGCAAGATTGCGCTAGGGCAGAAAGAGGGAGAACGGCGGTACGTCACGCCGGGTTGGGCGGCAGTCGAAGGGCAAACGCTGCTGGACTTTGTGCGAAACTCGGGGGCGTACCAGGCGGTCCGGACGCAGAAGATCGATTTCCTCGAGCTGGATCGCTTCGACGTGTCACGTACGCGCATCATCAACGACCGCCTGGGCTACGAGGCTGATCGCATTGTGAACTACGTCAAGGATCTGGACTGGTTTGTGGTTTTCGATGTCGTTCGGTTTACAGAGCCGGGCTATCTGACAATGGCCAACATGTGGCACACGCGGCAGATTCTGGACAGCGGAGACGGCTGGTATCAAACTGCGTATGACTCGCTCCGGAACGTCGACGTATCTGGACCTGAACGGTTGCTTGTGATATTCCCCCAGCGGCCACCAGCGCACCAGCTCGTTGAGGGCACCGGTGAGCAGACGCGCCACTACCAGAAGGAACGCTTCATGTACCAATTGATCGGGCGGCACGGCTACCGCAACGACCTACAGTCTTTTGTGACAGTGCTCGTTCCGCATGATCAAGATGAAAGCCCCGAGGAACTGGCGGCCTCAATTACTATGCTGGAGACCTCCGGCAACCCGGATGCTGTCGCGGTACAAATCGAGCGCGGTGGGCGGCGCTACATCGTCGGTGCCAAGCTTGACATGGAGGCCGAGCTTGTGCGCGACTGGCGCAGGCCCATGTACACGTACGACGCCGGCAAGGTGCGCTACGGCCCGTATGAGACCGATGGCAATAACCTGTTCGTAATCGAGTCGCCTGGCGCCGCGCGACACTTCGCTGTTACAAACGTCACGCGCATCCTTCACGGCACGGACGTACTCTTTGAGCAGGGTCCTGTGGAGTTTGGCCTGGCTTTCGACGGCAGTCCGGACCGACCTGACGTCGGTAAGTTGCGCTACTGGCAGGAATCGCCGTAGGCTTCGCGCTCGAAGTGATTGTCGCGATACGCGTCTCCTCCGCGAGCGAACGCGATGGCACTCGCAGCCACATAGGCGGGAAGGAAGAAGGGCCCCCAGCGCTCGTACTGGCGGACGTGCACGTGTTCGTGTGACCGACAGCGACGTAGTGCACTGTCGTTGCGCCCCAGAATTACGTGTCCAAACGTAATTGCATCAGCCCCGCCCGGTATCGGGACAAGGTGTTTCAGGGCCTTTTCGATAAGCGCGCCCCGAAACTCAACGACGCCGTCCACGATAGACGCAGATCCGCCGGCCAGGATGCCAATGCCACCCAGAAGGGCGCCGACGGCAGAATTGGGAAGCGCCCACAGATAACTCAGGGGTTTCATCGGAATGATAACCAGATTCCCGCCCCGACGAAGTTCATTCTAGTTGCTGGGTACTCGTTCACGCGGCTGAGCGACCTCGTCACGGTATTTCCGCATCGCTGTACTGATTACACCGCGCGCCGCGTCTGGTCCTTGAAAGTCGAGCACCTCGACGGATTTCTCTTCCAGAACTTTGTAGTCCAGAAAGAACCGCTTGAGCTCGCGCAGTCGGTGGTCGGGCAGCTCCCAGATATGGTAGAATCCGTTGAAGGCCGGGTCGTCGAGGTGCACCGAGATGATCTTCTCGTCTCCCTCACCCTGATCCTCCATGTTCATCACGCCAATCGGTCGCGCGCGCAGCGTCGATAGCGGTACGACCGGCTCCTGCATGAGCACCAGGATGTCCAGTGGATCGTTGTCATCTCCAAGCGTCTGCGGGATGAACCCGTAGTTCGCGGGATATATGACTGATGAGTAGAGCATTCGATCTACGCGAAGGAGTCCGGTCAATTTGTCCAACTCGTACTTGACCTTCGACCCGCTAGGGATCTCGACGACCGCCTGAACCCATTCGGGGGCGCTGTCGCCAATCGGGATGTCGTGCCAGGGATGAGACATGTGGATACCTCCTGGTTGTGTGTCGCCGATGGATCCCCGTATTCGCACCAGCAGCCGTCGCGTTGCGGAACGAATAACAAGAAGTTGCGAAGAGTTACGGACCGCCCCGGCCACCATGCTACCGCGCTACCGGAACAGCTCCAGGCGAATGGTTCTGCCCCACTCACCGCCCCAGACATCCGGAAGTTCCGCTCCACCCACAAGCGCAAACCCGTTCCTCTTGAGAGAGCGGAGGTGAATCCTGGGGCCACCGGGGCCTGACTCGCCGATTGGTTCAATCGCAAGGGTCACCCGATGGCCGTCAGCGGAGACCGAAACGTCGAAATCGAGCGCGCCAAATTCGGTTGGGATGTCGGTGGCGCTCAGCCGTGCACCGGGGTACCACCACGATGTCGGGACGCCCTTCAGTAGATCGAGGTGGTCTCCATCCTCGAGGGCGATCATATAGCGGATCGCGTTTATGAACTCCGAGCATGCACTCGAGTGCGGAACGTCTCCGGTTGACCGGCGCGGACCAGCGCCCGGAAGCTGCTCCTCCACCCACACATGGGTGGGTGAAGCGTGATTCGCCACGGCATACAGAATCTGCTGCGCCTTTTCGACCTCGCCGAGGTAGAGCCACACACCTGCGCGGGTTGCCTCGATGAACGGTTGGACGCCGCCGTCGAGCCAGCCCGTCGTCAGCGTGAGTCCCTCAGCCGTCCTTGCGTCCAATAACATCTTCATGTTTGACCGAACGAGCATATCGTCTTTGGCGAACGTTCGCCCGGGATACACCTGGTACGCAAACGACGTCTGCGCACGCTGTGGCACGTGCTTGCCGGCGTCGAACTCCATTCTGACCGGAAGGAACCAGTTGCCAAACTCGTCCTGAGATAGTGCCGCAGACGCGGCGCGTCTAAACGCCGCATCGTACGCCGCGAACTCGGCCTGGTAGCGGGCCGTCTCATCGTCACGCCCGAGCCAACGCGCCCCGTCAGCCATGTTGCGCAGGGCCAGAAGTCCCCAGTGATTTGTGGTGAACTCGGGCACGACGCCGCCAACGCCACCATCCGAGAGCCCCGCCGGCATCAGGCCGTAGTTAAGTGCATCCGGATTTGTCGTCACGCGCCGCATGCTGGAGATCCACTCGGCCGCAGCCGCAAGTCGAGGCCAGTAGGACTCGAGGTAGTCGCGATCGCGCGTCATCCGGGCGTGCTGATATACGGCATGCATCGAAATGCCGGTTTCCTTCAGAAGCGTTGGTGGCGTGAGGATCAGAATCCGCCCGTCAGCCTGTTGATGCCGGAACGCCTGGCGAAACGACGACCGAGCAGTTTCAAAGTCGCCGAGATGCGTCAGCGCGCGGCCAACGCGTGGCTGGTTGGATGCCCACAGTCCGCGATAAACCGATGGGCCCGGCTGCGACTGCAACTGTCCGTCGACATACTCGGTGAGCTGGTACATGGTGCGTATGCTGCCCTCGAAGAGCGCCCGTAGCGCGGAATCAGGGATCTGGATTTTGGCGAACGGGATTCCAGACTCCTCGCGCCAGTACGACGCCTGTCGATCTTTCTCGGCCCCCACGTCGACGTGCGGCACGGGTAGTCCCGGCCCACCTGGTTGCAAGACCGCGACGGTGATCTCGGACGTACCCGGCGCAAAAGAGAGCTCCCAGCCGTCGTCCATTTGGTCGGCAGCGGTGGCGCGCGGAGTCGTGACGATAAACGGATCCGAGAACGTCATCAGCGCCCCGTGCCGCGCGTCGTGCGAGAGTTCGCGCTTGGTGCGCACACGAACGACGGGCGAAACGCCGGCACCATCGATGACTGCCCGCAGCACGTCAGTCCGCGGTCCTCGCTCACGCAACTGCTGGTCGCGGCCGCAGTCAACGTACACTTCAGCCTCGTCGGACAACTCTCCTCGAATGACCGCGCCTTCGTCGATGTCCGCTCCTTGCGCGAACAACCAAATGGCACTCAGAAAGACGTTCCCGTCGACGGTCGCGGGGTTGGCCTTCACATTGATCTCCAGCCACCCATCACCATCGACATCGCGGGCATCTGCAATAACAAGGGCCGGTGAGTTGCGTCCAGCACGATCCACTACATCGATATCCTGCGTCGGCGCGCCTTCGACCTCTACGGACATCACACGCGTAACGCGATGACCAACTCTGCGATAGGGGTCGGCGAAGCCGAGAACTGCCGTACGGGCTGCACCGGGCTCAACACCGAGCCGATACTCCACAGGACGATTCGTGCCGTACGCGACATTGCGAAACGCCGGATCCACGTCTCCGGGCGGATCCGCCCATCCGATCATCGAGTTGGTGCCATTGACTCGGCGCACATCGCCCGTATAGGGTCGCTCATTCTCCGCTTGCCAGTCGTAGCGAGGCACCGCCGAGAAAGCTTCGGTAGTTACGGACCCGCCGGAGTATTTGGCCACGGTTTGCACCAGCGGAACGCGAGGATCGTGTACCGTCTGATCCAGGGCGACGATAGAATCCGCCTCGAGCGCGACCGACACAAAGGTCGCGGCACGAGCGTAGGGCCCGGGACCAAAGTCGTAGATCAGCGCACCGTCAGCATTAACGAGGGGTTTGTGCCAGTCGCCTGGCAAACCCAGTGGCGTGTGCCATATCGGCGGCTTGAATCGGTAGTCGATAGTGCGATCCTGCGCCGCCGCCTGCGTTGACAGGGCAGTTAAGACGGCAAGCATCGTGACCGTAGTGCGAAGAATCATCGTTCCAGTAGTTGTCCCGCCTTGAAGACGTTAACGATCGACCGCGTATTCCGGATGTCCTGAAGCGGGTCGCGGTCAAGTAAAAGCATATCGGCCCACTTGCCAACTTCGATCGTCCCAAGTTCGTCTGCTGCGCCCAATATCCGCGCGGCATTTGACGTAGCCATTGGGATTACCTCGGTCGGCGAGAACACCATCCCCAACAACTCCATTTCTTCGTGCAGACTAAGCCCCGCGAAAATGTAATCGTTGCCCGTGTCTGTCCCGGCAACGAGGTTGAAACCCATACCGTGCAGCTGTCTCAGGTCTTCAAGCTGTGGACGCATCACGTTCTCGAGTGTGGGATCGCTAATCCCGTAGAGTTGGGCCAGAATCTTAGGTGAGACTCTGGGCGATTCCGCACCCGGCAGTTCTTCCAACTCCGAGGGGCGGTACTGGCCCGTCGCAATCGCCGCCTGTAGCCACTCGGCATTCGCGGGGTAGAGAAACGATTTGTCAATCATCAACGTCGTAACCCACGAGGGGTCACGCTGTCGAAGTCGCTGGATCATCTCGAGGTCGGTGTCCCAATCGATGTCTACACCGACAAAATGAAGAATGTCATCGGCGCCGGCCGTCTCGGCGATACGGACATGTTCGATTGTGCTGACGTGCGCCAGCACTCGAAGGTCGTGTCGATGTGCGGCCTCTACAACCGCCTCTACGAACTCGGTTGGGATGGTTTCCACAAAGGGCGGAGCCGGACCGTCCTCGATCGTGAGTTTGATACCAACGATTGGCTGACGGGCGACCTCGGCAACAAAACGCTCTGCATCATCTGTCGTACGCAGGTAGTAAACGGTCTCGCCTTCGACCCATTTGGGGCCGGGGTACGTCTTGACGGGATGCCGTCCCACCATCGTGAAGTGTTGGCTCGTGTGAAACACGCGCGGGGCAGGAATCGAACCGCTGGCCGCTAGCTCGCGCGTCCTAGCGAGGTTCTCGTTGCTGCAGTCTCCACATCCCGGGATCAAGATGGACGTCACGCCGAAGTGGGCAAACTGCGGGAAGGTCCGCGCGATAGGAAATGGGTGCGCATGAGCGTCAATCAGCCCAGGAATTAGGAAGCGCCCGCTGCCATCAACGACTGATGACGCGCGTCCGCTCCGTGAACCGGTTGAAATCGCTGCAACCCTGCCGTCGCGAACGTAGACGTTTGCCTGGGTTTGCGGAGGGGCACCCGTTCCATCGATCAACGTGACATTCTCGACGACCATGTCGTACGTGCCCTGACACGACTGCAGAATCGAACCTACTGCGAGGAACAGAATCGGTACCAGCGGACGCAGAAAGCTGAGGGTCATAGCAGTGCTATCATACGGTTTTGTCAAACTCACGCACACTGGAGTCCGGTCGCGCGGGCCCTAGTGACGGAACGGATCATCGGGAAACGCAATCACGGCACTCTGCCCAATATGCGCGTAATGCATATGAAGTAGCGAGAGACCTAACCCGGCTGCACCATAGAAATATCCGGTGTAGGAGGCCTCCTCTCCCCGGTTACCCTGGAATCCATATCGCGGCAGGCTCCAGTACCGACTGTCGTCGTGAAGCGTCGAACGCGCAATGATGTCGTCCAGGATCGCTCGTGCGAGCTGCTCGTAGGCAGCCTTCGGACGAACTCGGTTCAGGCCGAGCAAGAACGTGACCGCCCCCGAAGTTCCGAACCGCTGGTCGATCCTGAAAGGTCCAGCCCATCGGAGCGTGTCCGAACTGGCAATCGGGACCCCCGCAGCGACAAGCGTGCGCGCGTTCGCCTCGACCTGATCCAGATAACGCTCTTCGCCTGTGATCTTCCACAGTTGATAGAATAGGCGGGCGGTGCCGGCTGGCCCGTGGGCCCAGCCGATGTCGTAGTTCGTGGAAAAGCCTTCGTTCGGGACGCCGTACGGCACCAGGAAGAGTCCGTCGTCGTGGTCTGCGATTTGCACGAGATAGTCTGCGGCGCTCCGCGCAACTTCCAGATACTCCGGGCGACCGGTAGCTTCGTGCAGCCGGGCGAAGAAGAACCCGACACCGGCCGTTCCGTGTGAGAAGTTGGGCAGATTGAACTCCATGTCTTCGGCTCGCAACCAATACAGCCCGATGCCTTCGGATTTGGCGCGCCCGATCAGGGTATCTCCGATCACGGTCGCGACGGAGAGCACTTCCGCGCGTTGCCCGGAATCGGCAACCTCCAGGAGTGTGAGACCGCGACCAGCCGCGCCGACGATAACGTCGTTGATGGAGCTGACGCTCGGCCGCATCAGCATTGGAGTCAATCTCGACAACGCGTCTTCAAAACGTTCGGCCGGAACGAGTCGCTGTAGCGCCGTCAACGCGACAATGCCTCCGGCAACACCATTGTAGAGGCCCAGTGCCGCTTCGTTGTCTTCTGCCCTACCGGCAACCTGCAACAAGACGACGTCAGCCTCCGCCTCCGCCCGAGCCAAGTACCGTGGGTCTTTCGTCGCTTGAAACAGCTCCAGAAAGAAGAGGATGCGACCCGACGCGCCAGCGCCCAACGAAGATGTGGCCGTGGTGTCCGAAAAAGCCTGATCGGGGATAATTTGGTCGTGTCGGGCTTGAGCGGACAGCCATGCCGCAACTTCTACCGCCGCGTCGAGGTACACTGACGATTCGGGTTCGTCAGCGAGCTGGCACGACGCGAGGACGAGGCAAAGCAAACTGCCTGACAGCCCGACCACGCGGCCTCCTGCGTAGCGCGCACGTACTGACGAGCTGGAAGCTGTATCCCTCATCCTGGTAGCCGTTCGTGTTTAGCCAACATATGTAAGTTGGACGTAACCCTGCCTAATCCCTCTCGACGTGAACAAGAATAGCCTGGTCGCCGGACTCGCCCTTCTTGCGACCTCACTCGCTGCCCCTTTCGGCAGCGCCCAAGCACAGTCAACTCCGCAGAACTCCGGTGACCGCAAGGCGGCACCACCCGAGATCAGGATTGGCTCAGACAACGATATCCTCGCCGTCTATGCCGATGCGCCACCGCGAATCGATGGCATCATGGACGACGCAATATGGGACAAAACCGTTGCGGCGACCGACTTTGTCCAACTTGATCCGAATGAAGGTGAGGCCCCAGCATACCCTTCGGCGATTCGGATAGCCTACGACGAGAAGAACCTCTACTTCGGTCTCAGCTTTTACGACTCGGAGCCAGATCTCATTCGGGCCCGCAACCTCGAGCGGGGCGGCCCCAACGGCAACGATGACATGTTCTGGTTGCTGATCGACACCTACGATGACGATCGCAACGCCTACCTATTCGAAACAAACGTTCTCGGAACCCAGGACGACGCGATCATCACCGACGAAAGCATGACGTTCAGCGACTGGCAATGGGACGGTATATATCGTAGCAGCGGGAGGATCGCCGACGATGGTTGGCACGTCGAGCTGGCGATTCCCTTCAAGACGATCCGGTTCGAGAACAAGGATGAGCTGACGATGGGTGTTGCCATCATGCGCTTCCTGAATCGTACGGGCGAGCGCTCGATGTGGCCGTTCATACCCCGACGCTACAGCGCGGGCATCTTCCAGGTATCTCAGTATGCCACGATGCGCGGCGTGAAGAATGTTGAGCGTGGCCGCAATGTCCTGATCAAGCCGTACGTCATCGCGGGCGCACAGGAGTTTCGCGACGGGCCGAACGGAACTGAAACCGACACGCAAACTGACGCCGGCATCGATGTGAAGTGGGCGGTGAACCCAAACATCACACTTGACGTGACGGTGAACACAGACTTCGCGCAGGTGGAATCTGACAACGTCCAGCTCGATCTCACGCGGTTCAACCTGTTCTTCCCGGAAAAGCGCGAGTTCTTCCTCGAACGCGCCGGGCTGTTCGAGTTTGGCGATTCCCGCACAACCGAGACCTTCTTCTCGCGGCGTATTGGTATCTCCAATGATATCCTGGCGGGTGCTCGCGTCGTCGGGCAGTTCGACAAGGTTTCTGTGGGCCTGCTGAACATCCAGACTGACAAGAACAACGATCGCGGGCTCTCGTCGGCGAACAACACCGTCGCTCGGGTTCGGGCCGATGTGTTTAATCGAACGACGGTCGGCGCGATAGTGACTAACCTGGAGGAGGTAGACGCATATAATCGTGCGGTTGGTGTTGACGCGAGGCGGCGTTTCTGGGGTAACAGCGAAATCACGGGCTGGTACACACGCGTCATCGACAGTGAGCCCGGACAGTCGGATGGCGCTGGCAGCGTAGATCTATCTCTGAGTTCCGCAGACTGGAGTTTTTCGTCGGGCTACTCCAACGTCGGCAAGAACTTCAGCCCCGCGCTCGGATTTGTCCGACGCCGTGATATCAAGTCGTATAGGGCATCAGCAGGATATTCGCCACAACTCGGCGGGCCCGTTCTGCGCTCCTACTCCCTCACGGCCTTCAGTTCCCTTTTCAACGGTCAGGACAACAACAAGCAGTCGTCGACTATTGGCGTACATGCAAACGCGCGGATTCGCGCCAATGATCGTTTGCTATTCGTGGCCTCGCGCGACTTTGATCGGCTGGAGAACTCCTTCTTCATTCGACCTGACGCCGAGATCACCCCCGGCGACTATGTATCAAACTCAGTACAGGCCGGATTTCGCACCGACAATAGCAAATTCTTTTCGTTGCGAGGAGATGTGCTCCGCTCGGATTTCTACGGTGGAACTCGAAACAACATCAGAGGGGGCATCGGACTCCGTACCGGCAAGTACCTCAATCTCGAAGCAAGCCTCTCGCACACCGTGTTCGATCTGCCAATCGCGAACGGCAATTTCGACGCAACGACGTTCAGCATGAGTATCAACGCCGCCTATAGTCGCAAGCTGTTCGCGAAAGCGCTCGTGCAGTACGACAACTTCTCCGGCGACGTCCAGGCTAACATCCGGATCGACTGGATCCACTCTCCGGGCGCCGACCTATTTCTGGTGTTCAATACGAACTACAACTTCCTCAATCCCGAGGACCAGTTCGACCCGCGCGCAGCCACACTCAACAACCAGGTCGGTATCGCGAAGCTGACCTACGTCATCCAGCTGTAGGTACCTGTGCCACACCCCGTCAAAGACGGGAAGGAGACTGAGCTCAGTCTTTGGGGACCGGCCACGTATCAGCCAGACGGTAGCCCTCTGGCCACGGGTCGTCTGGGTCAAGGAGGTGTTGGTGCGTCCCCGTGACCCACGCGCGACCACCAACCGTGGGCAAGATGGCGGGCGTGCCACCGACCGCTGCCTCCGAGCTGATCCCGCAGTGGAATTCTGAACCGATTATGGACCGGGCACAATACGTATCTCCGAGACCCATCTCGCCACGGGCATGCAGAACTGCCATCCTCGCTGAGCAGCCGGTGCCCGTCGGGGATCGATCGATCTTCCCTGGTCGAATCGCGACGGCGTTGCGACCCGTCAGGGTATTTCCCTCACGGACTAGTGGGTCAACAAACTGGCAGAACGAAATGTGATTCCATTCGGCACCGCCCGCATCCGAGTCCGGGTGATGAAAGCCAATCTGCTCGTTCGCCGCGGCGGTGATTCTCACACCCAGCTCCGAAAGCTGGCGCGCATTGGACGGATCGATCTCGACGCCGACGGCCGACGCTTCTACGATCACAAAACTATCCCCGCCGTAGGCGGTGTCAACCGTGACCGTTCCTAGCCCTGGAACTTCCAACGGAACGGCCAGCCTGTCCGCAAAAGAAGGGACATTGGTTATCGTAATGCGACCCACCTTGCCGTCGCGACATTCGGCGCGAACCTGGACGAGTCCGCCAGGCGCCTCAAGGACGAGGAGCGTCTCCGGCTCTTCCATCGGAAGGATCCCCGTATCAAGCAGTACGTGCGACACACAGATCGAGTTGGACCCAGACATCGGCGGCGTGTCGGCAGGCTCCATTATGATGAAGCCCATATGGGCGCGGGGATCAATAGCAGGAACGAGCAGATTCACGTGGCGGAAGACGCCACCACGTGGTTCATTCAGCACGAAGTTCCGGAGCGTCTCGTCTGCGGCAATCCACGTCCGCTGCTCCCACAGGGTGTTCCCTGGCGGTGGCGCCACTCCCCCAACGATCACGTCACCCACCTCGCCTTCGGCGTGACAACTGACGACGTGGATTGTCTTGGAACTGCGCATAGCCTGGAGAAAGATTGCGTCATTATACGACAGCCATATACCGTACAACAGGCCAGTTGACATCGGGCGACGTCAGTCTTACCGTTGCTAGCCCAGTCCCGCGCCCTCGAAGCCAAGAGTACCGTCCATGAAACGACTGTTCGCCGCGCTCTGGTCGCGCGTACATGCCGACGTGGACGCCACCCTGGGCCCGGCCAAAGAGCACGTCTTTCGCGACATTCCCGCTCAGATTCTCGAGATCGGTCCGGGGGTCGGATCAAATTTCCACCGCTACCCGGATGGAACCCGGGTTATCGCCTACGAGCCAAATCCCCACATGCACAAGCGCCTAGAGCACACCGCGGCCGAGCACGGTATCGTACTTGATCTACGGTCGGCGAAGGCGGAGTCGCTGCTTGAACCGGACGCCTCTCAGGATGTTGTGATTGCGACGCTGACCTTATGCTCTGTCGACGACCCCGCGACCGTGATCGCAGAAGTGCATCGTGTACTTCGTCCTGGCGGACGTTTCTTGTTTGTCGAACACATCGCCGCCGCTGAAGGCACGGCTCTACGCTACCTTCAGGGAGTACTCGCCCCGATATGGGCAGTACTCTCGGATCGCTGTCGACTTGCGGCGCACACGAACGAAGAAATCGAACGGGCGGGTTTTGCGGCGGTCGACTACACGATTGAAAACCTAGGAGCAAAACTGGACCCGAGCCGGAGAATCGCCTACGGAGTGGCAACTAGATGATTAAGACTTTCGAAGAGGCCTGTGAATTTGTGCTCGAGCACAAGATCTGCACCATCTTTGGTAGCAAGAACTCCCCGTATCCCTCCCTCTGGGACAACGTCGGGTTGTCCGAAGAAAAACCCGAGGGTGGCGGTTGGAGTGACAAGGTGAAGGCTGTCTGGGCCTGGAAAAATCAGATTCCCAACACCTACCCGGATGAATTCTACTACGGCAAGGTTCCAGGCGGCGACGCCGTCCTGATGGAGATGGAGTATCTGCGCAGCGTCCACTATCCGGCAAACAGACAGCCAGTCACCGAGCTGGATCCCCTGTCCCGGGGCGTATACGAGTACATCCGAAGCGAGCCGTGGTTTACGGGTCCACTGCGAAAGATGGCTATCGCCGAACTGGGCTGTACCAAGAGTCGATTCGACACTGCGCTGAAGAAGCTGCAGATCAGCCTCAACGTCGTCCGCTCCAACGACCCCACACTTGAGAACGACATGTGGGTGACGTTCGAGGAGCAGTATCCCGGCTTCGAGTGATCGTGGGCCAAGCCAACCTCAGTCGGCTGATCCGGGCGCTGGAACGGCTTGCTAAGACAGACTGAAACGGGCTCGCGGGGGCTTTCGTATTTTTCGGACGGCCAGTGGCCCAGGCGCCTCCGTTCCGCCCTTGGTATGGTTCTTGGGTTGACGCCGACCGGTATGAACCAAGAACGAAACCGCCCGATCAAGCCGTTGCAGGAGTCATCTCGCGATCTGGTACTTGTAGTGCCGGCTGCCGGGAAAGGTACCCGGCTTCGCCCCGCCACGACCTTTGTCCCCAAGGGCATGGTGCCGTTGATGGACCGCCCGATTCTCGAATACGTACTTGAGGTCGGTCTTCAGGCGCCCATCAGTCGCATCATTCTCATCGTCAGCCCAGACGGAGACGCAATTCGGGACCACTTTCGGGAGAACTATCGTGGCGTGCCGATCTCGTACGTTGTGCAGGAGGACCCAAAGGGCCTGACGCACGCCGTCTCTCTCGCCCAGCCGTACGTCAAAGACCGGATGTTGATTCTTCTGAGTGACGAGCTTTATCTGGACTGCAGCCACAGCGGATTGGCCGCGATCGTAGACGAACGTGGCGCGTCGGGACTCGTCGGGTTTGTGCGCACGAATGACGAATACCGGATCCGACGCAACTATGCAATTGACCTGAACGGGCACACTGCGGCCGACCCGAAGATCTCGCGGCTCATCGAGAAGCCCGAAGAAATCTGGAACGACATGCAGGGTACCGGCACGTGGCTATTTGAGCGTGAGTTCTTCGACTTCGTCCCCAAGACTGCGCCGCACCCGAAGCGGGGTGAACCTGATTTCGTCGCGGTGATTCAGGAGATGGTCAACGCCGGTCGGAGCGTGTACGCGATTGACCTTGGCGGTACGTACCTGAACATCAACGATCCCGACGATCTTTCAACTGCGATCTCGCGGCTGAGCAGCTAGTAGACCGGTTGGGCTCTCGGCTCTTCCCGGAAGAGTACCTCTTCCTGCGGTCCGCCACCCGGTGTCAAAATCCGAGCGTATTCGTTCGCGTACATACGCCCCAGTTCGCGCCATCGCGTAGCATGAACGTACTCCATGGTGTTGCGCGAAAGCTGGGCGAACGATTCATCCGTCAGCGCGAGCATTCCCAGCAGCACTTCCGTTAGCGCGCCGACCTCGGGCGTCACACTGCGGCCCAGGTTAAACCTGTCGACCCAGTCTCCGTAGTCGCTGTCGCGCGTAGCTATCACCGGAATCCCCTCGCACATCGCCTCGCGGACTGTCAATGCAAATCCGGTGAAACGGCAGAGATGCAAGAAGACGTCAGTCTCGCCCCAAAGATTGGCTTTGGCCGCGTCATAGACCGGGCCAGGGAACTCGATGTGCTCGATGTTCAATTCCGTTGCCCGCTGCCGTAGCAATTCAAGCGATCCATTCTCGCTTGGCCCGGCAATAATCAATCGAAACCGGTCGCCGAAACCCGCCTTCACGAGCTTACCGAAGGCCTCGACAATGATATCGAGGCCCTTGTGCATGATGGAAAGGCGGCCCAGGTAGGTGAACGTCATCGGATGCCGAAGTGCTCTCGGCGGCGTTGCCTTTGGATCGGGCACCTCTTCGTTCTGCATCCCAAAGGGCAGCACAAACGTATCGCGCGCGCCGAATTTGAGTGCGTCTTCTGCTTCGTTCCGTGACTGGGCGTGGACGCTTATTGCGTTGTGCAGCAGGTGACGATCAAAAACGCGGTGGTAGACCTTCTTCATCATGTAGTTGAGGAGCGAGTTGCGCTTCCCTCCCCAGCGATACCGGTAGGTCATGTCGCTCAGATTGCCTGCTCCCGAAACGACGTACGGGATTCCAGCGCGCCGCGCCTGACTGCTCCACGGTCCGTGGAGAAGGTGCCGGGGTCCTCCCGCAAAGTGAATGAGGTCAGGCTCAAACTCCTTGAGGCACCGCGAGAAGGCCCTCCTGCCCGTGATGCCAGTCGGGATCTGATACACGCCCACGCCCTCTGGCGCAGCGACGGTGTCTGGCTGTCGGGGGTCGTCAACTCCAAGAACCGCCACTTCATGCCCCGCAGCAGCGACAGCTGCGGCAAGCGTACGCGCATAGCGTGGTTGGCCACCCTTTCGCAGAATGTCCCGGTACGGGTATAGGATCTTCATTCTCGGGTCAAGCGACACGAACTACACACACTTTCGTCGAGACCGGATGGACTTGCCGCCCGAATTAACGGCTTGATACCGAAGTCTCCAAGGCCAGGTCCCTGAAACGTTTTCCACAGTATCGACCTGTTGCCAACCGGCTTTATGGCGGCCCGGAATCGCCGCCTGGGCACCACCAGGCTCGATTGCGCCGGCGACGAACTGGCGGTTTGTCGGTTGGCGCGACGGAAATAGCGTCGTCAACGTTCTGTCGTCGGGTACCGCGTATACGTAAGAACGCCTTCGTCGCTCAACAATGGCGCCAACGTGGGGTCCGACAACAGATCGATCAGGTCGTACTCCACGCCGTCAACGTCGACATTGCGGTGCACGAGTCGGATGCCGTGACTGTAATCCACCCACTCATTTGTGTGACCGACGTAGACCGGCTGGATCGGAGCGCCATTGAGTTGATGCCATCCGTAAATCGCCACGCGCCCCAGTGACTGCCCGAGGCGGTTGGTCAAGACTACATCTTTCTTGTGTCCCGCGACAATCGATCCGGCTCCGGACTGCCGCTCCCGTAGCTGTGCCTGAACGGTCTCGTTGTGCTGCTCGAAGACTGGCACGGTTGTCATCTGTGGACTCGGTGGAATGGGCCGCGGCCCCAACTTGACATCAGCACGCGACCAGATGAGATCGACGATCAGCGGCGTGGGCAGAGAGGCGTTCATCTCTTCTGCCACCCGCTGCGCAGTCTGCGGCGTCAGCGGAATGAGGAACGGATCTTCGTCAGTGCCAACCGCCAGATAGTCCGCGGCCACACCTATCGTCACAGTTCGCGGCACACCATCTAGATCACGAACCGCGATGAGTGGCTCGAAGGTCCCAACCCACGACGGCGTGTTGCCACGCGCAATCTCATCGAAGATCACGTCCTCACGGTCGACAAGGTCAAGCGACCGGACACTCGCTGCAATCTCGGTGCCCGTACGCTTCGTCGACTGATCGGTGGTCACGCCTCCCGAACACGCTGAAAGCACCAGCGGAAAGAACATGAACGCGGCTGCTGCCACGACGTGTCTCGCTAGGCCTCGTATAGCGGTAGCTTCTGCCATTCTTTCCATCGCCCGCGGGTAAAATCCGGAAACTCTACGGGCATGCTGCCATTCGCCACAGAGATCTCCGTCAACTCGCACACGGCGCTGATCGCCGCGGCGTCGTACACGTTCATGTCAGTCTGCTTGCCCTCGCGCAAGCATTTCACCAGCCTGTAGTCCTCGAGGTAGTCCATCCCGCCATGCCCGGCGCGCTCCTCCTTGTTCTGGCGCTCCCATTCCCACAGCGGATGCTCGTACTTCTCAAGCCAATCCGTCCAGTCGTCCCAGCCGTGACCCTCGCTCATGCCTTCGATATGCACGCGGTTAGGGTAACCCTGGAAGATCCCCTTCGTCCCCTGCACCATGTTGATTCGACTGTACGGCCGTGGCAAGTTGGTATCGTGACTGATGTAGATCGTACGGCCGTTCGCGGTCTTGATCATCGATACGTTCACGTCTCCCAACGCAAACGTCTCCTTTCGCTGCGCCGAGCCGCGGGGATAGTTCTTGACCGCGTACTCCTGCAGTCCGCGTGAGGGGCTACTCATCGAGACCAGGTAGGAGAACTGGTCGCCGCGATTGATATCCATGTACTGGGCGACGGGCCCAAGGCCGTGCGTGGGATACAGGTTTCCATTTCGCGTCCACGAATGGTCGCGTCGCCACAGCCCTTCACCGTTGTCGCTGAACTTGATTCCGCGGAGGTCGTGCAGGTATCCGCACTCGGCGTGCAACACCTCACCAAGCAGGCCCTTCCGGATGAGGTTGAGTGCCAGGAGCTCGGCGCGGTCATAGTTGCAGTTTTCCATCATCACGCAGTGCCGCTCGTACTTCTCGGCCACCTCGACAAGCTCCCAACACCCGTCGAGTGTGTACGCCGCCGGAACCTCGGTGGCGGCGTGCTTTCCGTTCTGCATCGCTTCTACGCAGACAGGCACATGCCATTTCCACGGGGTGGCCGTAAAAACAAGGTCAAGGTCTTCTTCAGCGATCATCCGCTTGTAGTCTTCCTCACCTCGCGAGTACCCGCGCGGCTTGGCCATACCAGCGTCGGTGGCAATCTTCTGAGATCGAGCAACGTGCTCTTCGCGGATGTCGCAGATGGCCTTGATCTCGACGCCCGGTATGGAAGCAAAGTTGCGCACGTGCACGGTGCCCATTCCCCCGACGCCGACAAACCCGACGCGCACAGTTTCGATTGGCGGCGTAACCAGCGGGCCGCGCGGTGCTGAGCCGAGTCGAGATTGGCCGGTCGCAGCAATACCCGACATTCCTCCGGCAGAGCCGTCGGCCGACGCAGCCACGCCGCTGGAACCACAGCCGGCGCCAAGGGCACCAATGGTGGTGGCTCCGGCGCCAAGGGCACCAAGTCGCAAAAAACCACGGCGGTCGAGTTGATCAGGGCGATCGCCTCGCTGTTTCTCGTTATCAGACATCGTCAGGTTGGGCTGGCTGCGGCTCGGGTTATGGCCGTCAAGTTAATACCTTCAAGACGAGAGGAGAAATCACCACGAGCGCCCCAATGCAGCTTCGGACTAACCTTCGCGTCGCCACCGCACTGCTCATCTGCACTGGCGCAGACTCAGTAGTCGGCCAGGGTCGAGCTGAACCCCACGGTCAGCGAACCCTGGAGATCAAGTTTGAGAGTCGGGGTACAGAGTTGGCCGGCACCCTGTTCATCCCTGAAGGTGTCGGCCCCCACCCGGCAATCGTGGGCGCACACGGAAGCGGACGTATCGACCGCACGGACACGTACCTGAACGAGGCGGCAGACTACTTCGTACCCCGCGGAATCGCTTTCTTCATTTTCGATAAGCGCGGCGTTGGTGCCTCCGGAGGTAGTTATCCAGGAAGCTACTCGAGCTCAATGGTGACGTACGCGATCGACGTACTCGCAGCCGTCGATGCTGTTGCGGCGCGCAATGACATCGACGCCAACAGTGTTGGCCTCTGGGGTGTCAGCCAGGCCGGGTGGATAATACCCGTCGCCGCGGCTACGGAGAAGGAGAAGATCGCATTCACCATCATCGTCTCGGGTCCGACGGTGAGCATTGCGGAGGAGAACCTCTACAGCGACCTAACCGGGCAAACGGCAAATCGACCGAGCCGCCTGACTGATACCGAGATTGACGAGCGGCTCGCGAAGGCGGACCCACTCGGCATCGACGCATCGGCTTTCATCGCTGAGCTCACCATGCCGGGGCTCTGGATCTACGGCGGGCTCGACCAGAGCATCCCCTGGCGCCAGGGTATCGCAGATCTGAAGTCGATATCTGAAGAGTGGGACCGAGACTTCACCTGGCACGTGTTCGAGAACGGGAATCACGGCCTCCGACGTGCTCGCACCGGAGGACCCTGGGAACGCCCCGTCCCCACGGAGCCGGTTGACGGATACTTCGAGTTGATGGCAGATTGGCTCCGCGCAAGCGCGGGTATACGCCTGGCGGAGCAGTGACCGCCAACCGCGTGAGGGAGCGCCAACCGTACCTGCTTCCGTATTCTACAGGCCACGCACAAAGCAAACGGCTGTGATCATGAACTCGCCATGCCTACCCGCCGGCAAATATGCCGTGTTTGCCATGTGTTTGTTTGCCGGCCTTGCCCAGCCCCTCGCCGCCGTTGCGCAGCGTGTCGTCTATGCCGGCGCCACGGTCATCACAGCAACGGGCGCAGACCCGATCCCAGATGGCGCTGTCGTTACCGAGAGAGATAGAATCGTGTTCGTCGGTACACGTGCGGATGCGCCGATCTCAGCCGGCGACACGATTGTGGACTGCGGTGGTCAGTGGATTATTCCGGGCCTTATCGACACGAACGTGCACCTGGTCCTGATGACCGTACCGGAGTTCTTCGTGAAGTACGAAGACGACTTCGAGGACATCGCGATCCAGTCGGCCCAGGTTGGCCTGAAGTACGGCCTGACTACTATGATCGATACGTGGGGACCGCTCGAACCGCTCCTTGCCGCGAAGGAGCGTATCAATTCGGAAGAGGTCGTCGGCAGTCGCGTACTTGTCGCAGGCAACATCGTCGGATTAGGCGGGCCCTACACGCCGTACTTCATGGGCTCGTGGGACGCCAGGGGCTTATCGTTGCGTTACGGCGGCTGGGTACATCCGGAGATCAGGCAGCGGATCAACGCGCTGTGGGAAGCGGACGTGGGCCCGGGGCTGATGGCACTTACGCCCGGCGAATTGAAAGATGCGATGCTAGCGTACCTGGAACGCGGAGTCGATGTGCTCAAGGTCGCGGTGAGCGGCCACGGGCTGGAACCGGTCGAGCCGCTCATGTTCTCACGAGAACAGCTCGCAGCTATGCGCGCCGCCGCAACCGAGAAGGGAGTCCCGTTTACCACGCACACCTTTTCTATCGAGAGCCTGCGGATGGCGGTCGAACTTGACCCGGACATCCTGCTGCACCCGAATGTGATGAACCCTTCCTGGAACGCAGCGACAGAATCGCAAAGGGCTGCGATCCAGGAGCTAATTGACACTATCGAGAAGAAGCAGCTGGTCTCGGGTCTGATGGCGATACCCGAAGAATCGAAGATGGAAGTGTACGCGAACTGGGATCCGTCCCAGAACCGCGACGATCCCTGGCTGAACGAGGTTATGACTCACCGCAAGGCCTGGTTCGAAGGCGCAACCTACGACGACCTCGCGGTTTCAGTTCGGAAGTGGTTAGCGGCAGACATTCCGTACACAATCGCGACCGACCAGGGACCTGACACGGAAGACCTAGGTGATGTCGTCTGGGGCCGGATGGGTCGGGCACACTTCGACCGCATGGTCGGACTGCAGGACGCCGGCGAGGAGCCAATGGACATCCTCATCGCGGCGACAGCGAACGGGGCCCGCGCCTACAACTTACACGAAGACGTAGGTACGATCGAAGCCGGAAAGATCGCCGACCTCGTTATATTGGATGCCGACCCACTCACGGACATCGCCAACGTCCGAAGAATCCACGCTGTTGTCCTTAAGGGTTCGAGAGTAGACCGCGCCGTGCTGCCGACGGTCAAAGTGCTCAACTACGACCCCGAGGCAGAGTGGCCCAGATAGTCGCCCAGCGGTTGCTCACAAAAACGTCCACAAAGACGTCCACATTGACGTCCGGAATGACGTCCGGAATGACGTGAAGTACGTTCCGATAGACTGCAACTACTACGATCGTCTGGAGGCTCTCGCCGTGCGACGGAAAGTCGTCGACATCGTGTACGAGGTAGACGGCAGCGAATGCCTCACGACGTCGAGAATCGTCGACCTGTACTCGAAGGAGCAGGTAGAGTACATGCAACTGGAGTCAGGTGACGCAGTGCGCCTTGACGATGTTATCAGCGTCGACGGCGTGCCAAGACCCCGGTAGCCTTATCAACCATTGACGCGCTTCATCCGCGAGAACGGATAACCACCACACCCCGTTCGGGGGTTGGACCGATCAGCGGGGGCACGGCTCGCGGCCTCTGCCGCGTTTGTTGCGTCATAGACGGTATAGCAGAAAGCCCAGGTGAAGTCGCCGCTTCGAAGAGGCATCCAGTCAATGCGCACCCACTTGCCTCCGTCGGTTGCGTGCGATGGATCAACCTGGGCGATCAGGAACTGGTCCCCGTTGTGCCAGGCCTGCACGTTGTAACGAGTTGTACCCTGTGCCCAAACGGATTCTGATATCTCGTACGAGATGTCGTAGTCATCGACGAAGGTGCCGACCACAAGCATCGATGGAGTATCACTCCTCACCTGCCGACCGACCTTCGTCGTTGAACAGCCCGCGGCGACGAGCGCCACAATCACCAGCAGGACGGTTGAAGTTCGCTTCGCTACCAACTTCGTAGCGCTAGCGTCGCCTGGAGACATCACTTGTTCCTGGCCTTCTTCCTGGCGCTAGTGTTCCGTTTTGCGGCCTTCTTATTCGGCGCTTTCTTCTTGGGCGTCTTCTTCTTGGGCGTCTTCTGATTGGCAACCTTCCTCTTGGCGGTCTTCTTCTTCGCCGCCGCCTTCCTCTTGGAGGGACTTCTCCCAGGTGGCTTTGCACACAACCCGTAGCTCTCGTCCAACCACTTCTCCCAGAGCTTCCTGGGCATCGGCTCATCGGGTGTGAACCGCGCCGTCACCCAGTTCGTCGAGCCAACCTCAAAGCGATCGGGCTGTTTCGCCGCGAGTTTCTTCGCTTCCGGCAACGAGTCACGCAGCTTGAACATCGCCTTGTGTCGGCCAGCGGCCTGGCCGACGTACAAGAACGCCTTCTTGTTTGCCTTGAACGATGTTTGCGTGCAGGCCGTGCCCTTGTCGACTCCCGCGTATTTGCCGGCTCTGATCCGAAGAGGCTCCGTAGGGTCCTTTGTGCTCATGTTGCTACGTAACAGTGATTCGACTTCTTCGGTGTCATTCGTCGTGCCTAATCTCAATTTCGGCTTCCTTACCAATCACAACCGTCGCAGTTCTGGAACGGTCTTCGAGCCCCCTCGGGCGCACGGGGCTCGAAACCACAACGTACTCTCCAGGCGGAACCACAAATCGCGCAGGATTCGTGTCGGTGCTCGCATACGTACGGCGCTGGTCGACCGACGTGCCAGTTGACGCCTCCCTTACGCGGACAACGCTGTCCACGAGCTCCCCATTGCGCGTTGTCCTGACCACGAGGGTGCCACTCCGAAAATTGTATTCTCGATTGGTTCGCTGTCCACCCACGACAGCCACGTCAGTCAGCAACGTATCCACACCACCGTCAATTTCGACCGACCGGATGCGAACATCATATTCGCCGGCTGTCAGCCTTACGATCTTCGGGTTTGTTGTTTCACCTACGTAAGTCCGGCCAGAGGCAACCTGGGTCGACGTACCCGATACGTAGACACGAATTGAAGCGTCCGACCTGACCCCGTTGCGCGTTACGAGCACCCCCAGTTCTCCCGCGCTGAAGTCAACTTCGCGATGCACGGTGTCTCCCACGGCGACATGGACGCCCGTGAAGGTCCGCCTCCGGGCTCCGTCGAGGCCAACGGCGATCACTGTCATGTCGTACGTACCCTCGGCAAGCGGAACGAACGTCGGATTGGTTGCCGGATCCACGTACGTTCGGCTGCTTGCAGCTTCCGCGCCGGTCTCAGCGTCGGTCGCATGTACCGCGACGTCTATGAGACCTCCCTCGGCGGTCGCCTTCAACGAGAAATATCCAACCGGGCCATCAGCTGGAATATCAACCGCTGACTCAAAAGCCGACGCGAGTTGGTCAGCTGTCTGCGCGTCGAAGTATTGTCCGCCTCCCGCCTGCGCGACGCACTGCAGCTGCGAGACGTCTTCCTCCGTCACACCAAAACCGATGACGTGGAGCGCAAACCGCAGGCCCGAATCGCGGGCTTCTTTCACGAGCTGACAGGGATCGCCGCCGCAGGTTTCGAGTCCGTCCGTGACAACCACTACTGTCGTCGCGCTGGAGCGATTCCGGATGAGATCAAAGGCGTGCTGGATGGACGCCGTTATGGGCGTCATCCCCGTCGGATTAAGTCCGTCGACGGCGGCGCCGACGGCCGCCACATCGACGCTACCGATGGGAATCAGCGTCTCAATGTCGGCGCAGTCGCCCTTTTCGCGGTGGCCGTAGGCAATCAGCCCCACCTGCGACTTTTCGTCGAGGCCGCTGGCAAGCTTCTTCACAGCCGTCCGCGCGGCAGCGATCTTGTAGTCGTCGCCCAGCTTGCCCCACATCGAGCCGGAGGCGTCGAGGATCAGCATGAGGTCGACGGCTGTGGTGTCTGCTTCGGCGGGTGATTCCGCGCCCCCAATGTTCTGGGCGTAGGATTGAGTCGAGCCCAGGAGCGAGGTCCACGCCATTACGACGAGCGTCGACATGAGGAGGGCGAGACTGCGATTCTTCATCGTTCGGTCAGTTTAGATGTGGTGAGCCGAGGCACCGTCCACCGGAGAAAGGTACACAGTTAGCGCCGACTTGAGTCCATTCGTAGCCGCGCGGTGGGCGCCTCAGCAAATTTCGTTGGCTTTGCGCTACTTTCTGAGCGACTCAGAAGCCAGCAGCGAACCCAAATGGAACTGACCTCCATCGACTGGGCCATAATGGCCGCGTTCTTCACCGTGTCCATCGGCATCGGCGTCGCGGTCTCGCGAAGATCCGGCAAGGACTTCAACTCTTTCTTCCTGGCCGGACGCAACATGCCATGGTGGCTGCTGGGAATCTCAATGGTGGCGACGACTTTCTCCACCGACACGCCCAACCTCGTCGCCGACATCACGCGAACCAACGGCGTAATCGGCAACTGGGTATGGTGGGCGTTCCTGCTGACCGGCATGGTGACCGTCTTCCTGTACGCCAAACTCTGGCGCCGGTCGGGCGTCGTGACCGACGTCGAGTTCTACGAACTGCGCTACTCGGGACCACTGGCCGCATTCCTGCGCGGTTTCCGCGCCGCGTACCTCGGGATCCTGTTCAACGTGATGATCATGGCGTCGGTCACGCTCGCCGCTATCAAGATCGGAGGCGTCATGCTCGACTGGTCACCGGAGCAAACCGTCATCGTTGCGGCATCAATCACCATGGTCTACAGCGTGCTGGGCGGACTCCGCGGCGTCGTCCTGACCGACATCATCCAGTTCACGCTCGCGATGGCCGGCTCCATCGCCGCCGCCATATACATCATCAACCTGCCGGAGATCGGCGGACTCTCGAACATGCTCGAGCACCCCAACGTCTCGGGCAAACTGTCCTTCCTTCCAGACTTCTCAACGATGTCGTGGAAAGACCTGGTCCCCATCTTCATCATACCGCTGGCCGTACAGTGGTGGGCCACGTACTACCCCGGAGCAGAACCAGGTGGAGGCGGCTACATCGCCCAACGAATGTTGTCCACGAAAACCGAACGCGACGCGGCGACCGCGACCATGGCGTTCAACGTCATGCACTACGCGCTTCGACCGTGGCCGTGGATCCTCGTTGCGCTAGCGTCACTGGTCGTTTTCCCAGACCTCGCCTCCCTCGGCGAACGCTTCCCGAACGTGCCTGAGAACGTGCTCAAGAACGACCTGGCATACCCGGCCATGTTGACCTACCTACCTCCCGGCCTCCTGGGCCTCGTCGTCACTGGACTCGCCGCCGCGTACATGTCGACAATGTCCACGCAGGTCAACTGGGGCGCCTCGGTCGCCGTAAACGATATATACAAACGCTTCTCACGACCAGATGCGTCTGAACGCGAACTCGTCTGGGTCGGCCGGCTGTTTACGGCGCTGCTGCTAATTCTCGCTTGCTACTTTGCGTTGAAACTCGAGAACGCACTGCAATTCTTCGAGATCATCCTGCAGATCGGCGCGGGTACCGGCCTCCTCTACATCCTCCGATGGTTCTGGTGGCGCATAAACGCCTGGGCCGAACTGACGGCCATGGTCGTTTCCTTTGTCGTGGCACTCCTGTTCGCCTACGTCGACGCGCTCGCAATGGAATCCTGGGCCCAACTTCTCGTCGGCGTCGGGATCACCACGGTCTCGTGGGTAGCGGTTGCCCTCCTGACGCGACCAACAGACCGAAAGACGCTCTACGAGTTTGTCGACCGCGTCCGGCCGAGTGGCCCGGGCTGGAACGCCGTAAGGGCATCAGCCGACGAAGACGGCATCGTGCTCTCTCGACCCGACGGCGACTTCCCGGTCTCGCTGCTCGCCGTGGTCCTTGGAACCGTCGCGATCTATTCCGTGATGTTCACAACGGGCTTCCTGATCTACGGTCGAACGACGCCGGCGCTGGTCTGCCTCGCACTAGCCGCGGGCTCAATCGTTGCGCTGCGTGCGCAGTGGCGGAAACTGTCGTTTCGGTAGCAGTCGGGTTGAGGGTTGAGGGTTGAGGGTTGAGGGTTGAGGGTAAGATCGGGTTTGCAACAGGGAGTATCCTCCAAAACCTTCCCGAGCGCCCATCACAGCCGGCGGCCTTCAGCCAATACGCTGGCCCCACAATACCTCACGACAGATCGCCCCATCACAACTCGCTAACCCTCCACCCTCTTACTCTCTCACCTTCCACGATCCACGATCCACCCTTCCACCTCCCCTAGAACAACCGGGCGAACCCAAACCCAACTGCGTAGCCCGGTCGGTCCAGGCGGGCCGCCACGTCCAGACGCAACACACCCAGTATCCCGCTGAGGGAAACCCCCAGCTCGTGGTGCCCGGATATTCGTCCCGAAACGCCACTCGTCGCGGGGGTTGCACCGCCGCCGTAACTCGCGCTCGCGTGGCCGCCGAATACAAGCACGCTGTAGCCGTTGCGGGCCGCACTACGCATACCGAGCAACTCGAAAGGGATCGTTCTGAAGTTGTGCTCCCAGAAGAACCCGACGTACTCATCGCCTTCGTATGGCAGCAGCGCATTTGTGTGCAGCACGCCGAATGGCTTGTAGTAAGACATGCTTACGTCAACGATCCCCCTACGCTGCGTGGGCAATGTGCCATTGGTCGTGCCCGCCACGAGATGCAAATGCAGCGTGTTTGGTAGAAGGCGTCGCCGGTAAAACGTCGGAAGCGCCCAGTCTCCCGACACCGAAGAGTGCGTGTACTCAAAGTCGGACCCCAACGAGGGATCGCTGCGCTCTGCCCGCAGGACGATACTGCGATGCGACACGATTTCTGCACGAGTACCGTCACCATCTTCGCCAAGCCGAACCTCCAATGCCACCGACCTCATCGTCCCATTGTCGACCATGGCGTTGCCTCGAAGCGGTCGCGCTCCCGCAATATCATAGCTCGTCGAAAGTGACAACGATCGATGTGTCTGCGCCGCATAGTGGAGACTCGCGGCAACGGGCGCGGACTCCAGGTCCACGCCGACCTGACCCGAAAAACCCTCGGATTGGTAGTAATCGAAATAGTCGAGTCCGCCAAGCAGCACGTACACTGAGTTCACAAACCGACCGTATCGACCGGACGTGTAGCGGGGAAGATTCTGACGCCCGTAAGCGATCTCAAGCCACGTGGCGGGACGCCCGACCGTTCGCGGCGGGTCCAACGTGACGCGCGCACCGGCTGAATACACCCAACGATCGCGAGAGCGTTCCGGACCTGTGTTGTATCCGAGAGTCGTAGAAAGCCTGAGTGCCCGGCCAACGTCGAGCGTAGCGCGCCCGCCGATATGCACGGCGTCGACCCTGTTGTACCAGAGCGCGGGCGCAAAGCCCGGGTCAATGCGCAGGCGACGAGCGCCCGAACTGTCGCGTGCACCCGCACGCGAATCGTTCGAGAGATTCATGCTCATCCGAGCGAAACGTGATAGCGCACCCGTTGGCTTGAAGGCTTGATCGAGCGTGAGCGAACTGTCGATTTCAGCGTACGCAATCCGCTCGACCTCGGTCAGCGGCACGCCAATGCCTTCGTTGTCGAGTAGCGTGTCTGCCGCCACCGACGCCTCATCTACGGTAACCGACTCGTCGCGAGCATAAAGCGAGTCGGGTATCGTCACGTTCACCTCGTAGCCACTGAACCGCGAGACCTGCTCAAACTGGATCCTCGGGAATGCGAGTAGCGCGCCAAAGCCCACTTCGAAGCCAAATGTCGATCGAAAGTCAACAGGTAGCCAGTACTCACCGCCAAAATTGTCGAACTGCTGCCGATAGGTTACGTCCATCGCTTTGATTGGCGGTGGAAAAAGAAACGCGTCACCCGGTCGGAGCTCGACGTCGATGATGGCATGCGCTTCAGCCAGAACTGAGACGCGACCAACAAACCCACTCCTCTGACGGGTGCGCGGTCGCACACCGATGTCATACACAACTTCCTCGTCGCGGACACGCGTGCCCTCGAGCGTAAACCTGTAGTGCGTGAGCGCTTCCGGATGCGTCACGCCGCGTATCCGGTGCCCGGCAACTTCGACGTCATCGTCGTACAGGTTTGCGACAAGCATGGCAGCCGGCATTGCGGCGGGCAGGTCCAAGTTGGCCGTCTGACGTTTGCTCCGGACTACCTCGCGAATGCCGTCGTCATCGTCCCAGTACGCGTCTGTCAGCGTCTCGATAATCGACACGATGCCCGTATCGTTGGACAACGTGAACCTGTTGTAGGCTTCAACTTCATACGTTTCGAGATCTGCCCGCCATTCCTGCTTGCGGCGAATGACTTCCCGCATGATGTTGATCGCGGGGTTCTCGTCGGTCACGACGATATTCTCCATCTCGATCGCGACCGGCGCCATCCGTACGACAAGATCACGGCTTGTCTGACCCGTCTCTACTCGCAGCGATACTGAAGCGTATCCGATATACCGGATGATCAGCGTCACGGGCGGCCGAGCCTCCAGGCTGAACCGACCATCAGCGTTGCTGATCGTCCCCCGGTACGTATCCGCAATCTGCACGTTGGCGGCAGGTAGCGGCTCGCCGGTTTCGGCGTCCACCACAACTCCCTGAATCGGGACCTGTCCGACCGCGGCTCCTACTACTACAATGCTTAGGGCGACAACGAGTTGTGCGCACCAAATAACCTGTCTTATCATTCGTCAGTTGTTCACCGCCTCGGTCTTCTGACGGGTAGCCGGACCGCCCGGCCGTTCCAGAAAGAACTGCGACTCCCCGTCGCGCGCTGGAAAAGCAGTTGCATATGAACGCGACCAGTCGGCCAGAAATTGTCGTGCTGCCGATTCTTCAAGCATGGCCCACACCGATCCTCCAAAGCCGGCGCCAAACGCAGAGGCCGCGATCGCACCCTGGTCGAGCGCTGAACTCACAAGCTCTATTGTCTCTGGAACCTGGTTGCGCAATCCGTCCTCGGCAGCCTGCTGAGAGCGAACAACAAGCGCACCGAAGGTCGCGAGATCTCCCGCCTTCAGTGCCGTGACGGCGGCGGGGATTATCTCGAACGTCTCCTCGTAGAACTGACGCGTGCGTTCCATGACCCATTCGGTCGAAACGTCCTCGGGCGCGTACGCATTGATAGCAGCCAACAGATCTGTCAGCGGCGCGTGCTGCAACACCTCGCCGAGGTGGCGCGCAGCGGCGCCGGTGTATCGGTTCCATGCGCGCACGGCAGCGTTTCCAAGCGTCCCGAGCATGTTGTAGTCGCGGAGCGCGGCACCCGTTTTCTCTGCGCTCACTCCCGACGAGGCTATTGCGAAGACATAGCCTGGCGGCATTGCGGCCTCGTCCTCGAATCGCGTCGGCGCAAAGGCGTACTGTCGCAGCATGCCCTCGGTGCCGCACAGTATCGCCGTGTGATCCTCGCTCCCTCCCGTAGTACCAACGCCCAACGTCCCCGGCAATCCCGGGTAGTCGCGGCCGTTCTCTACACATCCGAGATAGTCAGCCAGCTCGGTCACTCCGTTAATCGCAGCCGAGTAGGCCGGGTGACTGTCGATGTCGTTTAGCCAGTTCAAGGCGAGGAAGGACCCGACGACCAACGCGCTCGAACTGCTGATACCGGCTGCGATTGGCAGGTTGCTTGTGAAAGCGATCTCACCGCCCGCCTCAGCGCCGAAGTTGTGTGCTAGTCTACGAGCCACGACGCGCGGATAGTTGTGCCATGCGCCGGGCACATCCGGCGTTTCACGATGTACCGGGAATGCGACTACCTCACCGGTATCGCTGTTCGTGATCCTGAGGTCGGGGCCTGTCGACCGGGCAACACTTATCGAAAACCCCCGAGACACGGCGCAGAGCAGGCTTCTCCCACCCGCATAGTCGGTGTGTTTGCCAAGCACCTCGACGCGTCCGGGGACAAAGAAACTGGCGCGCTCACTCACCGCCCCGTCCCACCGCTTCCCGATTGCAATACCGGATCCGAGAGCACTGATCGCATGTCGCGCAGCACCTTGTCGGCGTCGCTACGGCCAAAAGAAAGCGGCGGCTTGATCTTGATGACGTTGTGGTCTGGGCCATCGGTGCTCAGCAGAACGCCCCTTTCTTTCATACGATTCACGAGCGTGGTGGCCTGTCGAGCCGCCGGTTCTTTGGACTCACGGTCGTGAACCAGCTCCACACCGATAAAGAGCCCGCGACCACGCACATCACCAATCAGCGGATACTCGTCTTGCAGCTCGGCCAGGCCACGCTTGAGGTAGTCGCCGGTATCAGCCGCCCGCTCCCGAAGCCCCTCGTCTTCGATGACCGCAAGGACCTCAAGTCCGACCGCACACGACACCGGGTTTCCTCCAAACGTGTTGAAGTACTCCATCCCGTTTGCAAAAGCGTCAGCGATCTCTCGCGTTGTTACCACGGCACCAATCGGATGTCCGTTGCCAATCGGCTTGCCCATCGTAACGATGTCGGGCACTACCTCGTGCGTCTCGAACGCCCACATGTGCGTCCCGACCCGCCCAAAACCGACCTGCACTTCATCAGCAACACAAACGCCCCCCGCAGTTCGCGCGGCTTCGAAAACCGACGCGAGGTACTTCGGCGGCAGGTCAACCTGCCCACCGCAGCCAAGGAAAGACTCCGCGAAAAACGCCGCCAGCCCGTGCTCTGATCCGGCAAGCCGCGCGATCTCAACCGCCGCATCCGCGACATACGCGGAGACGTCGTCGCCGTGAACACCTCGATACGTGTCAGGCATGGGAACAACCGCGACATGGTCTTGCTGCCCCCCTCCCCCGCTACCGTTGAACTTGTACGGACTCATGTCCACGAGCGAC
>JANQRN010000013.1 GCA_028284545.1 Rhodothermales bacterium | reverse complement strand
GACAACACCGTGAACGAAAGCGGAGGCAACAACGCGCTGCTTTCGCCGTCGTCTACATCGGGCGCCGGCTGCTTCACCGCAACGATCTCGTCGGGCCGTTCGAACGTATTGACCGACTTGGGGTCGCCACCAGTCACCTGCCACACCTCGTCAACGCGAACGAGTTTCTGATCCTGCCACTCGATCTTGAGCGGCACTTGCCCGTGGCGGCTGCGATTCACGACAAAGATGCATCCGGCACCACGCGAGTCGTCATAGCTCGCCGAGACATCAAGCACTGGGACGTGCCCGAACTTCTTCGTCTCGTAACGCGGGGCGTCAACCACAACATCGATAGATCGACCACGCGCGCGATTGCTGACTAGCCAGAAAGGATAGTACGAGGCCTGGCGTAGCAGGCCGTTGCTGCGCGTCTGGAGCCAGGATATCACGTTCACGACCTGCGCCACACACGCCGCCTTCAGTACGTCGCTCTTCCGCAGAAAAACGTTAAGCCACTGCGCGACAACGAGGGCATCTTCGAGATTATAGATCTCTTCGCTGAGGTGGGGGGCTTCCTCCCAGCGTCCATCAATCGACTGGTCTTTGTACCAGACCTGCCACTCGTCCCAAGAGAGAAATACATCGTGAGTGCTTCGGCGCTTGGCTTTGACGTACCGCAGCGTAGCCGCCGCGGCGTCCACATACGATTCGAGCTCAGTGGCTAGCGCGAGATAACTGTCGGTGTCGTTGTCACGGTTCGCGGCGTAGTAGTGGATCGAGTGGAAGTCGACCTTTTCCCACGCGATCTCCAAAGATTCTCTGTCCCAATCCGGAAACGTCGGAAGGGTATAACCCGACGAGCCGCACAGTACAGTTTGGATCGAAGGATCATGCCACTTCATGAGCTTGGCTGTCTCCAGTGCCTTATGGCCGTACTGGTTTGCCTCAAGGTGGCCAATCTGCCACTCAGTGTCCATCTCGTTGCCAAGGCACCAATACGGGATGGCGTGCGGCTCGGCGTACCCGTGCTCGACGCGCAGGTCCGCCCAACGTGTTCCACGCGGGGCGTTGCAGTACTCGACGAGGTTTGCCGCATCAGTGATGCTGCCCGTACCCATGTTGACACCCAGCATTGGCGCGGCTCCAATCTCCCGGCAGAACTCGACGAACTCGTTTGTGCCGAACTGATTGGTCTCGATCGACCGCCACGGGATGTTGCGGCGCCGGGGACGGGCGTCCCTCGGACCCACACCATCCCGCCAGTCGTAACCGCTTAGAAAATTCCCACCCGGGTACCGAAGAACAGTGTATTGCTGATCGACCAGCGCTTCAGCCACGTCTGTACGAAATCCGCGGTCGTCAGCAAGGGGCGACTCCGGGTCGTAGATGCCCCCATATACGCAGCGGCCCATGTGTTCAGCGAACCCACCAAAGAGTAGCGGCGAAATCTCGCCAATCGTGCGTCGGGTGTCGATACCGATGCGAGCTGGTTTCCCGATCATCGCGCCTCGTCGATCATGGCCCGCGTTGCCTCTTCCACCTCCTCAGCGATCTTGCGCAAGTCGGCGTCACCAGATAGTGCTGAAAGCATCTCAAGGTCGTCAGACGCACTGGCAAACGACTTATCTGTTTCGACTATGTAGTACATCGGACGTTATCTCGCGGATTAGGACGTGACCTTCAACACAACGAAAGTTACGTCGTCGCTGACTGTTGAGTTGTTTGTCCATTCCGCGCAAACCGCGTGGAAATGCTGAAGCACTTGCTCCGCGGTCTTGGCCCCGACCTGCTCTAACTCGAGGCGGGCCCGGCCATAGCCGAGCATCTCGCGCGACTCGTTGAACAGTTCTGGAAATCCGTCGCTCATCAGGAGCACGGTGTCCCCGCGGCGCAAAGGCACATCCGTTTTTTGATAGTGACCGTTCCGCGGGCTGCCAAGTGGCAGGCCGCTGAGCGAAACCTCTTCGACCGATCCACTTTCGGCGCGATAGATCAGCGCTGGAGGCATACCGCCACCCACAAGCTCGAGCCGACCATCCACGACGCGCAGCAGGGCGAAGGCCATAAACAGTTTTTGCAGTCCCAGGCGACGCACCCCATGCGCGCACCGGTTCATGGCCTCCTCGACATTGGATTCGTTGGCGACCAGGCTGAAGATACCCTTCGTGGCGCTGACCACGGTGCCCGCCGAAAGTCCGTGTCCCGTAGCATCTCCGATCGCAATCATCAAGGCGCCATCATCGGCCACACTGAAATCGTAGAAGTCACCACCAACTTCCGTAGCGGTCGTCATCCCGGCGGCAATCTGCAGACCGGCGACGCTCGGGGGGACCTGCGGAAGCAACGAGAGCTGAAGTTGCCGGGCGTGCTCGAGCTCCATCGACTTGCGCTCGTTTTCCTCGGCCAGCATTCGGGATGTCGCGCGGGCGACAACCCTCTTTCGCTGCACACGGTCTACCACGAAAATTCCGCCAGCAAGTATTAGCCCATACAGAACGTAGGCCCATGGCGTCCTCCACCAGGGCGGACGGATAATCACCCGCATCGACGCGGGTTCGGCACTCCAGACGCCATCGCTACTCGCTGCTCTCACGCGGAAGGTGTACTCGCCCGGGTCCAGGTTCGTGAACGTGGCGGTATTCTCATTGCCACCGGCAACCCATTCGTCGTTGAATCCCTCAAGCTTGTATTCGTATCGATTCCGAGTCGGATCGACGTAGTGAAGTCCCACAAATTCGAACGTCAGCATCTTCTGCCAGTGCTCCAGCTCGACTTCCTCAGATACAACCGCCTGGCGAGGAAGCGGAGACTCCTCACCCGGCTGAACCTCTTCGTTGAACAGCCGCAGGCCGGTGACCGCTACCTTGGGAGGCGTCGGATTACCCTTGATGTCATCAGGGAAGAAAGCGTTGAGCCCGGCGATACCACCGAAGAACATTTCTCCAGTCCGCGGACTACGGTAGAACGCTCCGCTGTTGAACTCTTCTGACTGCGCACCGTCCTCAAAGCCGTAGGAGGCGAACGACCCAGACGATGGGTCAAAACGGGCGAGACCCCGATTGGTACTCAACCACAGAACCCCGGCATCATCTTCGAGGATACCGTAAACATTGTCGTTGACGAGCCCCTGTTCATGACTAAAGAAGGAGAAGTCGCGCGTCGCCAGGTCAAACCTGCCCAGCCCGGCATCACTCGTCCCGAACCAGATGATCCCCGGCTGTGACTTGGAGGGGTGCACGCTGAGCACGATATCGTCACGCATGCCCAGCGGATTATCCGGCGTTGTGAGGAAGGTCTCGATCAGTTTGCCGTCGGGGTCGAGATGCACGATGCCGCCACCGGAACGAGCTGCCCAGATTGATCCGTCGTGTCCCTCGGCGATGTCGTGAATGAAGCCGCCAGCCGGCGTGACCTCTGAGACGCTCAAGCCGCCACCAGCGTTGATCCATCCGATGGCCGTACTCGAGGCTACCCATATGCGACCGCGGCGGTCTTCCAGAATGTCGGATATCCAGACACCGCCGTTACCTGGCAATTGCTCGGGGAACGGCCTGAACTGCCTCTGACCCTTCGGCCGGTAGTGCAGCCCGCCGGCATTTGTCCCCAGCCACATCGTCCCAGATCGGTCTTCGTGAGTTGCGAAGACCCACTGGGATTCGATTCGTCCGCTGCGCCTGAGCCGTGGAGTGTCCCAACTCGTGACCTCACCGCTCCGTCGGTCGATGATGTTCAATCCGCCGGGATTGGTCCCGAGCCAGATTCGCCCCTGTGCGTCTTCCGAGATGGACCAAACCTCCGGCCCTGACAGTCGGAAGGGGCTGCCCGGCTGGTTTGACCAGGTCGCGAACTTGACCGCGTTTACATCCAATTTGTTGACACCACCCGACCAGGTGCCAATCCAGAACACGCCAGAGGCATCGACCGTGATCGAACTCAGGCGGTTAGTGCTCAGCGTCGACTCGTCGTCTGGGTTGTGCGTGTGGTTCGCGAACTCGCCGGTCTCGGTGTCAAAGCGATACAGGCCGGCCGTTGCCGAAGTGAGCCACAGGATGTTCGGCTGCGCCGGATCAACAGCAACGTCCGTGAACACTGCGGCATCGGGAGAAACATCACGTGGCCGAACCGACTGCGGCGGACGGTAACGTTTCGTTTCTCCGGATGTCTTATGAACGCGTACAATGCCATCCAGCGTCGCTACCCAGATGACACCGGCGTCGCGAGTGTCGTTGGCAAATGCAGCGGCGAGGTTCGGTCGAAACTTTGGAAGCGGCGGTTCACCGAACATCATTCCCGTAAGTCCGACCGGCGAGTAGTCAGGATCGAAAAGATACCTGTCGAAGGTTCGACTGTCTCGATTGAACCGGTTTACCCCGTTGACAGTGGCAACCCAGATATCTCCATCGAGGTCCTCGTGGATATTGGTGACGATGGAGTTGGACAGCGAGGTCTCGTCGTCCGGACTGTGAACGTAGTGTTCTTCCGAGGACTCGTCGGTGTCGAAGCGTGCGAAGCCCAGGCCAGACCCTATCCACAGTTCGCCTTGACCGTCCTCATGGATTGCGGACACGGCATAGCATGACACACAGCGTCTCCATTCTGACGAATCAGCATCGGCGGGCTCTTCGGCACGATGGATTGTGAAAGACTCCGTGGCCGGATCGTAGCGCTGCAGACCGCGCTCCGTGCCGACCCAGAGCGCACCCGAGTCGCTTGGCGCCATTCGGATCACAACCGAACCGGCGAGAGAAGTCGAATCATAGATTACCCGGTCGAAGGTTTTGAAGCCGGTGCCGTCGTAACGGTTGAGGCCGTCCTGCGTGCCGAACCACATGAAGCCGAGCGCATCCTGAACCGCATCAAAGACCATGTTCTGCGACAGCCCCTGACGCGTCGTAAGTCGGTCAAACCGGAGTGGCCGTTCTGAGAGTTGCGGCCTGGGCAGCGGAGTGGTCTCAGGCAGGTCTTGCGCCAACGCCGCACCAGGGACGGCCACAGCAAACAGCATTGCGGCGCTTGCTGCAAACGAAGCAAGCACGGAACGACTACTCGCTGCGCACGAGAGCAATACCGCTAGTCTGTTCGGGGACCGCCGCATCAATTCGGAAGAGTGGGAAAGGGCTACTACGCACCTATCTACAAGAGGATGCACAGGGCGCTTCTGCGTGCGCGTTCGTTCGACCGCATTTCGCGAATCAGCCGGCTTCTCCACCGCCAAAATGATCCCACCCGGAAGCGACCAGGAGTTCGGGACTTCCGTCTTCACGAATCAACGTGACCTCGGCGACGTCGCCCGCCTCCTCGAAAGAACCGATGACTGTCGCCTTTCCCGGATCCAGCTTCGGTGCGTCTTCGGGCGCGAGGGCAAACAGTAGTTCATAGTCTTCGCCACCGTTGAGCGCGAAGTGCGTCGGCGACTCATCCAGTTCGCGCGCAACGTTAGCGGTCTGCGGATGTATCGGGAGCTTTGCTTCGTGCAACGTGACACTGCACCCGCCTTTCCTGGCGAGGTGGTTCGCCTCAGACGCAAGTCCATCGGAGATGTCGATCATCGCGTGCGGCAGGATCTTCGCTTCGGCCAGCCCGGTGATGAAGCCGAGGCGAGCCGTTGGCGTAAGGTTGCGGTTGATGACGTGCCGGTAGGCAGCGATGTTTGGCTGGTACGACTCCCCCTGTTCCTGTAGCTCGACGCGCTGCCTTAGCAGCACGCGAAGCCCAGCGTACGCCGACCCGAGGTCACCCGTAACACACAACAGATCCCCGGGCTGGGCTCCGCGCCGATAGACAACCTTCTCGGGCTCAGCCTCGCCAATCACGGTAACCGAAATGGTGAGCTGCCGAGCACCGGTCGTATCGCCGCCGAGAATCGTCACCCCGTAGGCATCACAGACCTTCTTCGCACCACGGTAGAAGTCTTCTATCATTTCCACCGACACATAGCCCGGGACACCAAGCATCACCGTCGCATAGCGTGGCCTGGCGTTCATCGCGACGATGTCGGATATGTTCACGGTCAGCGATTTTGCCCCCAGGTGCTCCATCGGCATAAACGAGAGGTCGAAGTGCACGCCCTCGATGAGCCCGTCTGTCGTGACAACGTGTGCCTTCTGTTCATCGACACGATACACAGCCGCGTCGTCGCCAATCCCCATCAGCAGATCGGAGTTGGCCGGTTCGCCGAGCACCGCGTCGATGCGATCAATCAACCCAAATTCCCCAATGTCACTGATGTTCATTCGCACTCGCTATCTGGGGCGTCTACGGAAGGCTCAGTTTGCCGAGTCTCGCCGGCCGCAAAGCGCCAGTGACCTCCGGGACGTTCGTCGGGACGCCGTTAATGTATTCGTGGGCCAGCACCGCGAAGCATAGCGCCTCTTTCGCTGACGAGGGTATCCCGTGATCGTCGATACGATCAACGGGAACAGGGTCGAACGCGGCGCGAAGTCGGTTCATCAGGGCCTCGTTCTGCGTGCCACCGCCAGACGCGATAACCCGATCAACGGTGGTCGTCGGCAGCACAAATCTCTGATACGCATACGCTACTGTTTGGGCCGTTAGCTCTGCGGCCGTCGCCAGAAGATCAGCCGCGCTTGCACCGGCAAGTTCGGGCATGCCGACCATTCGATCGACGAACGCCTGTCCGAAGTATTCTCGACCGGTTGTCTTAGGTGGTGGCTGCTGGAAATACGGATCGTCGAGTAGCCGTCGCACAACGACGCCCTTTGCCGACCCCGTTGCCGTCAGGCGCCCCCCGTCGTCGAAGCGTTCGCCCAGCACGCGCGAGGCCAGGGCATCCATGACCATATTGGCGGGGCCCGTATCCATCGCGAGGCGGGGGACGGAATCAGAGTTTGCTGCGGGCAAGAGGGTGAAGTTCGCGATACCCCCCAGGTTGAGCGCAAGCCGGTTTTCGATGGGATCTGTGAGCGCGACAAAGTCGAAGTACGGCACAAGTGGCGCACCCTGACCGCCAACAGCCATATCCGCCATTCGGAAGTCGCCGACAACGGGCACGCCGAGCAGGTTTGCCAGCGTCGATGCGTCGCCTATCTGAAGCGTTGACCGGACCGAGTGGCCGGCGCATTCGGTCAACTCAGGGACATGTTGGATCGTCTGTCCGTGCAGGCCCACAAGATCAATAGCGTCGCCGTCAGAGGCACGGGTTATGGCGCCGGCGTACAGGTGGGCAAGCATCACGTTCAGCTGTGACACGTCGATCACCGACGACGATTCGCCACGGGAGTTGCGGAGCAGGGTCTCGCGAACCAGCTCACTGTAGGGCTCACCGTGATGCGTGACGTCTCTGATTTGCAGCCCAAGTCGGTCGCCTTCGATCGTCGCTACGGCGACGTCAATACCGTCAAGTGAAGTGCCACTCATGACACCGGCGACACGCCGGGACTGACCAAAAAGCGCCGGGTCAATCATGTCTGGCCGGCCCCTACGATTTTGCAGCTCGCGCGCGCATCTCGGACGCCTGCGCCAGCAACCGCTCGCTGTCGGCTGGATGCTCTCCGGCCAGCTTTGTATAGACGCGGGCCGCCTCGGCATACTGCTTCTGCTCAGCGTAGATCCGGGCCAGCGTCTCGGTCGCGAGTTCTTCGACCGGCGGCTCAAGGTCCGGCGTCGGGAAGTGTTCGTCAGAAGGCGTGATCCGGGCGGTCGAAAGATCAGCTATCAACTCGTCGAGATCATCCTGAACGGGGGCCGTTGGAGCGACTACGGGTATTCCTACATCGGCCGTCAGATCATCTACGTCCTCACCCTCAAGCTCTATCACCGCGGCAAAGGCGGCGTCTATCGAGAGGTCGTCCGGATCCTCGCGCCGGTCGGCGAGTGGTCGCCCACGTGCGTCTTCGGTCGGCAACCGTAGCGGCTGCTCGCCTTCGCCGAGCCCCGAGGGCGCGGGCGGGTC
>JANQRN010000003.1 GCA_028284545.1 Rhodothermales bacterium | reverse complement strand
AACACCGGACCATCCACCGCACATACAACGCGCTGGTCTGGGGCAACCCCGATGACGTCGGCGAGATCGAGGGCCCAATTGGTCGCTCCAGCAGAGACCGAAAGAAGATGGCGGTCGTAAAGGGCGGCAAGCATGCGCTCACGCGCTATCGGGTGCTGCAGCGTTGGAGAGAAACCTCGATGCTGGAATTGCAGCTCGAAACGGGGCGTACCCATCAGATTCGCGTCCATCTGGCGCATATCGGGCATCATGTTCTCGGGGATCGAACGTATGGCGGCGACCTGATCAGAAGTGGCCCTGACACCAGGAACCGGCGAGCGTACTTTCGCAACCTGTTCGAGCTGTTGCCGAGACAAGCCCTGCATGCCAGAACCCTGGAGCTGGTCCACCCGTCGTCGGGGGAGGAGGTGCGCTTTGACTGCGACCTGCCGGCCGATATGCGGCAGTTGATCGAGCGACTTCCAAAGGACGTGGGCTAAAAGGCGTATCTTGCGGCACTATGTCAGCCGCCAACCCCACACCGTCTGTATCCGCACTCCTCACGCCCGACTCGGTGTCTGTGGGTCTTCCTGGTGGTACCCATGAAGCCGTTATCGATCGCGTTATTGACTTACTCGTGAGTCACCCTGGCGTCGAGTCGATTGATCGGCTGCGATCAGCTATCCACGACAGAGAGAGGCAGATGCCGACGGCTGTAGGAGTTGGACTCGCGCTGCCTCACGCGCGTACCGACGCGGTTAGCGATACCATCGCGGCGTTCGCGACAACGCAAGAAGATGTGTTGTTTGAAACCCCGGACGACGTGCCCGTTCGGATGATATTCCTGTTGGCCGGGCCACGATCGGATACCTCCAGACACGTCAGAATCCTGAGTCGCATTTCCCGGCTTATGCAGCAGCCAGAGCTGCGGTCCCGCCTGATCGCACTCGAAGATCCGACCGCTATTATCCCAACCTTCGAAGAGGCCGAACTGGCACTCCTGGCTGATTAGGGGATTATGGGAAGTAAGCGCGAATCGTTTCGGTCGATCAAGGGCACCTTCGACGTTCTCCCGGAAGAGTCGTCGTCAGACGGCAACACGATCGCGGGCTCACCCTCATGGCGGCACGTCGAGTCCGTTGTCAGGGAGGTTATGGATCGTTATGGCGTTCGGGAGATTCGGACACCAATCATCGAGCCGACACCGCTGATTGCAAGGGGTGTTGGTCAGACGACCGACATCGTTAGCAAGGAGATGTTCGCCTTTGAGCGTGGCGATACTCAGTACGTATTGCGTCCGGAGGTGACGGCGCCCGTCATGCGCGCATACCTTCAGCATAATCTCGGACAACAGCGAGCCGTGCAGAAGCTGTTCTACATCGGGCCCTGTTTCAGAGCGGAACGGCCCCAGCGTGGTCGCTACAGGCAGTTCCATCAGTTCGGGGCCGAGTATATCGGTTCGGCCAATGTGCGCGCCGATGCCGAAGTCATCGCACTTATGACAGATGTGTACGCCGGACTTGGGATTGGCGACTGTACGGTACGTCTGAATACGCTCGGCGACGTCGATGCGCGCCCCTCGTTTGTGTCGGCGCTCCAGGATTATCTGGCACCGCACGTTTCGGCGCTCTCGGAAACAAGTCGCCGACGACTCGAGCAGAACCCACTTCGCATTCTGGATACGAAGAACCCTGTTGAACGCGAGCTGCTCGTTGACGCCCCACGACTTAGTTCTTTCATATCCGATGACAGCCGCGACCGGTACGACAGGCTGAAAGAGATGTTGGACGCGCTGGGTGTGACCTTTGTTGAAGACCCTTTCCTTGTTCGTGGCCTCGACTACTACACGGAAACCGCGTTCGAGCTGGAGACTGCTGCGCTGGAGGGTGCACAGACGGCGCTGGCGGGCGGTGGTCGCTACGACTTGCTGGCCGAAGAACTCGGGGCCCGCCAACCCGTGCCGGCGACGGGTTTCGCGGCGGGAATCGAACGCTTGTTGCTGGCGATGAAGGCGCACGATGCGAGGACGGTCACGGACGCGCGGCCCGACCTTTTCGTTGTGCTCGCCGGTGACGACGCGGCGACTTGGGGGGTTGAGTTTGTGCACCAGCTGCGTCGGGCGGGCGCAAGGTGCGAACTCGACCTATCGGGTCGGTCGGTGAAAGCGCAAATGCGGGAAGCCAACCGGACGCGGTCGAGGTTTGTCATCGTTGTGGGCTCAACCGAGACGGCAAGCGGGGAAGGTCGCGTGCGGTCCATGGAAACCGGAGAAGAACAGAATGTGCGTCTGACCGTAGAGTCAGTCCGCAAACTACTCGCGACGAGCTAGATCCGTCGTCCCAGGTACCCTCAAAACGCCCTGACTAGATGTATCCGCGCCTAAGCGACTTCCTGGAAACGGCATTCGGCATAGACCTGCCGTTCGACATCTTTTCGTTTGGCGCGATGGTCGCTGTTGCGATACTCACAGCAGCGTGGGTTGCCTCGAAGGAGTTGGATCGCATGTACGGCGCAGGCCTGATCAATGGCGTACGGGTCCCCGACAAACCGAAGGAGGGCCGCAAGAAGGCCACGACGAAACTGGTCAGTCCGTCGGTGATCATGGGTACGGTGACCGTGATTGCCGTCTTCGGCGGCTTTGGTGGAGCGAAGATCTTCCATATCCTCGAGAATCTGGACCAGTTCTTTGCAGATCCGGGCCGGATGCTCTTCTCGTCGGGTGGCTTCACCTTCTACGGCGGCTTGGTGGTGGCCGGCGGCGGTATCGCCTGGCTCGTCAAGAGCAAAGGGCTGAACCTCGGACGGTTCACTGATGCGCTAGGCCCGACGGTGATGCTGGCCTACGGAATTGGCCGGATCGGCTGTCACCTGGCCGGTGATGGTGACTGGGGAATCGTATCGGACCTCAGCGCCAAACCGTCGTGGTTG
>JANQRN010000326.1 GCA_028284545.1 Rhodothermales bacterium | reverse complement strand
CATCGCCGAGAGGCCGACCAGCGCCGCTTCCCGTACCTCGTCGCTCGCCTCGCCAGCGTCGACAAGCTCCTGCAGTTGCTCGCGAAGCGATGTGACCTTCCACTGCCCCACCAACCTCGCAGCCGTCACGCGAAGACTGTCATTCGGATCATCCAGGAACTGTCCAACGCGGGCGAGCCCACTCGGCGGGGTTCGTCCTCCCCCGGCGACCGCACGTTCCAACGCTTCCAGCTGCTGCGCCGGCCCGTTCGCAAAAACATCGCGGCGGTCCAGCGCAAGTTGGAAGAGTATGTCGAGGTCCGACGGACTTCCATTCTCAGCGATCGCGTCCAGCACCTCGACGACCTCCTCAGCCGGCACCTGCCCGTCGCCGTACCGCCGCGCCAGGTGAGCGATCGCGGACGGCGCTTCCACTGACTTCAACGCGAAAGTGACGGCGCGCAGGTCGTCTCCAAGGAAATCTGGATTGGCCACGAATCGCGGCAACCAACGGTGTTCCAGAGATCGAATCGCTTGCCACAATGCGTAGTCGATGTACCGATCCGTCGGATAGTCCAGTACGCGAAGGGCATGCCTGGCAGCATCGGCGGAGCCTCGTTTCCCAAGCACGTGCAATGCTTCTCGACGTACGCGTGGATGCGCGTCGTGAACCGCATCCTCGAGCAAAGCGTCAACGCCGTCAACACGCTCGTGCCAATGCAGCAGGACTCGGACGGCGGCTGCCCGCGCGCGATGGTCATTTGCTGCCAGCAGCTCACGGACAAGCGGCGCTTCCACGACGTCGATTGCCTGGTATGTCCACAGCGCCTCGAGCAAATCATGCAGCGTCGCAGGCGCTGCACGATCCAGTGTTCGGACCCACGCGTCGAGCTTCGGTTGTACCACAGCGCGACCGCGCTCACGAAGCAATCGCTTTGCCTGTCTGCGCGTCCACTCCTCTGGTAGACGTAGCGCATCCAGCAATTGGTCGACTGAAGCGTCGTGCAGCAACGGTGGCTCAACGACCGGACGATCCTTTGCCGTCACGCGCCATATTCTCCCGTGGCGATGATCCCTCCGCGGGTCCCTGAAGTCGACCTCCCCGTGTTGGATGATCGGGTTGTACCAGTCCGCGAAATAGAGCGCCCCGTCTGGCCCGACGTTCACATCGACTGGCCGAAAGGCGTAGTGGTTCGTCCAGATAAGATCCTCGGCCTGCTCCGCGTCGAAGCCGCTGCCGTCTTCGCTGAGGACGAAACGCTTGATTCGGTTCGCGCGATAGTCGTTTGTGATCAGATTGCCGGCGAGACTGTCCGCGAAATGCCGGCCAGATATCAAAGCCAGTCCCGAGTACTTCGGGTCGCCGGGGTTGAGTCCCTGGAGAACACGCTTTGCTCCTACCGCAGGGTTGTAAGCAACGTCAGGAAACATGAAGTGAATCCCCTGAAAGCCGGCGCCATCCGTCGCAAACGATTGCCCCCATCGGTCAATCTCATAACCCCATGGGTTCCATAGGCCCCGCGCAAACACCTCGAGTTTCTTATTTGCCGGATTGAACTGCCAGATCCCGCCACCGCGAAGCCGCTCGACTCCCCATGGCGTCTCGACGTGGCTATAGATATAGACCGCCTGGTTGAGGTAGAACAGTCCGTCGGGACCCCATCTGAACGTGTGAATCAGGTGGTGCGTGTCATCGACGCCGAAGCCCGACAGAACCACCCTCCTTGCGTCTGCCCTTCCGTCGCCGTCGGTGTCACGAAGGTGCAAGAGCTCTGAGGAGTTCGCGACATAGACTCCGCCATCTCCGTAGAGAATCCCTGTCGGGATTTGGAGTCCGTCGGCGAAGACCGTAGATCGATCGGCCTGCCCGTCGCCGTCGGTGTCTTCGAGCACAAAGATCTTGTCGTTCGCGACCTGTCCGGGCGCCGGCTGCGGGTAGGAAGTGCTTGTCGCGATCCAGAGTCTACCCCGCTCGTCCCAGGACATCGCAATCGGCGGGTCGATCATCGGATCTGTTGCGAACAGATTCACCTCAAAGCCCTCAGCAACCCGAAGCGCCGCCTGCTGTACTGCGGGATCCGGATCGGGGACGTTAGTCAGATTGTCCTGCGCGACCACTGGTCGCACAAGGAGAGTCGCCGCAGCAAGGAGCGACAGCAACGAGGGTCCGTTATGTGATCGCGTCTTCACTGGCGGATGAGGGTAAAGCGGACGGGCCGCGGTGCCGAGAGTCGGCCGATTTCGTTCTCCTTCTCGTCGATGAGTGGATCCAGCTGCACCAGTTCGGCGGCGTGTTGCCCTTGCTCATATCGACGAAACCCGACGAGGTACGTCTCGTTGTGCGGCCGGTATTGTCGAAAGTAGAGGTGGTTTTTTTCGACGATCGCCCTTCGCAGCGCTTCGAACTGTTCAATCTCCGACGGGATCGCAACGCGAACGCCCTTACCCCATTCCACTGACGATGCAGTGGCCAACAGGTTACCTCCCGCATGCAGTTCGTGGGTTCCCGGCGGCAACCCGCTCAAGCGCACGAGCCTGCCCTTGCGCGAGTCACCGGGTAGAACGGCAGCACTGAACGAAAACCGCATTCCCCCCCGGACCCGCTCGACGTTATCCTCAATCTCGCCGCCCGTCGACCGACCCCCATCCAGGTCGATCCGCAAGTCGGTCTCCCGCGATGTTTCAGCGAGGCCAGACTCGATAATGCCTGCCACCTGCCGGTATCCTTCTGTAGTCAATTGTACACCGTCCTCGGTTAGCGACTTCATGTTGTCAGAGAGCACCGGCGTCATCATCGTATACAGATCGATGAAGGTACACCCGTACTGCCGAGCAACTCCTGCTGCCGCGTCGCGTCCCCGGGCAAGCCGAGTATTTAGCTCGTCTACTCCCGGATTTGGCGAAGTCCGAGCGTCGTGTGGCAGCGGCGACAGCAGTACACACCGCACGCCGCCAACTACAAGGCTGTCAAGCAACTGGTGGTAGCCATCGACGAAGCTTGACAGCAGGCTATCCTCGAACGCGAGGTCGCGACCATACCCGAACACGATCGTTGTAGGTCGCACCGATCTGACTTGCTCGAGCAGGTGCTCAAAAGGACCTGGGGGATTTGTGTAGTGGTCGCGTGCTTCGCCGCGAACGGTGTCTCCGCTCCAACCCAGGTTTCGGAACGACGCGATCTCGCCGGGCCAACGCGTTCTAAGGACGGCCTCCACGTAGCCGTTCTGTTGCGAGCGCTCAACGAAACCGTCGCCGACGAAGGCGACACGTTCCAACACCTGCGGAAGCGCGGCCTCACGGGGTTGTCCTGCCGACGCAGGCGCCCACGTGGCGAGCACCAGCATTGCCAACCCCGCACATCGACTCGCCTTTAGCATGGACGGCCTCCCTTTGCCCTCGCGTGCCCGTGAAGGTACAAAAGCTTGTTTCGCCAGGGGCGAATGCGTACAGTTCACATGCACAGCAGCCGAAGCCCGGTCGCCGGGGACCCAGCCGCGTATTGGCGCTACCTATGCGAGAAGAGCTTCATCTTGGAGACCGGATTCTGCGGATGCGCCTGCGCGCAACGGCCCGCTTCATGCTCTTCGCGGCTGTGCTGGGGGGTATTATCGGCTACATCCTCGCGCGGATCGACGAGCAACCGCCGCCGACCATCGTCGTTAGCAGCGCGATTGCGGGTCTCGTGCTTGGCGCCATTATCGGAGGTGCCGAGGAGTTCCTCGTCCCTCGGATGCGACGCCGGCTCTCGCTCGCCGCGCTCAGTCTCGTAAGGGTTTGCGTGATCACGACATCCATTTTCGTGGTCGTGTTGCTTTCGAATATCGTTCGCATGGGAATCGACTTTGGGTACGACCCATACACAGCGGCGCAGACTTTCTTTCGGGCTTCGGGTCCGCGGGACCTGGGGATCGTCCTTGCTCTGGGCGTCTTCGTAACGTCGGTGTTCGTCCTTCGCCACCTGTACACGCCACGGGAGCTCTGGCACTATGTCACCGGTAGGTACGAGTATCCGGTCAGCGAGGAACGCATCGTGTTGTTCGCCGACCTTGCCGGCTCCACGCGAATCGCCGAGCGACTTGGTCCGATCAGATACAGTAGTTTCATCCGTGATTTGTTCGCAGACATCACTGACCCCATCGTCGCGTGGCGGGGATCCATCCTGCAGTACACTGGTGATGGATTCATCGTGACGTGGTCTCGGGGCGCAGGAGTGAAGCAGGGCACCTGCGTCCGGTGTTTCATTGACATGCGCAACGCGCTGGTGGCGATGTCGGCGTACTACGAGGACAACTACGCGGTTAGGCCCCATCTTCGGGGCGGCATCCACCTCGGCGAGGTGGTCGTGACACGCATTGGAGAGACGCGTACGACGATGACATACCTGGGAGACGCAATGAACGTTGCAGCCCGACTGGAGGCGCTCTGTCGTGAGCGCGATTGCCAGATGCTGATTTCGGGAACAACCGTTGCGGCGCTCGAACAGGCTGAGGTCAACGTCGATGCTCTCGGGCTGGTGCAGATCGGACCCGTCGATATCCGTGGCCGGTCCGCTGATCTTGATGCGTTTGCGTTACACGGACCGCGGGCAAGCGTGGCCGGACGCGAGGGCGC
>JANQRN010000325.1 GCA_028284545.1 Rhodothermales bacterium | reverse complement strand
ATTCCGGCAGGGTGAAGACCAGCCAATCGGATACGTGGTGTACCCGAAGCTTGGCCCGGTTTCTCCTCTCGACGACACCCCCGTGCGCCCGGCGGTTGCCCGCGTTGCAGAGGGTGATGCTTCTGCCGGTGCATCCGGCAACACGAGTGGTGCAGCCGGTGCGCGCAAGATGTGGGTGCACGCCTTCGTCAACATCCGGTCCGGCCCGTCTACCCGGGACGCCGTCGTTGCTCAGCTGCCGCCCGGCTCACCGGTGTTTGTGTCCGGTAGGTCTGGCAGATGGATGCGTGTCTTCAAGCCGACCGAAACGGTATTCGATGACGTGCGTGCGCGTGGATTTGTGCATGAGTCGCTTCTTCGTGCAACCGAACCGCCGCCTGAGGTGAATCCCCTGATCACCGCCGAGCAGCCGGCAACTTCGGCTGGTGCTGCATCAACCGTGGCTGGTAATAGCGAGGCTTCGTCGTCGGCGTCTGGTGACCGAGTCAACGTCAACACCGCGAATCGCGCTCAGCTGGAATCGCTGCCGCGCATCGGTCCGGTACTGGCGGGTCGCATCATAGAGTACCGGGAAAAGAACGGTGGCTTCAAGCGCGTTGAGGAACTTGTCAACGTAAAGGGGATCGGCGAGAAGACGCTCGAGCGGCTGCGCCCGTACGTGGCGGTTGGTCAGTAGCTGTACTCAGAAGCAGCTTGCCGTACGTGGCCGGCAAAGGCTACTGGGGGACGGCGACGCTGAGTGACTCTTCGGCGACCTTGCCGTCGTAGTCTCCGGATACCAGCGTGTCGTGTCGTATTGCTTCTTCCCATACGTGTTCGGCAAAGCGCTCGAAGACGTCCTTGAAACGAAGCCAGCCAAAGTGGAGAATGAACGGGGTGACCTGCATGTAGTCGCCCCGGCCCGGGAGGCGCGAGAACAGAGAGATGAGCAGATTGCGCATGCGGCGGTTCGGCAGACCGCGTAGCGCGTACACAAACCGGTCGGTGTAGTACTTGCACTTCACGTCGTGGAAGCCGTCGTCAAACTCGGTCAGGCTGTCGACGAAGTCGAGTTGCGGACTATTGTTGCCCTGAAGCCAGGGCACGATGGACAGCCCCTTGCTGCTCATGGCCATCGCCAATCCCCACTCGCAGGTTTCCTCCGTCCGCCCTTCCTTCAAGCGGCTGCGAAAGTGAGTTTCTTCACGGCGTGCCAGGAACGCGCTCGCTGACTCGCAAACCGCGCGCGTGACTACTTCGTCCTGGGCATAGATGACGCCCGCCTGTACTCGAGGCAAATAGGACAAGCCAAAGTGCTTCATCGTGCGACGCCTTCGATCTCGAAGGAAGTCGAAGACGACCGTGAACCCTTTAGGCCCTCCGAAGAAGAAGTCGGATTTCTCTACACCCGTTGCCGTGAACGGAAACGCGGAAAACTGGCGCCACAGCGGATCGGGGTCTCGGCACCAGACCACGTCGCAGTCGACAAACAGGTTGCGCTCAAACGGCATGAACCTGTGCACGTTGTGTTTGAAGCCGACAACGGATTGATTCTCCTCGGGAAGGACATCAACGACAGAGAATTGGTCGAGCAGCCCGGTCTGCCTCAGAACGTCAATGTGATTGGGCGGCGCGTACAACGCTATCGGACGGTCCTGATCCCAGCGCCGAAGCGTCTTGACGGAAGCGACTACGTGTTGGAGAAACCGAGTCGACCCGAACGTATGGAATACGTAGCCTTCCTGTGAGTGATGTGCCATGCCGTCGGGCGTTCGAACCTGGATGCTTTGTGCCCCGCTGGTGGAACGGGGTTTTTGGAACCCCCATTCTACTGCGCTATCCTATTCGGGTTTCTCGCCGCTTTTGAACCACTTGTGAACGTTGGACATGCGACCAGTTGTCGTTTTTCTAGGTCTGTTCGCTGTCGCCCTTTGCCCAAACAACAGCTTCTCGCAGACGCCTGCATCAGCCAATCACGAGTCAAAGCCCACGCTCGATCCTGCGTTGCAGGTGCGCATCGAGAATCGCGTGGCAGATTTCGGCGGTGATGTTGGGGTTTATGTGCGACATCTGGATTCTGGCCGCGAGGCGAGCGTCAATGCTGATTCGCTCTTCCCGACAGCCAGCATGATAAAGGTACCAATTCTGGTAACCACATTTTCCGCTATCGAGTCGGGCGCGCTTGCTGCTGTCGTTCCCCTGGTGTACGACGACTCGCTCTACTACCCCGGCGAAGATATGTTGGGCAGCTTCAAGTCTGGCGAGAAGATCTCGCTGGACAAGCTGATGCTGCTCTCCATCACAATGTCAGACAACACTGCCAGCCTGTGGTTGCAGCACCTCGCCGGCACGGGCTCGCAGATCAATCTCTGGCTGTCGGACAACGGTTTTGAATCGACGCGGATGAACTCGCGCACACCAGGTCGGCGACAGAACTGGGAGCGGTATGGCTGGGGTCAGACAACCCCACGCGAAATGGCCGAGCTATTCGTGATGATACGTGACGGTGAGGCTGTGTCTCCTGAGGCGAGCCAGGAGATGTATCGAATCCTGACGCGAACGTACTGGGACGACGAAGCGGTGTCATCAATCCCCGCGACCGTGCAAGTGGCGTCAAAACAGGGCGCTGTAAACGCCTCGCGGTCTGAAGCGTTGCTGGTAAACGCCCCGAGTGGTGACTACGTGCTCTGCATCATCACCAACAACCAGGTCGACCAGAGTTGGACAGAAAACAATGAGGGATTCGAACTGATACGGGACATATCGCGTACTGTCTGGCAGTACTTCGAACCCCGATAGAGACCAGGTAGGTATGCGCGCGACAATTGTTGGCGATGGCCCCCTCTGCGGGCACCGCGCGGCCGAACTCCGACAGTTCGCCGACACGCGCGTGATCGATGCCGAAACGTGGAATGAGGTAAGCGAGCAGGACACCGGGCATACGGCTGGAGATGTGGTCGTCGTCGAGGACGCCGGGCACCGCACGATAGAGTTCGCCCGCAGGGCCCTGAAGGCGGGATGCCACACGCTGGTCAATCTGCCGAGAGCGCAGTCTATCACAGAGGCGCGCCGATTGGCCCCGCTGGCCGAAGAAGCCGGCGTGCTGCTTGGTGCAAGCGCGGTCTTTCGCGCGCTGCCGTCCATCCGGTCGCTTGCTCGGCCGCGCGCACGATTGGTCTCTATCAACGCTAGCGTGACCCAGGATGAGGAGTTCCTTTTCCGGTTGGTGGACTGGATCGACGCGTGTCTGGCCGTGATCGATAGCCGCGATGTTCAGAAACTCGATGCGGAGTGTGTGCGTCGCCCGTCGGGCGCGGTTGCCGCACTGGGTGTCTCGATCCGCTTTCAAAACGGGACGCTGGCTCTGCTCCATCTTGATCGTGGCGACAACAACGCATCCATAAGTGTTGGCGGAGAATCGTCGCACGAACGGATCAACATGACGCGTCACGGCATAACGGAAGAGATTGGGCCCGCCGTTCGTTTTGAGACTCGGGCCTTCGTCGACTCCGTACTCAAGAAACAACGCGCACCCGTATCGATAGCCGCCGCGTTGCAGTCACTTCAGTTGACCGAATATATCATGCGCCGGCTGCGACGTCGGGCCATTGTCACGATATGACGGGAAACCGAACTGCAACGATCGACGTCGGCGCGTACGAACCGTTGCTGCTACGCCTCGGCGCGATCGCCGAGCACGTCGGCGTTGAAGCGTACGTCGTTGGTGGATTTGTTCGCGACCTTCTGCTCGGCCGGGATTCAGACGAGATAGACTTCGTCACCGTCGGCGCGGCAGGCGAAGCGGATAGCGGGATACGTGTGGCGGAAGCGGTGGGCAAGTCCCTCGGCGACTGCTCTGTAGACGTGTACCCGAAGTTTGGGACGGCGGCCGTTCGGTTCGCCGATCCTGAACGCTTCCCGGTACGGTTACTTGAGTTTGTTGCCGCAAGAAAGGAGAGCTACCGCAGCGACTCGCGCAAGCCAAACGTCCAGCCTGGAACGCTCGACGAAGACCTGCTGAGGCGAGACTTTACAATCAACTCGCTGGCACTGCCCATCGGCGAAGGCGGGGTCGGCGCCTTGCTCGACCCGTTCGATGGCATCGCTGATCTTGGTCGGCGCCTACTTCGCACGCCCCGGCCCCCCGAACAGACCTTCGAGGATGACCCGCTTCGCATGATACGGGCTGTTCGCTTTGCGTCTGAACTCGATTTCGGGATCGACACCGCGGCGCTCGAGGCCATGCACAAGAAGGCTGATCGCGTCTCAATCCTGAGTCAGGAGCGTATCACCGATGAACTGCAGCGCATCATGCAGGCCGACGAGCCCTCAACGGGGTTCAAGCTGCTACACGCAACCGGGATTCTGGATCATTTCTTTCCTGAGCTCTCCGCGCTTCAGGGCGTGGAGACGGTAGGAGGCCAAGCCCACAAGGACAACTTCTTCCACACCCTTCAGGTAGTGGACAACCTCGTGGACCTAACGAGCGAAAGGCCGGCGTCGGAAACACTTTGGCTGCGCTGGGCAGCGCTGCTGCACGATATCGCCAAGCCCCAGTGCAAGCGGTTCCAGCGCGGAGCCGGGTGGACCTTCCACGGTCACGAAGACCGGGGCGCACGCATGGTTCCGGGCCTCTTCCGCCGCCTCAAGCTGCCGCGTGACGACCGGATGAAGTACGTGCAGAAGCTCGTTCGCCTGCACCATCGCCCAGTGGCATTGGTCGATGAGGCTGTCACCGACTCGGCCGTCCGGCGGCTGCTGTTTGATGCGGGCGACGACGTAGAGGACCTCATGACACTCGTGCGAGCCGACATCACCTCGCGAAACCCGCGGAGAGTTCGACGCTACCTGCGCGCCTTCGACCTGGTGGACGCGAAGATGATCGAGGTCGAAGAAAAGGATCGAATACGCAACTTCCAGCCGCCGGTCGACGGACTCGAAATAATGGAGAAACTTCACCTCGCTCCCGGGAAAGAGGTGGGACTGCTGAAAGAGGCGATCCGCGAAGCCATTCTCGATGGTCGCATCGCCAACGACCACGATGCCGCGTTCGCATACCTGATGGAGATCAAGGACCATATCCTTAGTGCCTATCGGAACCGTGACCAAAGCCAGCCCCGATAACAGTCCGGTCGACACTCCGGGCACCACGCCGGATGACGCGCCGGAAAGCACAGTCGACAGCCGCGCACTCGCCCGCGTTGCCGCACTCGCGCAACCGGTCGTACGTACCTCCTGGCGACTTGCGACAGCAAGCTGCACGGCAGGACTTTGTGTCTGGCTGTTGTGGTTGATGCCGCAGTCTGCCGCCGGTTGGGTGATCGCGATCAGCCTGATCGCGCTCGTGCTGCTCCTGGGCCCGGGCGTCATCCTGTTCGTGTTCAGCAAGATGCTGACCGACCTTGTAGCGATTCCCGACGTGCTGCTCGGCCACGCGTCCGTTGGCGGCGCCGGAGTCAAGGCCATCGTAGCGGAATCCAGAGGTGGGCGACCGCATCCGATCAAGCTACTGCGTTCGCTCTACCAGGTGGGCAGGTCAGGTTTCGATGCGAAGGGGACTATCCTTGGCGCTGCCGGATTCCTGCGGCTCGCAAATCCGGTCACGATTGCAGCTGTGCTCCTATCCGCCTTTGCCGGCGTTGTGCTTTTCGTGATCGCGCTCGTGGGCGCACTGGTACGGATACTATGACGTTGTCAGCCGCTGCGCCGACCACTCAATTGTCCTTCCGGAGGGTCTCCCAGACCGTGCGCGCAAGGATCTCATGGCCCCGCTTGTTCGGGTGAATGCGGTCTGGAAGGTTCAGGTCAGGGTCGCCAGCCACGCCATCCAGCAAGAACGGTATCAACTCGGCATCGTTGGCCTCGGCGAGTTCCTGAAACAGGGCATGGAAGGACTCTGTGTACGTACGGCCCATGTTCGGCGGGATCCGCATGCCCGCGACGATCAAACGCGCATCGGGGTGACGCGTGGATACCGAGTCCAGGATAGCCTGCAGGTTCCGACGGATATCAGCGATCGGGACGCCGCGGAGTCCGTCATTCGCGCCCAGCTCCAACAGGAACACGTCAAGCGGGCGGTCAAGCATCCACTGGATCCGGCGAAGTCCCCCGGCGCTTGTCTCCCCGGAGCTGCCGGCAGCTACGATCTCGATGGAGAAATCCGCTGAGTCGGCTTTGCGCTGCACGAGGGCAGGAAACGCATCACGAGCATCGAGCCCGTAGCCCGCCGTAATGCTGTCGCCGAAGAACAACGCTATCGGCCTGGCCGCATCCCCAGTACCTTCAGCATTCGGGTCAACCGCAGTCGCCTGGTTCGACTCGCCGTCTGTCGGTGTTTTGGTGCCTTCTGCCGCGCATCCAGCGATCACGGCAACCAGCAGCAGAGTACATCGTAGGCTGTTCGGCATTCGGCTTGTCGTTCGCGAGAGG
>JANQRN010000324.1 GCA_028284545.1 Rhodothermales bacterium | reverse complement strand
ATTGGTCGCCCAGGCGGACATGCCCGCGACATAGAGTTGGCCGTCCTCCGGGTTGAATCGTCCACGCATGATGCCCGTCGGGAACTGCGGCACCGGAAGTTCCACAATTGCGCCCTGGCGGACGCCCCTCGTCTGCTGCGGCATCACAACGAAGATCTTGCCGTAACCATATGACAGACTCAGAAGTGCGCCGTTGAGTGGTCCCCAGCGATCGCTGTCGGCCCAGAGCAGCTCCGCAGGGGAACGGTCGACACGCTGGTCGATCCACAGCAGCGGTGGTTGCATGGCATCATCCGACGAATCCGCCGGTGCGCCGTAACCGAACATGTTACCGTAGAACCCACCCTCTTCGACCCAGTTGATTCGGTTCATTGGGTTCCAGTGCCCCTCCTGATCCGTAACGATGAACGATCCATCTGGATTGAGGGCCACACCGTTAGCGGCACGGAACCCGTTGGCGATAATCTGGGAACGATCGCCGTCGGCGCTTACTCGAATCAACGTGCCGTGCTGTGGAACGAGCGGGGTGCGTGCGTGACGCGCGCTTTTTGCATAGTAGAAGTTGCCATCGTCGTCAGTCTGCAACCCCATCGCAAACTCGTGAAAGTGTTCGGTGACCTGGTGGTCATTGTTGAAGCTCTCGTAGTAGTCTGTCTCGCCGTCGCCGTTGAGATCCCGCAGGACGACGATCTGATCCCGGCAGCCAACGAAGATCTCGCCGTTGCGGATCTTGATGCCAAGGGGTTGGAACAAACCCGTGGCGATGCGACGCCACTCGATGTCACCTCGCTTCTTCGTAAGGCCGTCTAGTCGCCAGACCTCGCCGTCAATGGTGCTCACGACCGCGGCGTCGCCACCCTCAAAAAAGTCAATGCCCGTCGGGCGCATTCGACTTTTCCACGGGTTGTCCTGAGGTAGCGTGAGCACATCCACCGCATACGCCCCAGTGTCCTCGCCCGGGATGATTGGCGATGTCAGCACCTGCTCGTAATTGGCAGGTCCGCCGGTAGTAAAGGCAGTCAGATCCTTCGGCGGATCGGCGGCCGATGCGCGCGAGTCAAGGACAGCCTGGGCGCCAGTCCCGGACGCAGACATCCAGACTTGTACGCGGGTTGCCGTGTCGTTTGGGAAGTTGAGGACGTGGAAGCCGTCCTCAACGCGGTGTTCAGGTTGACTTCCAGATGCGCTCTGCGATATCGCAACGGCAGTGACAGTGGGCGCGATGCGCATCGTCAGTTGGGACGACGAGCCGGCTTGCGGTGTCACATTCAGCGTGCGGCTAATCACGGGATGTGCTACATCGTCGTTGAGACTGGTTTCGAGGTCATACGACTCGAGCACGTGTGTGTCGCCCACTGTGTACTCTATGACGACACGTTGGCCATGGTAGTACAATCCTTTGTAGTGCGCCCACTCGCGGGGAAGCGGTCCGAATCGGCGACCGTCGACGGCAAGGAATCGTGGATCTCTGTAGCTACCCGAGGCGGGATTTGCCCAGCCTGGTGTTATGGGATTCTCGACCTGTACCTCGCCGACGGTGCGGGGGTATATATTGTGCCGGTCGTTCAGGAGGATGTCTTCGTAGTCGATGAAGCCGGCGCCGGTCCAAAAACCTGTGAATCGGAGCAAATCGTTGTCGAAGAGCGCAAAGGCACTCCCCGCTGCCACACCGCCATCGCCTCCATCAAGTCGCATCGCGATTCCCTTGTACGCGAAGTTGAGGTTCCGGTAGTCCTCGTTGGGCAGCGGACTCCGTCCACCCGAAATCTCGCGGGGCGGGTCGCTTGAGTCGGCCAACTCGTACGTCCGCATCAAGAAACTTCCGTAGTCCATTTCGGCCCACGGCTCGTATGGTTGAGGATCTGGTCCCAGCGTATCACCGGCCGGGAGAGAGGCGAGCCAGCTATCGCTGATCTCGAAGTATTGGTCCGGGTTGTATTCCTTGATGAACTCCTCCCGGATGAAATGAATGACTTCGTACTTCTCGCGGGGAGAGAGGCGGACCTGCGGAGGCATGAGCCCGAAGCCCCGCGTCAGCGTCTGGTACATTGCGTGCGGGTCGGATCCGTTCTTGAACGGTTCGTTCCAGAATTGCCGTGAGTTGGGGATCGAGCCCAGCTGCTCCAGGTTTCCATGGCAGTCGTAACACGCGTTACGGTAGGTGACCATTCCGCGGTGATAGAACTCCTCGCTCCAGTCGGAGATTAGGGCAGCGTGGTTCAGGTTTTGCTCGTAGTCCGCAAGGTCAGCCTCGCTGAGGAGGTACGACGCGGGCGGGGCGGGGGACTGGCAGGCTGCGACGCTGATTAGAACGAGGAGCGGTCCCAGTAGGGGTAGTCGAGGAAGGGCCATGCGACCAGTCTACAGCGACCCAGACGCCGATGCAAGAAATGTACGGGCCGTCGCGTCGGCCTAGCCCCGCGACACGAGTTTGCCACTCTCCCAGGTAGATCGGGTAAGCAACTTTCCGTTTTCTCCATACTGAATCCAGACGCCCGTCCGGTTGCCGCGATCAAACATGGTAGTCCATCGCACCGCCCCATTGGTGTAGTACCAGACTTCTTCCCCGTGGCGTACACCATCGGTCCAGGAGCCTGACTTCACCAGGTTGCCTCTGTGGTCATAGATGTGAGACTGACCGTTCTCTTTTCCCGCAACCCATGCGTGCGATTCGCGCAGAGTGCCGTTCCCGTCCCAATGCCTCATGGTCCCGGCAATCTGGCCTTCGCCGTCGTACACCGTGTGGGAGGAAAGCATGCCGTTTTGGTGCCAGTTTCGTTTCTCTACGCGGATCCCGTTTACATAGGTCGTTGTCGTGGCTGCCTGACCGTCAGGGAAGGAGCGAGTCGCGGCGCCGGAGAAAGGGGTTGATGATCCGAGCGCAAAGGCGATTCCGTTTCGTAGCTCGATGTCGGCGGCGGTAACTGCGGACTGGGCTCTTGCTCGTGGCGGGAGCGTGAAGACGGCTGCTGCAAGGATCGCTGTCACGCCAAGTCGAAAAGTAAACATACTCGTCAACCTCCATCTCGCGCAGAGGCGCGTTCTTTCGCAGTCGCGATGAGTTCGGCCCACTGTTCAACGTCATCCGGATCCCAGACCGCGTTCATGTCAGCCAGTGCCGCATCCTCAGGATCGCCGGCAACGAGGGTTCGATACAGATACGTAAACGCCGAGGCCCGCATGTTGGCGAAGCAATGGACGAAGACCTTCCGGTCTTCATTGGCTTTCATCACCGAGAAGAACTGCTTCAGGTCCCTGAGGCTTGGTTCTGACCACGACACGGGGATCTGTACGTAGGTCATTCCCTGTTCCGCGACAAGGAATCCCTCGAGCTCGTTCATCGTCACGCTCGCCGGCGCGAGGTTGACAACAACCTCGTACCCAGCCGATTTGATCGAGGCGATCTGATCATAGGCCACCTGGCCTGACGTCGCAAGATCGTCAGAAATCTGAACGAAGTTCCGGATGGTCGCGAGGTCTTCTTCAGCCGTCACCTGAGCGTGCACCGGCGATGTGATAGTCAACGCAAGGACCAGGGCGGCAACTGGCGACACGCTTCCGAACGTGAGAATGTAGGATCGACGATTCATGGTGGCCGTGGGATTGGCTAGTCGCGTGAGGTGGATTGAGAATACGATAGGATCTTCAAGAGCGTTAGCGCGGCGAAGGCCCCGTCTTATCGTGAAACATCGCCAGTCGGAGGCTCGTGGCGATTGCCGCTGCCTTTCCGGCGAAGTGGTCAGCTACAAACTGGTTGGGGGCGACGTCGTCGAGCGTTTCTTCGAACAGCGCAAGCCACTGGTCGAAGTGCGCGTCTGTGACGCCCGCGAGCTTCTTGTGGACGGGGACTGGCCGCCCCGAATACTCTCCCGTGTACAGCGTGATGGCGCGCCAGAAGCGGTTCATCCTCGACAGATGGGCGTCCCATCGGTTTCCGATTGCGCCTTCGAATATGGGGCCAAGCGACTCGTGGGCGCGAATGCGTGTGTAGAATTCGTCGACCAGCTGCGCCACAAACGCTTCGTTAATCCCGTTCTCCCGCGCCAGTGCCTGGACTTCGTCGCGTATTGGTTCGTGATCGTGTGGATCTTGCGTCGTCAAGCAGGATTCCTCCATTTGATCGGCATGCTACGGCAGCAGTCTCTGGATCTGGGTTGTGCGCGTCGGGTAGCGTGCAGACAACTCCGTGCTCCCGGCCTCAAAGTCTGCGAAATCGAAACCCGGGGACATCGACGTACCCATCAGCGCCCACGCCCCACCTGAGACGAGACTCGACCCCTGCCAGGTTCCTCCGGGGACCACAAACTGAACGTGCATCGTTTCGAGATCGTGACCGAGCGTGACGGCCTCGCTCGACGAATCCGGGTGGAGCAGTATTAGCTCTACGGGGTCACCCAGGTAGAAGTGGTATACCTCGTCCCCCGGGAGCCGATGTACCGCGGAGTACGTATTTGGCGTCAGCAGGTAAAAGATCGCAGTACCTGCGGATCGCCGCCCCGCGTAGATCCCGCCAGGAGAACAGTCCACCACGGATCTGTACGTTTCCCGATAGTAGCCTCCCTCTGGCTCGAGCGGCACCAGCTTTAGCTCGGCGATTACGTCTGCCGCTGTCATTTTGGTCGGCTTCACGACATGAGGATGTAGCAATCTGAATAGGGTCAGCAATGACGTCGAGAATGTATATACAACGCCAGGAACTCTAGTGTACTGTTGTGGATCACCATTTCGTCACGCCACGTTGATGCGCTGACGTGAAGTGCGTAGGTTCGCGTCAACTACGCGAGCTTCATGGCTACTAGCGACAACATCTGGATCGAGGTGACTGGCCGCGAGCATGGCCGGGGTGGGCCTGGCTGGGAGTGCGGCAGCCTGCTGTGGTCACCGTCCCGTGACCGGGGTGGTGTTGACCGGTATCACCTGATGCGCCAGGTTGCGCCGGGAGATCGCGTCCTGCACTTCTTTCGCGACTCGTGGGGTGAGGGTGCCACCGAAACGCGCGTGGTGGGCGAGTCAAGGGTGCGAGGAGGCTACCGCGAGGTCAGCGACGCGCCGCCCCGGACGGGTGAGTGGTCTGATCGCGCCCCGTACTACAAGGTGGAGCTGACAGGTTACACGCCATTCTCTGCGCCGATTCGTGTGCAGCAGTTGACCAGGGATTACCGCGACGCCATCCGGCGCGAACTAACTGTTCGCGAGCCGAAACACTATCCGTTCTCGTTGCGAGGCCTGGGCACGCCGGACGAAGAGCTGCGCACGAATCGTGGCATGTACATCGCCGTATGCACAAGTCATCTTTACCTGATTATTCGCGACGCACTCGCTATCAACGAAAGCGACGTAATGGCGCCGCTCGGCGGCTCAGTTCACGAAGACTATAGCGAAGCACGAAGGTCGCTGGATGAGCGTCGGCATTTCATTAAGCATCACGCGCTTGCCCGCGAGGTGGCGACCCAGCGCGGATACAACTGCGACGTGTGCGGCTTCAACTTCGAAGAGGCGTATGGCGCGATCGGAGCCGATTACATCGACTTTCACCAGCCACCGTCCGCCAGCAATGAAGTCATCATCGTATGCGCCAATTGTCACCGGATGATGCATCGGCGAGATCCACCTCTGGACGTCGATGCCCTGCGCGGGAGATTGCGGCGCGACTGAAAGTCGTGATGATCCGATTCGCCCTTGTTTCTCGGTATTCGGAGTACAGAAGACGTGTATTCACGAACCGCTGTCGTCGAGGTTTTGTCCATGAGTCATCCAGCTGTCCGTCGCTCTCCCAATCGATTGGCTCTGACTATTGTCGCCGCGCTTTCCTGGACCGCGCACGCACAGGCCCAAAGTCAGACTACGCTGGTTTCCGCGGATGTCGTTGAACCTCGCAGCTTTGGTGCAAGCGTCTCAGTCCATGGTAACGTGGCTGTTGTGGGTGCCCCGTTCGACAGTGAGCGGGGTAATGGTGTAGGGGCGGCTTACGTCTTTCGGCACGACGGGAGTACCTGGGTCGAAGAAGCAAAACTCACCCCCGGTGCCGCTGCTTCGGAGGGCCAATTCGGGTTCAGCGTGGCTACGACGGGTGAACGGATTCTCGTGGGCGCTCCTGGTGTGTTCGACGGTTCGCCATCAGTTGGAGCCGCGTACGTTTTCGATTACGACGGAAGTGACTGGCGGGAATCCGCCACACTTAGCCCCGACACGCTGTGGCAAAACGGTAACTTCGGATCGGGTGTGGCTATCGATGCCGGCGTGGCGATTGTGGGCGCGCCTGGCCTGAATGAATCGGCATACGTCTTCAGGTTAGCCGGAACCGATTGGAATTTCGAAGCTCGGCTGCTGGCCGACGTGCCGCAAAATCTTGCGGACTTCGGCAGAACGGTCGCGATTAGCGGGCAACACGCTGCAGTAGGCGCTTGGACGGAGAGCGAAGGTGGTGTTGTTCAGGCAGGCGCGACGTACACCTATCAATACGATGGTACAGCCTGGCAACGAACCGCACGACTCGTCGCACCGAGCCCGCCGGTCACGGGCCTTTTCGGAGGAAGCGTGGCACTCAAGGGCGACAGCCTCCTGGTTGGTACGTCGGCTGACAATGAAGTCGCCGACTTGGCAGGGGCAGCGCACTTCTTCGTTTTCAATGGGACAAGTTGGGTAGCGGGGCAGAAGCTGGTCGCGGCGGATGGACAACAACAGGACCGGTTTGGCATGTCTGTCGCGTTTGACGGTGAGCTCGCCCTGATCGGGGCATTTGCGGACGACGACGGCGGCAGCGCGTCGGGATCTGCGTACATTTTTCGATTTGACGGCGTGAGCTGGATGCAAGAATCCAAACTCACGGCCGAAAACGCAGCTGAAGGCGACCAGTTTGGAAAGACCGTTGCACTCGATGACACGGTGGCAGTCGTTGGCGCTTTCGCGGCGAATCAAACCGCTGGTGCTGCGTACGTGTTTGAGATTTCATCGCCGGGTGCAACGGGTGTCGATTCGCCGGGCCGTACTTCATCGCTTTTGGGTGTAGAGCCGAGTTATCCGAACCCGGCGGCATTCTCTACAGCGATGAACGTCGAGCTACGTACCGCAGCAGATACTGAGGTGGTCGTTTTTGATGTCCTCGGCCGACGCGTGTTGACGCCTTTTGCGGGCTACCTTTCCCCTGGAACGCATGCGCTCGAAATTGACATCCGCGAACTTGTCGAAGGTGCCTACTTCGTGCGAGTGACTGCGGATGGAGCTGATTCGATCGTGCCGCTAACCGTCATCAGGTAGACAGCTGTACCTCCGGTGGTGAAGCTGTGCCAGATTCTGAGTACACTGGCGCTGTCAGGCGGAGGTGAAACATGATTGACAGGCGGACCTTTCTTCAGCTGTATAGCTGGCGTGAGGCCGGAGTGTTGAACGCTGACCAGCTCAAAGCGATGACGTTGACGGCCGCCGAACTCATGAGCCTGTCAGATGATCGCACATTGATGTCATGGGTCGTAATCGGGAGCTGACGGCTTGTGTCGTCGGAGGAGGCATCATCGGGTCGTGGGCGGCGTTGCACCTGGCGGAGGCTGGTGTAGCAACTACGCTCGTCGAACAGTTCCCGCTTCCGCATACCCGCGGCAGTTCTCACGGCATGTCGCGCGCGTTCCGTCTGCTTGGAGACGACACGCTGGACCGCCTGGACTACTCGCGGGATCGATGGCGATCGTTGGAGGCAGCGTCTGGGCAGTCGTTGCT
>JANQRN010000320.1 GCA_028284545.1 Rhodothermales bacterium | reverse complement strand
TGAACTCTTACTGGGCCGACGGCCTGATCATCGCTACCCCGACTGGGTCGACGGCGTACAACCTCTCGGCCGGTGGTCCGATCATCGCCCCTGGCTCTGAGTGTCTCGCGATCACGCCCCTTGCTCCTCATTCGCTGACAGAGCGTCCAATCGTCATTCCGATGTCAGCGCAGATCTCGGTTTCGGTCCGCGGTGCGCAGCAACCGTACGTGGTCGCCATTGATGGCCGCAGCTTCTTTGTCACCGGCAACGGTGCCGGGATCCGGGTCTCGCAAGCTGAGCGCGTGGTCCGACTGGTGGCATTCCCCGGGCAGACATACTTCGAAACCCTTAGATCGAAGCTCATGTGGGGATCACCCCGCAAGGAGTAGCGTTTTCGATTTCAAGGGTCTTATATTCTCGGCCCTCGCGAAGATCACGCGCCGAAGATGACGCGCCGAAGATCACATGCAAGGTCAGGTAGCTCAGTTGGTAGAGCAATGGACTGAAAATCCATGTGTCGGGGGTTCAATTCCCTCCCTGACCACCACTTCACGCCGCAAGTTGCACACCAGGCGCTGCGCGTCGGGCCAATTGATCTACGACGAGACTGAACTCGTCGACGCACTTGGAAAGCTCGTAGTGGTCCTGAATGAACGCGCGGTAGAGCGCTGACTGATATTTCTCGGCGACAATCATCTCTACCGCCTCGTCGATTGTCGAGAAGAGGACCTCTTCCGGGTATACCCCATCGGCGCCGGGCCAGTTGTGAATTACGGGCTTGATGCCCTTGGCCATTGCCTCGGCGATGGACATTCCAAAGGGCTCAAATACACTTGTCGACAGAATGTAGTCCTTGTCTTCGAGCCACGAATTGACGTCGTCAGACCATCCCGTATAGATAACGTTGCCTGCCAGATCCAGCTTGGATACCATGTGATCAAAGTAGATGCGGTCGCGCAGGTCCTGGAACGCGCCAGCGACATGAAGCTGGTATCGATCGTCGCGCGTCACAAGCGCCTTGATGATCTGTAGTGCCAGTGGCATGTTCTTCTTGAAGTTGACGTGCCCCAGGTATCCGACATTGAAGCCGGGCGCCCGATCACGAAAACTGTACCTCGACGTCTGGACCCCATTGTGGATCACTCGGTGCCTTGCTGTCTCACCGTTGACGCTGGCGTCGAAGATCTCCCTGACGTGCTCGGCGACGAATACGATCTCATCAACAAATTCCCAGTTGACCGACCTGGGCATGTCGGTGAAGACTTCGTCGCTATGGATGCGACAGATGACGGCAGCCTGCTTCTCCAAGCGCTGACTTGCCTTGACCAGAGAGTCGTCGCACCACTCAAACCAACACACATCTCCCCATTCAAGTGCCTCGGCCACGTCACGCGTGCTGGCGACCGTGTACAGTCGCAGTTCGTATTGCTGTTCGAGAATTGGGAGCATGGGCAGCGCGAATGAGTCCAATCCGGCGCTGCAGACAATAGAAAGTCTGGTTTTGCGAAGGTCTTGATCATCGCCAAGTGCCGCGAGCGCGCTCCTGGCCTCTGCTGCCCACGGATCGTCGGCCAGCCGAGATACGACGCGAAAAACGCGACGAGCGTCTTCGTCCTGATCGATCTGTGCAAGCGCGGTACCCAGCATCAGTAGCGCGACTGGATTTCCCGGCTCTTCCTCCACGACGTCATTCAGAATCGAGACCGCCGCCATGTACTCTTCCTGGCGCAGGTAGATGGTCGCTTTCAGAATCAGTAGATCGGTGCGCTGTGCGGTCGTCAACTCCGCAGAGCCCGCCTCGCCTTCTTCAAGTTCGGAAACGGCCGCCAACGCGCTTTCAAGCTGGTCCGCCTCGATGGCTTCGATGATCTTTTCCTGCTGTTCCTTTGTCATTACTCCTGATGTCTGATAGACAATGCAGGGGCCGATGCCGGCACCAAGCGAAAGGTTTGCCGGTAGCCCCGCTGTCGTTGGGGAAAATGATGCCCTACTTCCAATTCAATCGCGATCAGTAATCCAAGGCGACGTCCAGGCCAAAATGGGCCTGACTGCCTCCAGCACGTCGAATCATAAACGCGCCACTGCCTTTGGACGTTTGGCAGACCGTTTGATATGCAGCGATTGGACCAACATTATTTCTGGTCAAGTATTCGATGCTAGAAAGAATTCGGAACGCCGCCTCGGCGATGACAGCACTCGTGCGTCGCCAGGAAGTCACGGCGAACAACCTCGCAAACGTCGGCACTGTCGGTTTTCGCCGGAACCGCGTGTTCGAGTCAATGCTCGAAGCACGGGTAGGTGAAGACGGAATCCCGTACTCAGATCGCCAACTCGCTGAACAGGTCGATCATGCCGAGGGCGTTGTTGAGTTCTCCGACCGGAAGCTGGACGCAGCAATCATCGGTCAGGGCTACTTCGTCGTACAGGATGCTCAGACCGGAACGGATCTCTATACCCGTTCCGGCAGGTTTTCGCGGGACACAGAAGGCAACTTGATATCAACGGGCGGCCACAAAGTCCAGGGCGCAGACGGCCCGCTGGCGATTCCTCTGGACGCTGACGACATCGTCATCTCGCCATCGGGGCACATTTCGGCGGGCGCGCAGCAGATTGGCCAACTACGTGTTGTCAGTTTCGCCGATGCGTCGAGTATCGAGCAGCTTGACGGCGCGACATTCGTCGCGACAGCTGAGCCCGAAGAGATGGAAGACCTTCAGATCAAACAGGGCTACATCGAGCTCAGCAACGTGAACGCGATGACGGAGCTGTCAGATATGATTACAACGTCGCGCCTGTTCGAATCACAGCAGCGAACGTTACGGTCAATCGATGAGGCGTTGCAACGCGCAACGCGTGACCTGGGTGCATACTAATCCGGCGGGGCCACCACCGTTTCCGCACAAGTACTCTCAAGTATTACAATATGTTACGAGCCCTTCGAACGGCAGCCCTTGGTATGGGCGCACAGCAAACAGGCGTTGACAATATTGCCAACAACCTGGCGAACGCGAATACAACGGGCTTCAAGAAGCAGTCTGTGGTATTCCACGACCTTCTCTACGAGTCTGTACAGGCTGGAGCAGAAGGCGAAGCCGGTTCGGGAATTGAACCGTCATCGCTCCAGATTGGGCACGGCGCTACTGCGATCTCGACGGTAAGGACCTTCACGCAGGGTGGGCTGACGCAGACTGGAAACTCACTCGACCTCGCGGTGAAAGGCGAAGGGTTCCTCCAGGTCCTGCGGCCTGATGGCAGCCTCGCATACACCCGCGACGGAACCCTCGCCCTCGATGCTGACGGCAATATCGTCACGCAAACTGGCCTGCAGGTCGAGCCGGGAATAAGCGTTCCACCTGAGGCAATCGAGATTCACATCAGTCAGGACGGTCTTCTCTCGGCGAGACTGCAGGGCGAACCCGACCCTGTCGATCTGGGCCAATTCGAACTCGCGCAATTTGCCAACCCGAGCGGCCTGCTGCCCCTGGGTGGGAATCTCTTCGAACAGAGTCAAACTAGCGGTGAGCCAACGATTGGCTCGCCCGGTGAAGAGGGCCTGGGCGTCCTCGTCCAAGGCTTCCTGGAGTCGTCCAATGTTGACGTCGTCCAGGAAATGGTCAACCTCATCACCGCGCAGCGGGCGTACGAGATCAACTCCAAGATGATCTCGGCGAGCGATGAGATGCTGCAAACGACCAACAACCTGAAGCGCTAGAAATGGCAGCCCTGGGCCTACTATTCTCGCTGCTGCCGTTAGTCGGTTTCGGCAACAACACACCGTGTCAGGCTCCGACTGACGCTGACCCCACCTCAGAAGCTGTGGCAACGGCTGCTCACAAACTCCTGAAGTCCACGTTTCCGACGCATGGCGGAATCTTGTGCGTCGCGATTCGCGACCTCAGCATCTCCGCAGCGGCGACACCTGAACTGGTCGCAGGGTTCGTCAACGTACCCGACAAGATTCCACGTGGAACGACGCGCCTACGCCTTCATAGCGGAGCCTCTGACGAAGAAGGATGGGCGACCGTCTACGTCTCGCATTTCGATACGCTTGCCGTCCTGACTGACCCTCTCCCCCGTGGCGAAACCATGCTGGCGTCCAGTATTGCGCCCGCGCTGCACGATGTCACGCAAAGTGGTCACCAATACGCACGCTATCGCGACCTCGTGACTGCGGCTATACATCGTGAACTGATCGCTACGGTGAATCTTTCGGCGGGTGCCCTCATCAGGGTAACGGCCACCACAACAAGACCCGTTTTGCAACGCGGCGCGGCCGTCACCATGGTCCATCAACGAGGTGACGTGACGTTACGAATTCCGGTAGTCGTGAGAGAAGACGCAGCCGTGGGCGATGAAATCCGCGCGCGGAACACGGAATTCCGAACCAACTATCGTGTAGTCGTCCTTGATGCTACACTCGTGCGCTGGGTCGCAACACTATGACCAACAACAGATTAATGACACTCAGCAAGAGATTCTCATTTGTTCGAACGGGCGCACTTGCGCTGACCATCGGAGTCGGTGGCGCAGCATATAGCCCGGCAGCTGGCCAGTCGATGTTTGCAGACTATCGCGCCGCCGCGACTGGGGACATTATCACTGTGGTACTCGCGGAGCGCACCTCCGCATCGCGCGCGAGCGGCTGGAAGAACCAATCCGATTCGCGCGTCGGCGGCGACGCGAACCTCAGTAACGGCGGAGGCCTCGACGGGACGTTTGGTCTCGACGCGCGCTTCAAGAAGGACGCTTCAAGCAAGAACGAATCAGTCCAGAGTGACCTCTTGCGCGGGACCATGACCGTAATCGTCGACAGCACAGATGCCGCCGGCAACCTGTTGATATCGGGCGAGCGAATGCTGAGTGTGAACGGCGAGATCCACACGATGTCGCTGTCGGGCATCATCCGGCGCTCCGACGTTACGCCGTCTAACTCAGTCCTCTCCTATCAGATCGCGGGCGCCAACATCCAGTATGAGCGAAAGGGT
>JANQRN010000313.1 GCA_028284545.1 Rhodothermales bacterium | reverse complement strand
CGACGCACCTGGTCGTGGACGTCAGAAACGACCTGAAGGCAACCGCGAAATTGCTTGAAAAATCGGGGGCCAGCGTCGATGCACTGGCGATTACGCACCTCGACGCGCTTGAGCAACCCGGTAGGTTGGCCGATTTCTTTACGGAGACGCGGCGGACGGTTTACTTTGCCTCGAATGCGCCAGGTGCCCTGGCCGGCGTGCACGTTTTCTCTCCGGCCCGACTTGCTGCTGACGCGGTCAATGTTGACCAGTGGTATTCGCGAGACGAGCTGGCTCGGTACTTCAACCACGACCGGGTCCCGCGTTCATACAACACAACCCTGACGCCAACCTCGACACCGACCTCAAGCTATCTTGGCAAACCGTTGGCCCTCAACGGCCGTCTGTAGGTGACAATGACTTGACTCAGTCAGGCAAAAATACCGCTCTAGTCGCACCGGTACTGAACCTGGGAGGATCTGCCGGCCTGATCCTGTTTGCGCTTCAGCTGCTTACAGGGGCGCAGATCGAAACTGCGCTGATCCGCGGATTCAGTGCAGCCGTCGCCGTTTCGCTCGTCGTGGTCGTTGTTCGCTCGGCGATGTTATACGCCCAGGCCGCCGCCACCAGGGCATCCACGGCTAAGGCCGTGGACCCGAGAGGAGACGACGCCAAGCAGTCGAGGGATAAGTCGGCCGGCAATGACCAGCCCGGAGAGATGCGCCGAGCTGCCTAGCCCGCGCTAGATCGCTGAAAGGACCACAAGGACCGCGATATTCAGCACGATCAGAAGGGCGTATACCCAGGTGAGGCGAACGCCCCGAGATACGAGAGACATGATGACACCGGAACTCCGTTACTTATTGAGTTTCCTAAAGATAACGCAATATCTCGGCAGAATCGCAAGGGCGGACCGAAACCAGGGATGAGACGCGTCCGGTAGCGTATTTTGGGCGTTCACCAGCCCTCTGGCCGCATGGTCGTTATCCTTCACGCTGACATCGAAGAGGACTCTCCGGAGCTCTACGAGACCATGGCAGTGCTCTCCGCCCTTCCGGGCGTCCACCTGATGAAGCATGTCGTGGAGGGCGAGGTGCGCACTCTTACAGAGCTGTACCTGCTAGGAGACACCTCCAGGCTGGACGCGACGGAGATCGAAGCCCTGCCAGGCGTTGATCGCGCCATCCGTATCTCAGAGTCCTATCGCATCCTTGGACGCCACGACGACAGTCCGAGAGCCGTAGGGTTCACGTACAACGGGGTTCGCTTCGGGCAGGACAACCTCAACATTTTTGCGGGCTTGTGCGCGGTGGATAACCGCGAACACGTCGCCGCTACGATGGCGGCCCTTCGCGAGAACGGCCTGGACTGCACGCGGATGGGGGCATACAAGCCTCGCACAAACCCCTATTCGTTCCAGGGACACGGGGCTTCTTGCCTGCCGTATGTTTTTGATCTTGCCGGTAGATACGACATCAGGGTGATCGCAATGGAGATCACCCATGAGAGTCAGATCGGGGAGATCGACAGCGCACTTGAGGCGAGCGGCGCCCCGACCGGAGTCATGCTCCAGATCGGAACGCGCAACACACAGAACTTCGAACTGCTTAAGGCCGTGGGCCGCCAGTCGAACTATCCGGTACTCTTCAAGCGTGGATTCGGCATAACCCTTGGGGAGTCCCTGAATGCCGCCGAGTATCTTGCCTCAGAAGGCAACGCAAGGGTTGTCTTCTGTTTGCGCGGCATCAAATCAGCAACCGCGGCACCCCATCGAAACCTCGTCGACTTCGGCCACATTCCCGTGGTCAAACGCCTCACGCGTATGCCGGTCTGCGTTGACCCTTCGCACTCGGTCGGCGTTCGCTCGACAGGTCCAGACGGCATAGAAGACATCCTGCACGCCACGGCTCAAGGGATTATCGCCGGCGCAAACATGGTGCTGATTGACTTTCATCCGAACCCGGCCACCGCCCTCGTAGATGGACCGCAGGCCCTTCGACTAAACGAACTGGCCCACTTCGTCGAAGACGTGAGACTTGTTCGCGAGGCATATGAAAGAAGAACGGCCCTCGCCAAACACTACAAGGACCAGCGTCAAGACCCACCGTGGGTATCGCTGAAGATCTAACCGCACAGGAAACCTGCGCGGTTAGCTTGCGTTAGGCTTCGCCGCTCAAGTAAATTGCAGCACTGAACGAGGGCAATGGCCCGCCGAATTGGTCCGGTAGTTCAGTTTGGTTAGAACGCCGGCCTGTCACGCCGGAGGTCGCGGGTTCGAGTCCCGTCCGGACCGCATTGGCCGCATTCTGTCGACAAGACAGGATGCGGCCTTTTCTGTTAGACAGTTTGAGATCCGGGCCGGCGCGGGCTGAGCAGAATCAGTCCCACAGTCGAATGCTGAGAACGTCTGCGCCAACCGGTCAACGATCACGAAACGCTGATCACCTTGTCCTTATAAACCTCTGGACCGAGGTAGCGAACAAACTTGTTGTCGCCATCAACGAGAATTGCGGTAGGCTCGACAGGTGTTTCCGACATCTCGAACGACATAATGATCACCTCGTCACCTGGCTTCACAAGGTGGGCGGCCGCACCGTTAATGCAGACGTCGCCACTCCCGCGTTCACCGGGTATTGCGTATGTCTCGAGTCGGGCACCAGACGTATTTGAAACGATCAGGACCTTCTCCCACTCCCAGATATCGGCCAACTCCATTAGATCGGCGTCTATCGTCACGCTGCCGACATAGTTGACGTCGGCCTCCGTGACGGTTGCCTTGTGAATTTTCGAGCGCATCAACTGACGCATGGACTGTCGGATTAGCTGAGAGGGATGCCCTTTCTAACACAAAATGAATGCCATTCGCGCAAATCAACGCCGCTCCACCTGCGGGGGTTCTGTGATGGTATCGGCGTCCCAAAAACTGTACGGTGCTTTATCATCAACGGCCCATTCGCTACCAAAATGGCACACCCAGGCGCCATCGATCAGGCGCGCAACCTGACATTTCGACCGATTTCATCAAGCAGCTCACGAGCGATCGGCCCCCGATTCAGAATCAAGTCCAGTGCTGAAAGACCTGACACAAAGCCCGGGAAGACCTGCCGGTAAACGAGTCTGTCGAACAACTCGACGGCGTGTGCGCTCCAGTCGCGTCCGTCGATTACCCCGCCCTTCTGCCCCGAAGCCTTTTGGGCTGCGTCCAGCGACGCGATCCAGGAGATTGAATGGAGCTCACTCCCGGCATCCGGTATCCGGTGCGACAGCCGCACGATTTCTACAGGAGTCTCCAGCATTTCGGCCATCAGCCTCATGCTTGCCACGGTGATATCGGCCAGGCCAGTGGTGGGCTTCTCAAGCACATTATCCAACTGCGCGGCATAGAACTCATAGTAAGGCGACGATCGATAATTGAAGGCGAGCGACTTCCGGTGCCGAACTCTCCACGCCTGATCTTCAGATAGTGTGACGGCACGAATTGGGGCGGTCGACTGCCCCCGAAGCAGCGGAATGCTCAACCAGAGCGCACCGTCGGGCGTCCGGATTCGGCACCGATTCTGAAGACTCTGTCGACTGTACTGAACGCCGTCTGCCACGAAAACGCGCGAGCACCGGCAAAGAAGACTTGCCAGCGGGGCGCCAGGGAAGTATTCCGGCGGCACAACCGCAACGGCGTCA
>JANQRN010000304.1 GCA_028284545.1 Rhodothermales bacterium | reverse complement strand
CAGCGTGGATGAATAAGCCTGCGCAACCGATGCTCCGTCTGCCGTCTGAAAGTAGCCATAGACAAAGCCCGGGAAAGCACACGCAAAAAGCCCATACGGCGTCAAGAGCCACGCCCGAGTCTTCCTGCTCGCACCCAAGACCTGCTCCATGCTGCCGGTCGTATTGAGGTCAATACAACCCCGCACGGTGCACAGCGAGCAGTCTGCGCACCGCGGATTTGACACCTTCAGGAGGGGACTCTGACCGTAGAGCTTCTCGACGGGAAGGACCGGGCATATCGCATTGCAAAAACCAGCCTTGGAGTCAAAGACGGCCCCGGCCGCCAAGGACAGGACCACGACAGCCCCGATGGTGATCGCAAGGATCGTCCCGTCGGTGTTGAACCATATATGCCGGGCCGGAACCAGGATCGCGAGCAGTGTTAACCCGACGACGCCACTCGTACGGACACCTCTTATGCCGATTTGCTTGCGGCCAATCCAGCCGTTTGAGACCATGTTCGCCGAAGCGAGCGGACAAACTGACCGCCAGATCACTGGCGAGATGAGAAATGTGGCCGGCAACAGCGGGATCACAACCGTCCACAGCAGATTCAGGGCCAGCTCGGGCGCAAGAAAAAGCCCGACCACTAGGACCACCGTGCACACGAACGCCCCCGCCTGCAAAAGCTGCCACGCCAGTCGTTCCCCTTTCTGCATCGCTATCGTTCCTGTCAGTTCGGAGTGAGTGAAGGTATCACGCGTTTGCGTGGGATGCCGTACTATCCTTCCTCCCCTACCGACGCATCCACTCAACGCATAAGAACGGCATGAAAACAGTATCGGCAGTACTACTGACCGCCACGTTGTGGACGATCGCCACCCCGTCAGTTGCGCAGGATGCCACGCCAAGCGGATCCATGGAGGACGTGGCGACGATCGACGATATCATTCGGGTGTACTACGAAGTTGTTTCGGGACCAGCCGGGGTTGCGCCCGACAGACAGCGTGACGAGTGGATCCACCATCCCGATGCCCTAGTGGGTCTTCCTTCCGCGGATTCCCTTGGCAACCCGATCTTGATCACCACTGACCTGGCCGGGTACTATGAAGGGGCAGGCGGAATCCGAACGCAGCCTTTCTACGAGTGGGAGGCACACCGCGTGACCGAACGGTTCGGTAATATCGCGCACGTCTGGAGCACGTTTGTTGCCAGCGATTCGCCGCGTGGGGAGGTCCGGCGGCGAGGGATCAACAGCATCCAGCTCTATCACGACGGCGCACGCTGGTGGGTGATGTCCTGGATCTACGACAACGAACGACGAGGAAATCCGCTTCCGGCGAAATACGGTGGCGAAGATTAACGCAAACGCGGCGACGCCGTCTCCAGCGCCGCCGCGATTACATCCGAGTCGACAGATCTTCTAGCGGAGAACGACCAGGGTCGAGGTGTCGCGCAGCTCGCGTGAGCCAATTCGTGCTTCTACCTCATACACATACGTTCCGGCTGCGAGGCCTTGCAGGTCAAGCGGCACCGACTGACCGGCTCCGGCATCGACCCACACGTCGCTGACGCGGCTGACCAGCACGCCGGTCACGCTATAGACGTTCACATTGACTACGCCGGCCGCGGGCATTGTAACGGCGACGTTGGTCCTACCGGCAAACGGATTGGGATAGTTGCCTGAGAGTTCAAAGGACTCTACCGGCAAATCCGTCTCATTTGACGTTACCACGGCAGGCTGACCTGAAGAACCATCCGCTGCTGCGAGTAGCAGGCCGAAGGCATTCACGCCACCATTGGCAGAAGGATCGAGGAAGCCTCGCGCTATCACGGTCGCGGCCATCCCCTCCATCCCCGTCAAGTCGGCTGAGAACGATGCGACGATGACATCGGTACCTGCCGCTTTCACGTCAATTGTGTAGACGGCCGGCGGCACCGCGATGTAGTCCGTAGCGTCGCCATAACTGGCGCCTGTGGCAAGCGTCGCCACGCCGCGAGCCTCTATGTCAACAGCTGGTGCGTCGGTCGCTCCGTGGACGATCACAAACTCCACCAAACCCGGGTCCTGTGCTTCTTCGCGGCTCTCGTCACGAATCCAAAGGTTGAACGCCGTGCTCCGACCATCTGGATTCGAGGCAAAACTGCCTGTATCGAGGACACCCGAGGCGATAACCGTGTAGATCTCACCATCATCCAGCGTAACTGGAAACGTTGCGATGGCTTCCGAGACGCTACTGCTTGTTGAAGGCGCGACCGCGATCGAGACTTCTGTCTCGGCCGGCAGGTCGATGAACGGCGTGATGTCGCCGAACGCGAAGTCATCAAGCGCCAGACCGCCGTCCACGTAGATATCTACGAGCGCTGCCGCCGGATCAGCAGAGTTGTGCATGATCTGGACGCGGGCACTCGGGTCTCCGCCGGAGGCGACCGGAAGCATCGCCGTTGTTCCGTCCGGCAGTACGAGCAGCAGGCCAAATGCCTCGCCCCCGCCATTCGCTGCCGGATTCAGAAAGCCACTTGCCAGCACGG
>JANQRN010000300.1 GCA_028284545.1 Rhodothermales bacterium | reverse complement strand
CAGCGTGTCTTCCCAGACGGCGAACTCCAACCCGTAGTCGCGTACGCGGACTGCCACATCCGGGCAAAGCGTTGTCGCCCGAGCTTCCGTGATGCCGGGTTCGATGCCCGCGCGGCGGGCTGACTTGTTCGCAGCGACCACTTTTCCCGATGCAACGGCCACGAGAGGGCCGCTGAAGTCCTCACCGCGCTGGAAGACCCAGGCCTCAAAATTGGGTATGTAAACGCACGCGTACATAGGGGAAACGATTATATGTACAAAATATGTGTGAGGCAACCGACTGTAGCTATCCGGCAGGGCGTGTGGATAGCTTGTTAATCAGGGTAAGGAGGGGTGGTGACGGCCCTGTGTCAGGGGAGGCCAGAGGTGAGAGGTTGAGGGTTGAGGGTTGAGGGTTGAGGGTTGGGGGGTGAGGGTGAGGCTCAGTCCTGGGCGTGTTGTCCTTATCAAAGCCCGCTCGCTCCCGGGCGTGTTGTCCTTATCAAAGCCCGCTCGCTCCTGGGCGTGTTGTCCTTACCTAAAACCCTGCCCGCCCTGATCCCAAAGACCCGGGTATGCCCTGCAAGAGTGACTGCCGTTGGCCCGTCGTCGCGAGAGCGGTTGCCAGACTAACATTCTCCCCACGCGACAGATGGGTACGTCACATGACGCAGCGAAGTTATCGGCACCGCGGCGGCGACCAGCCGCTACTCGGTACTACAGTGTATGGCCATATCCGCGACATCGTTTCCCGCTTTCGACGAAGGCAAGCTGTTGTCAGTGTTCACCAGGGCCTGACCCTCACATACGGAAAACTTGAGGACGCCGTCAACGACGTTGCGCGAGGTCTCGTTGGTCTGGGTTTTGGGCGCAATTCGCGGATAGCCATCTGGTCGACGAACAACCTTGAGTGGATTCTCATCCAACTTGCGACCGCGCGGATCGGCGCAGTCCTGGTCAACCTGAACCCCGCATACCGTAAGCGCGAACTTGAGCATGCGCTTGCGCGCGCTGCAGTCGAGTGCGTGGTGATGATACCGGCCTTCAAGTCGAGCAACTACGTCGACATCGTGACCGCGGCGGTTCCGGGCCTAAAGGAACGGGACGGTCTACTGTCGGCCACGTTACCTGATCTGAAACGAGTGATCCTCTTCGATCCGTCGGGACGCGAAGTGGAACGGCCACACCCCGGTTTCACAACGTGGAACGAGCTGGTTGCCGCCGGTGCAGATGTAACACAGACTGAACTGGATAGTCGAACAGACGAACTGGATACTGACGACCCTATCAACATCCAGTTCACGTCTGGCACTACGGGTTTTCCCAAAGCTGTTGTCCTCACGCACCACAATATTCTGAACAATGCAATAGCGTGTGCACGGGCGACGCATTTCACGCAGTGGGATCGCTTGTGCGTTGCTGTACCGTTCTACCATTGTTTCGGTATGGTTGTATCCAACCTGATGACATTGTCGGTCGGCGCCTGCCTCGTGATACCGTCGGAATACTTCGATGCGGATGCCGTACTGCGGGCGGTAGACACCCAACGGTGCACGGCGCTACACGGCGTGCCGACCATGTTCATGGCAGAGCTGGACCATCCGAACTTTGCAGACTTCAGCCTTCGATCGCTGCGAACGGGAATAATGGCTGGCGCACCCTGTCCGCCGCCGCTGCTGGAACGCGTCATGACCGAGATGCATGATCGGGAGTTGCTGGTTGGATACGGTCAGACGGAGTCCTCGCCGGTTACGCACCTCACGACTCGCGATGACACGTTTGAGCGGCGCGTGATGACGGTAGGAACCAACTTGCCTCACCAGGAGACCAAGGTGATTGATCCTGGTACTGGCGCGACCGTGCCGATCGGGGAGGTAGGCGAGATTTGCTTCCGGGGATATCATGTAATGAGAGGCTATTACGGCGACCAACAGGCGACCGCTGAAGCTATCGACCCGAGCGGCTGGCTACATTCCGGCGACCTCGGAACGATGGACGCGGATGGCTACGTCAGGATCACCGGTCGACTGAAGGACATGGTCATCCGTGGCGGTGAGAACATCTATCCGCGAGAAGTAGAGGACATCCTCTACACGCACCCGAACGTAGCAAAAGCCGCCGTGTTCGGAGTGCCAGACGACCGCCTCGGCGAAGAACTGGTGGCATGGATCAAACCTCGAAACGGGATAGCGCTGGCCGAGGACGAACTACGAACGTTCCTTGCTCGCGAGCTGGCACATTACAAAGTGCCCCGGTATATCCGGTTTGTCGACGACGACGAATTTCCGATGACTGTAACAGGCAAAATCCAGAAGTACCGGATGCGCCAGATGGCCATACGTGAACTGGCCAGTTGAGTGCAGCATGACACTCAGCTGTTCATGTCCGCACCGACAGCAGCTTCGAAGACCTCGGCGAGCGCCCGCGCCTGATCGTCCCGGTCGAAATGGGTCTCTGCCAATCGACGCGCGTTCTGTGCGCTGTGCGCGACGCGTGCGGGATCGGCGAGGAATTCGGTGAGCTGCACGGCCGCGCTTTCGGGGTCGTCGGCTGGTACGACAATACCCGTCTTGTGCTTCCGGATCAGCTCTGCTTGCCATCCCTGGTAGTTGATTGCAACAGGAGTCCCCGAAGCGATTGCGTCAAAGAACTTGTTGGCCGAGTTTGCCCACATCTGAGGGTAGTCCGCGAAGAGAGAAAATGCCACATCAGCCTCGGCGAACACACGGGGCATTTGTCGTTTCGGCAACGGCGGATGCATAAAGAACGTGTCGTCCAGAACACCGAGTTGGCGCGCCAGCTGCTTGACCTCCGTTGCCATTGCACCGTCACCGAGCACAAGAAAACGGATGTTCGCGTTTCTCTTTTTCGCTTCGTGTGCAACGCGGACGAGATACGAGACGTTGTTGATCAGCCCCAGGGTCCCGGCGTAGAGCACAACCGAGTGATCCGTGGCCTCCGCCGGGAGCAGGCCAGACGGTATGTCGGGGGCTTTGGAGTATTCAGCTTGGCGTTCGCCAAAGAGGTCGAGGTCGCAACCGTTTGGAATAACTATGAGTTTCTCTTCCGGGATTCCACGCGTGGCAAGCGACTGCCGCATATCTGGAGACAGCAGGACGATCCTGGAGGCATTTTCATACGCGGCACGTTCGATTCGTCGTGCAAGATGAATTGCTAGAGGGTTCTCAATAGCACCAATCGCAATGGGCAACTCTGGCCACAGGTCTCGGACCTCAAATACGAACGGGACATCGCGTGCATTCGCCAGCCGCATTCCGGGTACAGCAATCGTTAACGGAGTGCTTGTTGCAAATACAAGATCATATTGAAGCCTACGAGCATATCGGCCCGCACGCCACGCGAATTGTATAAATGTTCTGATCCTGCGACGAAACGGCATGCGGTTGCTGTACGGCAGCGGCGTTGCGTGAACGCGAATGCCTTCTACGTCACGCACTGTAAACTTCGAGCTCGCAGTTGCGGTTGAATTGCCCCGTTGCCAATGCGTTGTGATCATCTCGACGGAATGTCCCCGCCGCACCAGGCGCCGCGCTAGCTCGTACGAGCGCGTGGAGCCCGCCATGTAGGGCTCGGTGAAGTACTGGTGGAGGTACAGGATGGTCACGGGCGGCGTCCGCAGTTTGAAGATGAAGCGCTATCGGGAGTGAGATTGGGGCGAAACGTGAGCGGAAGCGTCGGGGCGTTTGTGTTCAGGGGTCCTCTGCACGCGCGCGTTGATTCCTCAACGATTCTTTTGAAGGTTGCTGGCTGCTTCTGCAGCACCGCAAGGACATTTAAACAAGTTGCTAACAACTCGCTATGTACCTGCGACAGGTGCTTGCAACCCGGCCAAAGCGCGTGAGGTCGATGTAACCGCGTTTGTTTTCATGTGTCGACGCTGCTGGTAGTGGCACTAGCAAAAAGTACGCGAAAGGTCAACTGTAAATTGTGTCGTGGGGACGACTTAATGTGTGTGGATAGATGTTGAAAAGCGGTCAACTTCTTGTGGGAAAAAACAGCTTGCGCAGCCGTTGCCTTCGCAAGTAACCTACGGCGTGTTGAAAGAAAGACACATACTCGCTTTTCATGTCGCAGAAACACGTCGCGCCAGACCGTTTGTGTCGTTGGCAACGTTGGAACGTGTCTGCTATTCTAAATCCCCACAGGTTCGCTCGGACGTTCTCGCCCACCTCCTTGAGCCACCTGCCGTCCTTGACAGCAAATGCACCAGACCGCTGATGAAATCTGGCAAAGATGCCGCTCCGCACTTGCCGAAGCTCTCGCTCCGCAAATCTACAAGACTTGGTTTGAGCCGATAACGGCTGTATCGATCAGCGAGCGGAATGGCGGTCCACTGCTGAGTCTGCAAGTGCCAAGTCGGTTCTTCTACGAATGGGTAGAGCGTCGATACGGCGCGACGCTCACGTCGGTTGTTGACAACGTGCTGGGTGCGAAGACAGCGATTGCATTCCAGGTAGGTGGCGACGCGCACGACGAACGTGGGGAAGCGGCGCGGCTGGAACAGCCTTCTCTTCAGGGCCCACACGCAAAAGGCGCTAGCGCAAATATGGTTACGCAGCCCGGGCTTTTTGATCGCGTTCCGAATCGCACCGGCGAACTCGTCGCAACCGGCGGCCGCTCAGCCCTCTTTGGCCGGCCGCGGGTAACAACGCATGACGCGCAGTTGAACTCTGCGTATACGTTCGACTCGTTCATTGAGGGTGATTGTAATCGTTTGGCGCGAAGCGCAGCGCAGGCGATTGCGGAGCAACCGGGTAAAACGAGCTTTAATCCTTTCCTGGTGTACGGTGGAGTTGGCCTGGGGAAGACGCACGTCGCTCATGCGATCGGCAACTACGCCGTGGCGAACGGATGGCAGGGCCGGTGCCTCTATGTATCCAGCGAACGATTCACCTCGCAGTTTGTGCACGCGATTCAGGAGAACCGCATCGCGGACTTCACGCATTTCTATCGACAGATCGACTTGCTGATCGTCGATGACATTCAGTTCTTCGGTCGAAAGGAGAAGACCCAGGAGGAGTTCTTCCACATCTTCAACGAACTGCATCAGTCGGGCAGGCAGATAATCCTGTTAGCTGATCGGCCACCGCGCGAGATCGAGGGGATCGAAGAACGACTTCTTTCGCGTTTCCAGTGGGGACTCACGGCTGATGTCCAGCCTCCGGACCTTGAAACGCGCATTGCGATCCTGCAGCGCAAAGCGGAGTCAGCACGTGTTGTGCTCGACCCCGAAGTTCTCGAGTTCATCGCGCAGCGCATCAAGTCAAATGTCCGAAAGCTCGAGGGCGCACTCGTGCGGCTTTCCGCTCACGCTCAGCTCCACCGCCGGTCAATTGATGTTGAGTTTGCTACTGAGATACTGCGTGATCTCGTCGACGAAAAGCCGCAGGCGCTTGATATCGATCAGATCATGCGAATCGTGGCCAACTACTACCATACTGATCTGAACTTGCTTTCGGACAAGACCCGGCGCCGTGAGATCGTCCAGGCCCGGCAGGTCGCGATGTATTGCTGCAAACAGCTGACGGGGCAACCCCTCAAGACGATCGGCCTCCGTTTTGGGGGACGCGACCACTCGACGGTCATCCACGCGTGTCGGGCCGTCGAGAACCGGCTCGATGTCGAGCCTGGTTTTCGGCACGAATTAGACCGGATCCAGGACGCCCTGGCGAGCCGCAGAACAGCCTGACCAGGTTCCTGCAGCGGTGAGTGGAATGAAACACCACCCGCCGTCGTCTATCGAGGGAATAAGGCAGAAAAACATCCGGAAAGACAAATGTTCTCAGGATTCCCTCGCCCGAATCGAATCTTCGCGCCCGGCATCGTATTGATGGCGGCCATCGTCCTTTTTGGGCAAGGCCTTCTGGTACAGGGCGTAGATGGCCAGAATCGTCGAGGCGGCGATATGCTTGATCGCGAAAAGGCAGCCAATGAGGCCTTTGTTGAGCGCCTTGGTCTGGCCGCTGAAACCAGTGTTCGGGTTGACTCAATCTTCGTCGAAGCGCTCGCCATGAAGCAGGAGCTGTTTACGCTGATGCGGGCCGGTGAAATGGACCGGCGAGCTATGCGAAGTGCCATCGGCGAGATAGACGCCGCCACGGAGGAGAAACTGGCCGGCGTGCTTAGCGAGGAGCAGCTCGAGCTATATCGCGCGGAAATGAAGGCGCGTGCCGCCAACCGACGTCCCCGTGGCCGAAGGGGTGGCGTGAATCCACAGTAGGATAGGCGCGCGTACGCACGTGATCGGAAGTGAGCCAGTCAACTAAATTGCGGGATGCAAGGAGTGCGGAAGAAAGAGATCTTGTCGATGCCGCCCGGCGCGGCGACCAACTTGCCTTCAGGCAAATCGTTGAGAACCACGCGGATGGTCTCGCAAGAACCGTGGCGAGTATGCTGGGACCTGGAGGCATCGTCGACGATGTGCTGCAGGATGTATTTGTCCAGTTCTACAACAGTCTACAGTCGTTTCGTGGAGACAGCAGCGTCAAGACCTACCTCAATCGAATCGCGGTGAACAAATCGCTTGACATACTTCGGCGGCGAAAGAGAAGTCTGAAGCGGTTCGTCGGTCTCGACGATACGCATGAAGCGGAGCTTGTAGACGGATCGTCGTCACTTCCCGACCTCGACCGGACTGTTTGGAAAGCCATCGCGGGGTTGTCAGAGAATCAGCGGGCGGTGGTGACCTTACGACTGGTCGAAGGGTACTCGACAGAGGAAACGGCCGAGATGTTGGGGATTAAGTACGGAACGGTACTATCGCGGCTCAACCGCGCGTGCAACAACCTGAAAGAAGTCCTGCGACCATTGCAGGGTGAATGACGGGACCATGGGTATTGATAAAGGACACTTAGGAAACAACGGCGATCGCAAGGGCGAGTCATTTGATGAAATCGAGATGGGCATCCGCGAGGTGCTGATCCCGGCGGCTACACGTGCAGCCGAGGTGAGTGTGCGTCCGTTTCTAGCAGACCGCGTGCTAAAGGCCGTCAAGACTCCCAATGTCGTGAGATCGGGAGCTGACGTGTGGTTCGATTCTCTTTTTGCCTGGTTCAGGCCCGTTGCCCTGGCGAGCCTGATTCTCATCGCAGTCCTGGTGAGTTACAACGTGAAGTCCGCAGCCGAGTACGACCTCAGTGTCTCGCTGTCTGAGTCTGTGCTCGGGCTACCGCCGGTCACGCTGGAAACCGCATACGAATTGACCGATGAGTAGCACCGTGAATACGCGTACAAAGAGTGCACTGCTTATCATCGGAACGCTGATAGTTGGCGTTTTGATTGGCGTTCTGGCGACGGCCCGCGTCACGGATCAACGGATTGACCGCATGCGCGAATTGAGGTCGCGAAGCGGCTTCGAAGAGACTGTACTTCAGGCGCTTGGGCCGATTAGCGAAGAGCAGACGGCTGCAATCAAGGTTATACTCAGCGAGTCGCACGAGCGAATGGGAGACCTAAGGCGAGAGTGGCGGGCCAGCTTGCGCGCAGAGGGCGACAGTATGCGCAAGGCGCTTCGTGAGGTCCTCACGCCGCAGCAAATCGGGGCGCTTGACGACTGGATGACGCGCCAACAACGCAGACCGCGTCGGCCGGGGGAAGGCGAGCGGCGGAGACGGCAACCGCCCGACAGCCTGAGTGGTCGTCAATAAGAGGGTACGCTGGCCGGCTCGCTACCTCACGAACGAGCGGCGGGTGATGCGGCCATCTGTGCCAACCGTCCACCCGACATCTGGGCTAACGAAGTCAACTCCCCAGAAATTGAGCGTGTCCGCGGATTGCCACGTGAGTCCGTTGTCGGTCGAAAAACTGACACCGGTTGGGTTTGTAGCAACAATGGTAGGCGTTGGTGCGCCGGGCACCCACGCAGCTCCGTAAATCATACCCGGCAGTGTGGTTTGTCCTGCAAGTTCCCACGTAAGTCCGCCATCGTTGGTAACGGCAACGCTCGCAACGAAATCCTCGGGAGTGCCAAGATCGCCTCCCGCAGCGAACCCATTAAGCGGATCCCGGAAACTGATCGAGGCGATGCCTGCGGCGTCGCCGCCGGCGATGGGCGTCTCGGTCACCACCCAGGTCTTCCCGCGATCGTCCGTCTTAAGCACCCTCGCTTTGCCGCCCGCGCCGGTACCAATCCACGCAGTTGAGTCGCCGTACGTGGTCACGCAAGTGCCGCTCGCCGCAAAGCTACCTTCGCCGGGCAACGCGTCTGGCAGCGCGCCGGGATCGACGTGGGACCAGGTCAATCCGCCATCGTCAGTCGTGATAATCACGAACTTGCCGTCAACGGCATCACTGAAAGCGATTCCGGCCGATCCATCCCAGAAGTCCATGCAATCAAAGAATGCCTCCGGTTCATCGTTCTGGAATTGCAGGGTCCAGCTTTCGCCGCCGTTGTCGGTTCGGTAAATCCGCGAGTCTGATCCGGTACCGATGCTGAGCAGAAGAGCAGAGGTGTCGCTAAACCCGTGTACATCGCGAAACTGCAGAGAGTCAGCGCCCGCGACAGTCCCGACGATCCAGTTGGTGCCGCCGTCAGTTGTTCTCGCGTAGCGACCACCTGTGCCCGCGGCCCAAGCTACAGATGGTGATACACCGTGTACGGCGATGAACAGCAGCCCGTCCTGACTATGCTGGGCAACGGGTGGAGACATTGAGAGCGGACCGTCAGCCGCAGGGGGAGCACCGCAAGCGGCCGCAAGCATGACGACAATTAGGGGTATGGCTGTTCTAGGCATTGCGCAAACGAGGGAGAGTCAAATCAGTTGTGATCGCAGCCACTACATGATACGGCGGATCGCTGGTACCCGTCGATAGGCGCGGCCTCGCAATCTCTATTATCCATAACATGTAGCCGGTTCGCGTTCCCCACGACCCAAGAACGATCGCGCCTGAGCGCCAGAGACATCCGCAGAAGCCCAAACATAGTTGTTGTTGGCGCCGGAATTATTGGGCTTACAACAGCGCTGTCGCTAGCCCGCCGCAGATGCCGGGTTCGGATCGTCGCAGCCGAGACGACCCCGGCTACCACATCGGATGTCGCGGCTGCGATCTGGTTTCCATTTGCAGCCGCACCGATGGACAAGGTTGTGGCGTGGAGTCGTGCCACCTTCAAAACCTTCGCCGCAGAGGTGGGCACGGTACCGGGAGTTTCGATGGTGCGCATGGTCGAGCTACTGCGCGAGAGGCCACCTCGACCGTGGTGGCACGAGGCTGTAGAGAGTTGGGAGACCGTCGATGCGCCTCTGCTGCCAGCGGGATATGCCGCCGGTTTCGCAACCAGCGTTCCGCTCGTGGAATCCGGCCAATACCTCAACTATCTGCATCAGAAGTTGACAGACATCGGCGTCGCCCAGCAGATTGGCTTTCTCAAAAGCTTCAGCGAGTTGGATGCCGACGTGGTTGTAAACTGCACGGGGTTGGGTGCCCGCCGCCTCTGTTCGGATGATGCGATGTACCCGATACGAGGCGTGGTTGTCCGCACCGAGAGAGTGCCGCTTTACGAATCATATGCGGATGACTCAGACATCTCGCGGCTGACTTACGTGATACCACGAACAGCCGACTGCATTCTCGGCGGTTTCGCCCAGCGCGACGACAACGCGACGATCGTAAGGGATGGGGAAGCGGACGATATTCGAAGGCGCTGTGCCGCGCTTGTACCCGAGCTCGCCAATGCGAGGCCGCTGGAGGTGAAAGTGGGATTGCGACCAGGGAGAGAAACTGTGCGGCTGGCCTGGGATTCCGAAGACCCGCGACTGATTCACAACTACGGCCACGGAGGCTCCGGTTTCACCGTGTGTTGGGGGTGCGCTGACGAAGTGGCTTCGATGGTTGGCGAGTGTCTGCCGGATCGCTGAGCCTAGGCAATGTCAGTATACCTCCTACTCCGCGCGCCTGCCCCCGCGTGTGCAAGGTGAGAATGTCGCGGACGTTTTGGCACACGACCCCCAAGGCCTAATTTGAGGCGACCAACGATTCCCAAACGATTGCTATGTCTACCGAATCACGCGAGTCCTGGACGCCGACGCACGACCTCTCCCTGGTCTTTGTTGCGTTGGCGCATGGCACCGACAACATCCTGGCCGATGAAGAGCTGAGCACAATAGTTGATATCATCGGCCGATGGCAGCCGGGTTGGGATCAGCAGCGCGTGCAGGAGGTCGTCATGGAGTCCCTGGCCGTGTACCTGGACGGATCCAACCAGGATGAACTTGTGCGGGCCGTCAATCGTCTGAAGAAGACACTCGAACCGGCGAGCCTCCTTCGGGCGCTCGAAGATGCGACAAGGGTTGCCGAGGCAGATGGAATTGTGCTTGGTTCCGAGCGCAGCATCATTTCGATCCTCGCCCGAGCATGGAATATCAGGGACCTACCGGGAGAGGGTTCTGCAGACGGAGCTGGCGGGTGGGGTATCCTACACGACGTGGGACTGATGTACGTCGTGGTTGCCCACGCGGGTGACGCGGACTTGTCCGATCCCGAGATCACGGCGATGGTTTCGCGCCTGACCCAATGGCAGCCTGACCTCGAGGAGGCAGGCGCGCGCAAGGTGCTTCGCGAGGCGCTACAATACTACGCGACGCAGCCGGACTCCGACGCTTTTACGGAGTCCGTCATCTCGATCAAGAGCACGTTCCCACTACCACAGCGAATAGCGGTGCTGGATGATCTAGCCTTCATCGCCGAGGCGGATGGCACGGTCGGGAAGCACGAAGAGGAGATAATCACAACGCTATCGAGCGCGTGGGAGGTCGACGTTAACCTGGAGCGTCCTAGCTCGGGTTAGCGTCATGTGACGGACGCTGGCGCGGTCGGCCACCGAAGGTTGTTTCGTAGTGGCCGCTTCGCTGTGCAGGTTCGCTCGGCGCTGTGTCCGGGCGGGCGCCGGGTTGCGGCCGTTCGCGCGGGTCTTGCTGGTTGCCACCCGGCACGTTGTTGAACTGGACGTTGATCTGCCCGCTCTTCACCGCCGCCTTCATCTGCCGTGAGACCTGCTTGCGAATCAGAGCCCGGCTAACGGGAAAGAGTCCGAGGAATCCCACGATATCGGTGACAACGCCTGGTGTCAAAAGAAGGGCCCCCGAGATCAGGATTATGAGCCCGTCGACCAGCTCTACTCCCGGCAGGCGGCCGGCACCAGTTGCTTCCTGAAAGCGCATCCAGGCACCGCGGCCCTCCCGACGCGTCATGGTACTTCCGATGACAGCCGTGACCAGAATCAGAGCGAGAGTCGGGCCAATGCCGATCCACTGGCCGAGCTGAATCAGGAGGAAAAGCTCGACGATCGGCGTGATCAGGAAAAGGAGAAAGAGGCGCGACAATGAGGGAAGCGTCCGGGCTATGTCAGTTTGGCAGAGTTGCGGATTGATTTAGGTCACGCGAATCATGTGCCAGAAAGCACGGCGGCGACCATTGCGGCTCTGTCCGTGAATTTGACCCGCGGTCGGCCCGCATCGGCTCCACGAGCGACCTCGAGTTCGTTTAGCTTTTCCCAGTCTGACCAGGAGAAGACGGAAGATGTCCGACTGCGCACCAAGCCCTCCGCGGATTCAAGCTCAGGCGCAGCAGGCGCCAGTGTTTTCCCTTCTAGAGCGTCGGCGATCATCTTTGCGACCGTGTCCTGTGCGCAGGCTTTGTTCGTGCCGATCACGCCCGTTGGCCCGCGCTTAATCCATCCGGCTGCGTATTCACCGGGCCGAATGTTGTCGCCGTCTGTCACTCGCCCGCCATCGTTCGAGATGACACCATACCAGTCATCGAACGGAACGTCTGCGACCGGGAAGCCGCGGTACCCGACACTGCGAAAAACAAGACCGCAATCGATGGTCTCAGTCCTGTCGGTCGGCTGTGGACGCATCCGACCGTCCTTTTCGACAAGGGCGTTATGGACTACGTTCACGCGAGCGACGCGTCCGCCGTCGCCGACGATTTCGGTTGGCGAAACTAGGAAGCGCAGATGAAGGCGCTTTCTTTTGCCTGCCGAGGCCTGATCAGCGAACGACTGAATCATCCCAACCTTCTTCTGAACCAATCGATCCGGATTGTCGGCAAGCCATGCTGACGACAGCGGATCCAATTCCGCCTCCTTTTTGTGCACGACGATGTCCGCGTCCTCAAGCTCGCCCAGTTCCTTGGCCTCCGGATTCGTAAACGCCGCTTGTGCGGGGCCCCTTCGCCCAAGCATATAGACGTCGCGCACGCCGCTCTCAGCGAGCTGCTCGAGCGCATAATCTGCGATGTCTGTCTGCGCCAGCTCGTCATTTGTACGGCACAGGATTCGCGCTACGTCAACTGCCACGTTGCCCACACCGACAACCACGACCGATTCCTGCGAAAGATCGAACTCAAGGTGGGCGTAGTCGGGATGCCCGTTGTACCAGGCGACAAACTCCGTTGCCGAGTGACTACCCGCAAGGTCTTCGCCCGGTATGCCAAGGCGCCGATCAACCTGCGCGCCTACAGTGTAGACTATCTGGTGATAGTGCTGTCGCAGGTCCTCTACACTAATGTCTTGGCCAAGGGTCACGTTGCCGAAAAAGCGGAAGCCCGGATGCTTGGCCGTGGCATCGTACTTGCGCGTGACGGACTTGATTTTGGCATGGTCTGGCGCGACACCAGCGCGAACGAGTCCGTATGGAGTAGGTAAGCTGTCGTATACGTCGACACTGGCATCGACTTTGTCTGACTTCAGCAATGCTTCTGCTGCGTAGAAGCCCGCTGGTCCAGCGCCGATTATGGCAACGCGAAGCGGATTCAGACTGTCTTTGGAACCCATTTTGGATGTCGGTATTTAGTTGCAAGGAAAAGGTATCCTCGCCGCCCTGCATGGGCAAGTAGGTCGTGGAGAGATGTACGCGCGTCAAATGAGAAAAGTGGAATTAGACCGGTTGCTGGGTGCGATCTCGCTGGTTTTGTTGACGGGGTCCGGACTCGTCGGGCATCGTCCAGCGCTACCCACCGACTATTTCGACCCGCCGCTGGCGACGGAGTTGGTGCTTGCCGGTAACTTCGCCGAGATGCGAAGCAATCATTTCCACGCGGGCCTGGATTTCAAGACACGGGGCAGGGAAGGACTTCCGGTCTTTTCCGCTGCGGAGGGATGGATCTCACGCGTGAAGGTCTCGCCGTTTGGGTATGGCAATGCGCTCTACGTCCAGCATCCGAATGGGTACACTACGGTCTATGCCCATCTTCAGCGATTCGAAGAACCTGTTGCGTCCTACGTTCGAGAGCTTCAATACAAGAGAGAGCGCTTTGATATCGATGTGTATCCTCGCGAAGGCGAGTTTCCTGTCGAACGCAGGCAACAGATAGCGCTGTCGGGCAATTCGGGAGGGTCCTACGCGCCGCACCTCCATTTTGAGATTCGCGAAACTGCCTCGCAGACTCCGGTCAACCCGCTGCTCTTCGATTTCGATGTTGACGACTCCCTCCCGCCACGAATCTTCCGAATCAAAGTCTACCCGGAAGATGGCGGCAGCTATGTGCGAGTTGGTGGCAGTGTAAATGAGGCGGACTTCGCGACTGCAGGAGATCCGCTTGTTCTTGACGTTTCGTCTGGAAAGGGTGCGCCGCAGTACCAGCTGGTGACGGACGCCAAGCTCTCGGGTCACGGTGCAGTTTCTTTCGGGATTCAGACCAATGACTACCACGACGGATCCAACAACCGGCTCGGAGCGTATCGTATTACGCTGGAGGCCAACGGAACTCCGCTCTTCGTATCCACGATGGACCGCGTAAGGTTTGATCAGACGCGTTACATCAACGCCCACGTTGATTACGCCGAGTACAAACAGAACCGCCGGTGGATACAGCGAAGCCACACGCTGCCAGGAAACCGTCTTCCACTGTACGAGGTCGTTGAAGCTGGTCGCCTTCGTCTTCACGCTGACAGTACCTACCACATGCGGTACTCTGTCGAGGATGCGTCCGGAAATACGAGTGTCCTCGAGTTCGAACTTCACGGCGAGCCGAAGTCGCAGTGGCTTTCCGACAACGAACAGGCCCCGCCCGTCGTTATCCCCAGACGTGAGCCATTCGTATTTGCGCGAAATCAACTCAGAGTGAAGTTTGACGCAAATACATTCTACGATGACCAGCCGTTTAGCTACGAGATGCTACCGGCAGTGGACGGAGCGCTATCGCCGGTCCACCGGGTTCACGAAGACATCGCCCCGCTCCACAAGCGAATGACGCTGTCGATCCGGGCGCGATCTGTACCGCCGGCGCTCCTTGACAAGACACTACTGGGTACGCACACTAATGACGGGGATGTCGTTTCAGCCGGTGGTGGATACAGAAACGGATTTGTCGCTGGACGGCTGCGGTCCTTCGGAGACTATTTCATAGTTGCTGACACGGTCGCGCCGGAGATCGAATTGCTTGAGGCCAGACACGACAGGTTGCGACTCAAAGTGAGAGATGATCTCTCGGGTGTTGCCGGCTTCAACGCCCGTATCGACGGCAATTGGGTTCTGCTGGAGTACGATGCGAAGAACAGTCTCCTCGTTCACAACTCGCCAGACACGCTTTCGGGCGAACTAGAGGTTGTGGTCGAGGACAACAAGGGTAACACCGCTTCCCTTACCCGGTCGCTTGACTACTGATCAACGGTCGCGAGTAGGCGCTGGATGACGTCGACGTTGGTCACGCCGTCGGCCTCAGCGTTGAAGTTGGCGACGATGCGGTGCCTGAGCACCGGAATTGCTATCGCGTTTACGTCTTCGATGAGGGGAGTGGTTCGGCCACGAAGTACGGCCAGCGCCTTCGCGCCCAACACCAGGTATTGAGATGCGCGCGGTCCCGCCCCGTAGTTGAGGAAGTTGTTTACGAAGTCGGGACTTCCGTTGCGGTTAGGCCTCGTCATCCCGACAAGACGAACCGCGTATTCGATCACATTGTCGGCAACGGGGACCTGACGAACGAAGTGCTGGAAACGCCGAAGGTCGTCGCCGGTCATGACCGTGTTCAGCGTTACCTCAGCAGCTGAGGTTGTGTTGCGGACGACGTCGACTTCCTGGGAAAAATCTGGGTAGTCAAGCCAGAGGTTGAGCATAAAGCGGTCAAGCTGCGCCTCGGGAAGCGGGTAGGTGCCTTCCTGCTCAATAGGGTTCTGGGTGGCGAGCACGAAAAACGGCGCCTCAAGCTCGTACGAGGATCCACCGGCGGTTACGTGGCGCTCCTGCATCGCCTCGAGCAGGGCGGCCTGCGTCTTGGGAGGCGTTCGATTGATCTCATCGGCGAGTATCACATTTGCGAAGAGGGGGCCCTTGACGAACTTGAAGAAGCGACGACCGGTGCTGGCGTCCTCCTCCAATATCTCCGTCCCCGTTATGTCGCTCGGCATCAGATCGGGGGTGAACTGTATGCGGCTGAAGCTCAGGTCCAGAACATCAGACAGGGTCCGGATCAGGAGGGTCTTCGCAAGTCCCGGCACGCCAACAAGCAGAGCATGTCCGCGGCAAAGTAGACAGATGAAGATCTGTTCGACTACTTCGTCCTGGCCGACGATGACCTTGCCAACCTCCGATCTGAGGCGAGCAAATCCGGCTTGAATGTCTTCCAGGGACGAAAGGGGCGAGACGTCTGCCGTGCTCATGTGCGGTATTAGTTTGACTGTTTCATCGCAGTACCCGACGGATTGCCGGCCCGCACTTCGACGAACACGTCTTCGCGTAGTTTCATGACCCAGTCCTGCATCTGGCGGCTTTGCTTGTCTCGCAGGGCATAATTGCTGATGAGCTGGTAGTCGGTGTCGAAGCTAATCCTGTGCTCCGGGACCCGGGCCTGAAGGAGAACGACGTGCCAGGCATTGCGGCCGTCCAGCAACTGTGTCTCGGCCGGCTCGGATATTTCTCCCTCGTCCAGCGTTGAGATATTCAGCTTCCATAGCGGTCCCAACGCGTCTACAACGAGGTTCCGGTCTCCTGTCCGCGGGTCTACGACGCGTCCCCCGGCAACCGCAGACATCTCCTCCTCTGAATACTCTTTGGCCATTTCCGCAAATGGCCGTCCACTCGTGACAACCGAATCCCGCAGGGTCGAGAGCAATTCAACCGCAGCAGATGGATCGAACTGGTCGCTATCGTACTGGATGAGAATCTGGTTCAAGTCAACCACGTCGCCACGGCGTTGGTTTACACGAAGGATGTGAAGGCCAAACTGCGTCTCGAACACATCGGATATCTCACCGATTTCACTGCGCGAGGCTACGGCGGCAAATTCCGGTACGAAGATGTCAATGCGAACGTCCGCATACCGCCCGCCACGCTCAGCCGACCCTTCGTCGTGGGAGAATGTCGATGCCATATCTTCGAACGAAGCACCCTTAACCAGTATAGAATCGCGGATAGTATTCAGCACGCCGCGGGCCGCCGCTCGGGCCGCATCAGTTACGTCTGGAAACCGCACGATGTGGGAGAGGCGCACTGTCTCCGGCACCACGGGCAGGGAGTCGGCCGGTATCTGGCTGAACCATGCCGACACTTCGTCGGGAGTGATCTTGATCTTCTCGAGTTGTCTCCCCTGAAATCGCTCCGCGAGGACCTGGTCCTCAAAATCGGATCGCAGGTCTGCCTTTATCTGGGCCGCCGTCTTCCCATACAAGTCCTCAAGCCGAGCCTGGCCGCCGATTTGCTGCGCCATCTGGTTTACCCTGTCGTCGAGCATGAGGTTGATTTCCTCCTCCGCGACGACAAGCGTAGTGTCTCGTCGGCCGTGTGCGGCAAGAACCTTCTGGTTGATCAAGTTTTGCAGCGCCTCGAACCACAGCTCATCCGAATACGGGGCCTGTTGCTGCTGCATGATATTGTACACGAAGCCGTTGACATCTGAGCGCAACAGTATGTCGTCGTCAACTACCGCCACGATCTCATCCACGACGGCAGGATCCTGCGCAACAACTGGTTGCGCAGCGAAAAGGCCAAGAAAGAGGACAGTACTTAAGAGAACCTGGGAGGGTCGGCGGGTCATATTTGCCAAACGGCTTCGGTGAGCCAATTATTGCGAGACGACGGTTTCAGCGCCGTAACTGATTAGGTTTCGACTATCAGCTTCCGTGCGAAGCTGTTGCACCCTGCGCGCGTATGCTTCTTTCCGGAGTTGGAGCTGGACGCGTCGATGCAGTACCTCTTCGATCCATTCAGCCTCAGGTATTGTACCCTCGGCGGCACGATCAACGAGTTGCAGCACGTGCCACGAGGCGTCGTCTTCTACTGTTTGCGCAATCTGTCCCGTCCTGAGGCGGCTGAGCGCAGCCGAGACGGCCGGCAGTTCCACGAATAGAGAGCTCTCAGGCTTGTAGGTCTCTGATGCTGCCGCATCCTCGGAAGGCCTGGATGAGAACCGCCCTACGATGACGCGCCAAAGGGAGTCAGTCTGGCCGCCGCGCATCGCACGCTGCAGCAGTCGGCGCGCGACAGTGGCGCTGTCAGGGTCACCGACAGCAACGTGCCTGACTCTTAGGTAGTCCTCGCGAATGGTCAGCGATTCTTTCGCCGACTCGTAGTATGCCACCATCTGTCGATTTGAGGGCTCGGGTACCTCCAGTTCATAGATGCGCTCAACTGCGGCGCTCGCGAGAATCGATCGCTCATTGTCCGCCACGAGCGACTCTACTGCCGGATCCTCGTCAAGCCCGGCGTTGCGCGCCTCTTCTGCAAGGAGCGCTGTCGTAATCCACTGGTCGACGTAAGTCTGAAACGCCGATTCGCGGTCTGAATCAGACGCAAAGGACGAAAGGGCCCGTACTACGTCGTCCTCGTAGAGAAACTCGGATCCCACGCGGACTACGTACGGACGTTCTTCAGACGCTTCGCTGCAACCCGTCCAAACGACGGGCAAGGTCAGCGCCAGGAGCGTTACCGGGATAGAAATCAGTGCACCTCGAACGGATCCAAGCCGTCCCAGGGCTCGGGAATGAGCCGATGATATCGTGCGCGACCTCACTGTATTGCGGTGGGCATATCGGAGCCATGTTCCGCAAGAAACGCGGGGAGCCTTTCCGGATACGTTACAGCGCGGTACTTGGCTCTTAGCCTCGAGACGAGGCGTTCTTCGAGTCGTCCCTGCAACGCGTTTACAAGCTCGGCGCGCGCTTCGTCCACCTTCTTGGACCTGGCGGGTTCAGCTCCGGCGTTTTGCAGTGCGATATGCCCGTTGTTGTAGACGATAGGGTCGGTGAAGTTACCAGATGGCAGCGAGAGCGCCCGATCGTAGATTGAATTTGACGCTTCGGCAATCAGCGTCGTGTCAATATCAAGGGCTCCCGCAGCGTTTAGCGAGTCAATGACGGCGTCCACGTCGAGGCCTTCGGCAAGCAGAATGACACCGGCCTCGACCAGGTCCACGGATCGACTGTAAACACTGACGACGATTGTGCGATCCGGGAATCTGTAGGCGTCAGGATCCTCCGCGTACAGTGCCTCTATTGCCGAAGTGTCTTCGGCTGCCGCTGTCCAGACGGAGTCTTCCATCAGGCTGAAGAGCAGAATCCCGTTGCGGAACTCCCGCAACGTCCGGGCAAACTCCTCGTCCGTCAATTCCAGTGCGGCCATCTCGTACTCTATCGCACGGGCGCGCATGAATTCGGTGGAAACGCTTCGTCGCACGCCGGCGTCGTCAAGCAAGAGAACTTCCGTAAACCTGTTCCACGGCGAGTTGGCAACGAACTCTGTGAGTGTATACATCGAATCTGCGATCGATGCGAACAACAACGTGTCCCAGGCCGCAGGGTACACCTCCAGGTTGAGCAGCGAGTCGGCATCGTATCCCTCGAGGTACTCGTCGAGGAGGAGCGTGTCTACCATGGCATTCCGAACGGTGAGCATGGAGTCAGCGAAGGCCCACTCACGAAAGGTCGCATCAGGCGTTCGACTTGCCTTCGTCTTCAATTCCTCATACTTCTCGTCAATGGACGGGAAGTCCTTCTTCTCCAGCAGTTTGATAAGGTGGAACCCAAACCGCGTCTGGACCGGATCGGACACGCTACCCACCTCGTCGAGACTGAAGGCAACCTCCTTCATCTCCGGGACGAACTGGCTGCCAAACTTGATGAAGCCCAGGTCTCCTCCGTTTTCGCCGGATTGCTGGTCGTCCGAGTAGGCGGCAGCGAGCGCACCGTAGTCGGCGCCACCCTCAAGCTTGGTGACGACTGAATCCAGTCGCGCAAGGGCGGCCGCTGAGTCAGCCGACGTTTGACCCCTAGGCGAAATCATGATATGCGCAATTCGAACGTCACCGGGCGTTTCCCGCGCATTGTGGGCCATGATAAGGTGATAGCCAAACCGAGTCCGGACGATCTTCGAAATCGAGCCGACCGGCGTCTCATAGGCGGCATCTTCAAAGGGTTTGACTGTCACACCACCTGTGATGTATCCGAGGCGCCCGCGATTGCCAGGACCGCGTTCGCTGTCTCCGGCCGACGGGTCACTCGAATGGCGCGCCGCCATATCGGCGAAGCTGGCGCCGGCGCTGATCGAGTCAGCTATGGCCGCCAACTTCTGGTATGCCGCCAGGGTGTCGGCCGGGCTTCGTCCTTCGATCTGAATCAGGATGTGACTGACATCCACCGCAGCGGCCTCGCGGGCGTACAACTCCTTGACAATCGGGTCGATAACAGTCTGGTCAAGTAGGTACGGCCGCGCGTACTGACGCCGGTAGCCGTCTATCTCGCGAACCGTTTCCGGGTCCTTGTCCATTCCAGCCGCTTCTGCCTCAAGGACTTTCAGGCGATAGTCTACGTATCGCTCGAGGAAGTCTTCGTACGCGGCCAATGTGTCTTCGACCGGCTCGTCGGCCAAACCGGAAGTGCGCGAGTATTCGCGCTGCAGGTCCTGAAAGAGCAGATTCTGACCGTTGACAGCGGCGACGATGTCGGCGCGCGGTTCAGCGGGGGGGACGCTCTGATTTGACGAGGAACAGCCGTGGAGCAACGCTGCGACGCCCAGGAAAAGCGCGAAAAAGAATCGGTGCATACAGCGATCCGGGAGATTTGGTTAGGAAACGGTCGATGGTCAATAACGGTGCCCCTGCACGAAAAAGCGGTATTCGCGGTTCCGCATTAGACAAATTTTTGCCGGGCAACTTTCGGCGGCAAGGTGGGTCCATATAATATACCCGGTCGTCGAGCCGGGATCCGCACGTTCGGAGAACACGTTCAGAAAACTCTGCGAGACCATGCCGCATCACCCTTGGATGGACGAAAAGGCGACGATCGAGGCGTTCCAGGCCGGTGATGAGTTTGCGTTTGTGACGCTCTACAACCGGTATAAGGGCCAAGTCTACGTCTACTGCGTCAAGATGCTGCTGAATGATGAGATGGCCAGGGACGCGCTTCAAGAGACGTTTCTGCGCGTGTACGAGAACCGCAGTCGATTACTCAAGACTGACGCGTTTCGAAGTTGGCTGTTCACGATCGCTCGCAATCAGTGCTTCAACACGCTGAGGCGAACACGCCGAACCGTGCCTCTGGACGGCATCGATGCCCTCCCGCCCGTCGTCGCCACGCCAGCAACCAAGCTGGAACGGAGCGAACGCGCGCAACTCGTTAACCGACTACTTGCGCAACTGAAGGTGGAGTATCGCGAGGTGATCGTCCTCAGAGAGTTCCAGAATCTCTCCTACGAGGAGATCGCGGCAGTGACGAAAAACACGGTCAGCTCTGTGAAGTCGCGGCTGTTCAAGGCGCGCAGGAAGCTGGGTACACTACTCGAGCCATGGATGGTGCCAGAATCCAGGGCCGAAGGGGCCGCTGAGGGGAGTCGCGTCGCCGAGACCAGTATCCACACTCGTCCACAGAAGAGGGGGACACGAGCATGAGCGAACGAGCTACAGATTTCGGCGGGAGCGACAACGGATTCTGCGGAGCGGGACGTGAAGAGCTACTGTACGCCTACGCGGACGGGGAGTTGGAGACCGCGGTGCAGCCCGAACTATTCGCGCACTTGAGCCAGTGTCAGACGTGCAGGCGGGCGCTGGACGCCGTCATGGCATTTCGGATGCTGAGTCGTAGTGAGTCTCTAGCCGTTCCGCCAATCGCTGACGCTGCGTTGATGGCCCGCCTCGACGTGCTGAAGAAGCGGGAGGAAGGCAACGATCAGACTCATACGCTCTGGGAGCGGTCGCTTCACGTCGGGCTTGGGCGCGCCGCGGTTGCGTTGGTAATCGTATTCCTGCTCGGAGCCGGTTGGGCCCGGCTGCCCACGGAGAATCCCGTCCCGCTCGTGTCTGCCTCGCAGGAGAACGTTGAACCTGTTGGCGGTCAGGAATTGTTCTGGCGAGTCGAACCGGTGTACGTCTTCTACCCAGGCTTGACAATCGAGGCGCCAAAATCAGAGCAACTCGAATCGCTGGTCGAATAGCGGTCTCCAACGAACGGCTTTCGTAGCTTGCCGGCTGAGAAATACGCAGCCCGCTAGTCACAGTCGTGTCAGATCGATCCTCTGTTAGAGTGCGCTTCGCGCCGAGCCCCACCGGACTATTGCACATCGGGGGTTTGCGAACCGCTCTGTACAACTACCTTGTCGCCCGTCAATCCGGCGGAGCATTTGTTCTCAGAATCGAGGACACTGACCGCTCACGCTTCGTCCCGGAAGCCGAGGCTTACATCCGGGAATCACTTCAGTGGGTGGGAATCGAGCCGGACGAAAGCCCCGAGGACCCGGCTGAGCACGGTCCTTACCGGCAGTCGGAGAGAAGCGCCCGGTATAGCGAAATTGCATCACGGCTCGTTTCCGCGGGCCATGCCTATCTCGCTTTCGACACCGCAGACGAGATAGCAGCGCTACGAGAAAGCGGTGACACGCCGGGCTCTGTTCGGTATGACTCCTCGACTCGGATGCGCATGCGCAACTCGCTTTCCCTTCCGCCCGAAGAAGTGCAGCGACTCGTGGCCGCGGATAGCCCCCACGTTGTGCGCCTCAAGGTTCCTGATGATCGCGAGGTTGTTGTCGACGACATCGTTCGCGGTCAAATCTCCTTCGCTGCTGACCAACTCGACGACCAGATACTCGTTAAATCGGACGGGTACCCGACATACCATCTCGCCAATGTCGTCGATGACCACGACATGCAAATCTCGCATGTAATCAGAGGGGAGGAGTGGCTGCCCTCGACGCCCAAACATGTGTTGCTCTACGAAATGCTGGATTGGTCGGTACCCGCGATGGCGCATCTGCCGCTTATCCTGAGTCCGACGGGCGGGAAGCTCTCAAAGCGTAGCGCCGACAAGCACGGAATCCCCGTGTTTGTTCTCGACTACCGCGATTCTGGATTTGAGCCCGAGGCCGTGCTGAACTATCTGGCGCTGCTTGGCTGGCACCCCGATTCCGACCGAGAGCGCTTCAGCCTCGACGAGCTTGTTCGTGCATTCAGTCTGCGGCGTGTTGGGTCGGCGGGCGTTCAGTTCGACATTGAGAAGCTCACCTGGTTCAACGAGCAGGTATTGAGGGAGCTGTCATCGCAGCGCCTTGCGGAGAAGCTGGCGCCGCATATCGAGGCGGCGGGGTGGACTTGTGATCGGGACGAGATGGAGACGATTGTCGAGCTCCTGCGGGATCGAATCTCACTTGCGCGCGATGTGACAAGCTATCCCGAGTTCTTTCGCGACCCCGAGGACTATGATGAGAAGGCCGTGCGAAAGCGTTGGAAAGACGACTCTGGCGACCTGCTGCTCAACCTACTGGAGCGGCTGGTAGCAGGCGAGTCCTGGGATGCACCGCAACTGGAATCCGCGTTCGAGTCGTTTCTGGCCGAAAATGATATTGGCAAGGGCCGGATCATGCCGGTCATGCGAATTGCCCTGTCGGGAAGAGCCAGCGGCCCTGACCTGTTCCCGACGCTTGCGGTGCTTGGTCGAGAGACCACCGCGCGAAGGTTTCGGTCGGCGGCGGATCAGCTCGGCGCCGAAGACGCGAGCTCCTGAAGCAAGCAGGCAACCAGTGACGTCCAACCGGTCTGGTGCCCCGCTCCTATGCCGGCCCCATTGTCGCCGTGGAAATATTCGTAGAAGAGGACGTGGTCGGTCCAGTCCGGACTGTTCTGAAAAAGGTCAACGCCTCCGTAGAGCGGCCTACCCGTTTCTCCGGAGGAGTCGTAAGCAGTTCGACGCAGGAATATTCTCGTGAGGCGTCGAGAGATCTCGTCAGCGATCTGCGTCAACGTTAGCCGTGGCCCCTCGCGGGAAGGGAACTGTGCCGTAAGCCCTCGCCCGTAGAAGGACGCGTAGTTTCGGAGCGTGTCAACCATCAGATAATTCAGGGGCATCCAGATCGGTCCGCGCCAGTTGGAGTTTCCGCCGAATAGACCCGACGTGGATTCGGCCGGTTCGTAGTGCACGGAACGGACGCTACCATCGATGTCCACGGAAAAGGGATGCGCTAGATGCTCACGGGAAAGCGACCGTAGGCCGAACTCCGATAGGAACTGGTCTTCATCGAGCATCCGCTCGAGCAGGCGGCCTATCCGGTCGCGACTCACGAGAGAAAGCAGGATGTCGCCGTTCTCGTTTCGCTGGATATTGGCCCCGCGCGCAAGTTCCGGTCTGTATCGCTCGAACCACGCCATGCGGCGCCTAAACTTTGGCAACTGCTTCAGCGAGTCTGACGAAATTACATCCGATGCAAAGAGTGAAATGAGGCCCACGAAAGACCGAATGCGCATGACCTTTCTCGACGCGTCGGGAAGGTGCATAACATCGTAGTAGAAGCCGTCTTCGTCGTTCCAGAGTCCTTCTCCTTCGGACGGTGCATTCATCGCGCTAGCGATGTAAACGAAGTGCTCGAAGAATTTGGTCGCCACGTCCTCATAGGTCGGACGATGCTCTGCTATCCGCAGCGCCATCTTCAGCATGTTCAGGCAGTACATCGCCATCCAGGCCGTACCGTCGGCTTGCTCCAGCAGCACTCCCGGTGGAAACGGCATGCTCCTGTTGAGAACGCCGATGTTATCCAGGCCGAGAAAGCCTCCCTCGAAGACGTTGTTTCCG
>JANQRN010000295.1 GCA_028284545.1 Rhodothermales bacterium | reverse complement strand
GACCGAAACCGGTGTGGCCCGGCAACGATAGTCGTCGGGTAGTGGTCGCGACCTATGGAAACTGAAACCGTTCCATCGTCGTCACCACGTTGTTCACCCGGGACGCTCTTGTCGTCGATATACCTGCGCGACCAGGCAGCCACAATCTGGCCCACGTACTGCGAGTCAGCCTTGTCGCTAAGGAGGTGGTCAGCGCTATCCAACGACACAAAACTCTTTGGATGCCTGGCAGCATCATATATCAACGCCGCGTTTTCGATCCCAACAACCTGGTCGATCGGAGAATGCATTACGAGCAGCGCGCTTCCAAGCCCGGAGATCGTGTCTACGGGATTGTGCCGCTGCAGATCATGGACAAACTGGCTCGTTACCGTGAATTGGCGCCCCGCAATGGATACGCGGGCGTGCCCGTCCGACGCGATAGAATCGATCGAGTCTTCGAAGAGGTGTGACACGTGTGCGGGATCGAATGGCGCACCTATGGTTGCGACAGCCCTGACCGAGTCGATTTCTCTTGCGGCGTGAATCACCGCAGCACCCCCCAACGAGTGTCCGATCAGCACGGATGGCGGCATGTGGTGCTGGGCCAGGTAACCGGCTGCATCCACGAGATCCGAGATGTTCGAGGAAAAACTAGTGTCGGCGAAGTCGCCTCCGCTCTGTCCGAGACCTGTGAAGTCAAACCGGAGTACGCCAAACCCGTTGTCGACCAGTGCACGAGAGATATGACGTACGGCCTTGAGGTCTTTCGAGCACGTGAAGCAATGCGCGAAGAGTGCCCACGCCTTGGGTTCGGCGCCGCCGTCCACGTCGACGACGGCGGAGAGGCTCGTGCCTGATCGGTTCTCAATCGAGATCATTCGTACGACTCTGGTTTGATGGCAGCCTGAATATGTGGTACGCGTATGCAGCGCCCGGGCGTTCAGCCACGCGCACCTGTTCAACTCGGTAGCGCGAGGCGCGTAGTTCGTTACAGAAAGCATCGACCTCCCGTGCTTCCTCTCCGCCACCAGCGTGGGCTGGATACACGACGATGCTAACAATTCCACCGGTGGCAAGTCGAAAGCAGGCCTGCTCAAGCGCCGGAATCGTTGTCGCTGCGCGCGTCACGATGCTCTTGTCGCCGCCCGGCAGGTACCCTAGGTTGAACATGCAGGCCCGAATGGAATCGATCTGATCAAGCCCGACATCGTGGTGACTCCCCAGATGTAATGCAGCGCGATCGGCAAGCCCCGCGGTTGCCAGACGGCGGGACGTTGCGCTGATCGCCGCCGGCTGTATGTCAAACCCGAGCACAGCGCCTGACGGTCCAACGAGGCGCGCGAGCAACTCGGTATCGTGACCGTTCCCGACGGTCGCGTCGACAACTGCGTCGCCGACCCGAACAATCCTCGTGACGGCGAACCGCGTTGCCACCAACGGTCGCAGGCGACGCGGCAACAAAGCCGAACCAGATGAACGAGTTATCGCGGTCTCCATTGCCGTGGCGTGCTCGTTTCGGTAGATTCCAGACTGCAAAATGGGCAGCGATTAACCATGTCCCCGGAAGGCACGCACAAGATAGTGGAGGTAACGGCGTCTGGCCGGTCGGGATACCAAATCGTGTCAGGCGCGAGGACCCGGCTGCCCGCCCTGATGCGAGCTGCGGGTGTCGACGGCAGTGCGTGCCTCATCGTCACCGACGACAACGTCGCAGAGTTGTACGGCTCCGCCATCGAAAACGACCTCGAGGAAGCGGGCTTTGACGTCTCCACCTTTGTTGTGCGTCCCGGCGAGGCATCGAAAGATCTAGAGGTCGTCGCAAATCTCTACCGTTGGGCGTTCGCTAATCAAGTGGATCGGGCGACACCCGTCGTTGCACTCGGTGGCGGCGTCGTTGGCGACCTGGGCGGCTTCTTTGCCGCGACGGTGCTTAGGGGCGTCCCCCTGGTTCACGTGCCAACTACTCTCGTAGCTCAGGTCGACAGTTCGATTGGCGGCAAAACGGGCGTCAACCACGTGTCGGGCAAGAATCTCATCGGCTCCTTCTATCGCCCAACCCTGATTCTGACGGACACCGAGCTTCTATCCACGCTCCCAGACCGCGAATGGCGAAACGGACTGTCGGAAGTGCTCAAGCACGCGCTGATACGCGACTTGGCTTTCTTCGACTGGCTGCGCACAAATTGGGACTCGGTACTCCGACGCGAAGAACACATTGTCCCAGAGATGGTGGAACGGGCTGCCCAGATCAAGGTTGACGTCGTAATCCATGATGAACTCGAGGGTGGCCTTCGGCGAATCCTGAACTTCGGTCACACGTTCGGCCACGCGATGGAGCGAATTGCCGGCTATGGCTCGCTGGGCCACGGCGAGGCTGTTGCTTTGGGCATGCGCGCTGCGGCTTTCTTGTCCGCCGAGCGAGGTGCAGACGTTGACATCGATGCGCTTGGCCACCTTTTGCAGGACATTGTACCGACAAGTATCCCACCAATGCCGATCGATTGGCTGCTACAGTCAATGCGTCGCGACAAGAAACGCGTCGGCGAGGTCCTTCATGTTGTACTGCTTGAAGAGATCGGCAGCGCCGTTGTGGCAAGCGATGTGACCGATGACGAACTCCGGTCCGCGCTTCAGCACGCGCTGGCCTAGGACGGCAAGTATCCCGGAATCCGGTTTCTACTTCACATACCACGTGGAGCGATCAAGGTAACGTTCTACCTTCTGCTCGCCTCGACGCTGATCTTCTTCGCGTTCACCCGTACGCGCGTAGGCAGGGCAGAACTGCAGCGGCAGCTTGAACAGCAGTTCGCAAATCGCTTCGATGGCTCGCTTCAGATTGGGGCGCTGGAGGGCAATGTCGTATACACGCTCCTCGCGCGGGATGTCAGATTGTTCGGCCCGGACGGCGCGATTGTCGCCACCATAGACACGATCAGGGCCCGGCCGACATGGTCAGGACTCGTCACCCGCTCGCTCGAGTTTGATCAGTTGACGATACTCGGTGCACACGCCTCGCTGCACCAGGATTCAACAGGCGCCTGGAATTTCTCCCGCGCACTCAAACAGCGTCGCTTCAGCCCGATCGACGCGGACGAAGGTGCCCCACCAGAACTGGTGCTACCTCGCTTTCTGGTGCAGCGGCTGAGCGTTGCGGTGACTAGCGACTTAGCGACGACCACCGCCGCACCGGAGCCCTGGCTGTTTCAGCAGTCCGGTTCGCGGTACCTGGTCGATGAGGCTCGCGTTGCGATGGACTGGACATCGCTTTCGCGACAGGTAGACGTGATCGACCTCAAGGGCAGTGTATATCCTAGTCCGACGGCAGCGGCCGTCGAGTTGACGCAGGCTGCGGCCCAGGTTGTCATCAGAGACGACCGCATAGACATCAATGACCTACAGGTCAGTACGCGACGCAGCCAGTTTGTAGCCGTGGGGGCCGTAACAAATTATCGTGCATCTGACAGCGTCGCCACCGACGTTTCCCTGCGCATCGATGCGGCCAGGATTGACGCCGGAGAATTCTCGTCTATTGTTCCGCGCCAGCCCTTCCGCGAGCCGTTTGGCGCGATCGTCGATGCCTCTGGCAATCGCAGAGACTTCATTGTGCACGAACTTGAACTGGCCCACGCGGACTCGCGGATCTCTCTCACTGGGCTTATGGAATCTCGTGGCGACTCGTCGTTCGTCGATATTGTCGCACAAACAGAGTACCTCTCTGTACTCGACATGGACGCCCTGCTCCCCGACCGTGGAATTGACCGGTACTACGGCCTCGACTCCCTCTCCGGTGATGCCTTTCTGCAGGCAGTAGTCCCGACCTCACCGCGTCCAGATGACGGATACGTGGCAAACGTCCAGACAGACCTGCAGACGGGAGCAGGCGGGGTTCTGCTGACGGGAACGCTCGCGCGCTCCGACGGCGTCACTTCGTACAGTGCAAATATCGCTGCCGCCGACGTCGACGCTTCTGCTGCTACAGGCGGCCGGCTACCTCCAAGCCTGCTCACCGGCAATGCGATTCTATCCTCCTCCTCAACTGCGCTTAGCGAAGCCAGCGGCGAGATCGAAATTGACGTTCGGGACTCCTGGTACAACGGAATTCGGATCGACTCCATGCGAGCATCTGCGACGGCAGACGTGGGGTTGATCGAGGGCGGATTCGAGCTGTACCCGGGCTCAGGCTCCCTTGCGGCCACCGGGACGCTCGATCTATCACCTGGTGCTGATGGACAGCTTCTGCGCGCCGACCTGAGCGCTGATGGGCTGGACATCGGACCGATGATTAAAGTGGACTCGCTTGCAACGGAGATCAGCGGAAGCGCAGCCCTCCAGTGGCGGAGTTCGGATGAGGCGAGCAGCGGCGCCGCGACGATCAGTCTGCAACCCAGCTTTGCTCAGCACGGGATGGTATCGCGTACGATCCAGCGATCACAGACAAGAGCCACCGTTGCATCAGATTCAGCAGGCCTCTTGATCGCGCTGTCCGGCGATCTCGTCGAAGCAGAACTGCAGTCATCCATCAGCCTGCGAGATGTCCCGGCTGCCATGCCGACAATCACGGCCGCCTTTACTCAGAATTTCGAGGCGTTTCTGCCGGGCAAGTTTCGCGCGCCGCCGGCCAGCGCGAAAGCTCCCCGTTTCTTCGCCGGCCTCACAAGTACTCGGAGTTCGGGCTCGATGAGCCTACGATCAGACAGTTCGATTGTCGCACTGCTGACTAGACAGCCGATCACACTCTTGGGGTCAACGACCCAGTTCGATCTCCAAACGGATTCGTCGAGTGTCGATTTTTCAATTGCGTCGTCGGCAACGGGTATATCACTCGCGGAGCGCCAATTCATTCGTCCGCGTATGACGTTTGACGGACGCATACAGCCACCCGGCACGCCAGATCTGATCCCCGAGTTCAAAGCCGTCGTTGAGGCTGACACGCTCATGAATGGGCAACAAGTGATCGCGACCCCATCGATTGTGATCGACACCGAGCAGCGTGCGATACAGGCGCGCGTCGTCGCCGCAGAATCCAAATCGGTCGGCCCCGCTAACATCAGCATCGTTGCGCAGCGCCGCGGACCACGTTGGTCAGCAGGCTTCGAGTCTTTCGATTTGTCAGCGAAGGGCTACTCCTTGTTGTTGCGTGGCGATCACTCGATCGATGTCTACCAAGATGCGCTGGCCATTGACGGTCTTCGACTGGCAAGCCCTACGCCCGACGAGGTCGATCAGGTTGTGGAGTTAGACGGGACTTGGTCGCGATTTGACTCTGACACACTCTCAATGCGGGCGTCTCGGGTCGATCTTGAGCGCCTTTCGGCGTTTGCCGGACTTCGCCGAGTCGTCTCGGGAACCGCAAACGGGCAGGCGGAGCTTGTTCGGATAAACGATGTACCCATCCTGGCCGGCGAGGTTAATGTCACGCATCTAGGGCTTGACGCGCGAACGCTTGGCGATTTCAGACTCGTCTCGAGGTTTTCGACGCGCCGAGGTCAGGTTGACGTCACAGCCGACCTCGTCCCCCCCGTCAATAGCGCAGCAACGAATGATCTTTCCCTTGGAGGCTCGATTCAGCTCGGTCGGGGGTCCGGACTCTCTAGCGTTATACTTGAACTGAACGCCGATGTACGTCACGCCGATCTGTTTTTCTTCGAGTACATCTTCCCCCACACGATCGACGACGTCGAAGGACACCTGACCGGATCGAGTAGCATCACCGGGACACTCGCCAGGCCTGTCTTTGAAGCCCAGCTCGAGCTACCCGCCGGAAGCTTTCGCATTCCTGCGTTCAATCTGGATATGTCCATCGACGGCGACCTACTCGTCGATGCAGATCGCATCGGTTTGGAGCGAGTCGACATTTCGGACGCGGACGGCGGAACAGCCACGATCTCTGGCGACATTCTGTTCAATGACTACCGCTTCTTCTCGCTGGACCTTGACGGTACGCTTAGCGACCTCCAGATAATGGACATCGCGCACTCGAACACGCTTCCGTTCTACGGAGACATCCGGGGCTCAGGGGACTTGACGCTGGACGGTCCAATCTCGAGTGCCAGGCTGCAGACGAGCAACGCGATCACCAACGCTACAAGTGAGGTCTTCATACCGATCAACGCGGCGGTTGGCACCACCGACGACTCGTACATAGTATTTGCGGATTCGACAGGTGCTCTTCCAGAGCGGCGTGTAACAAGGCGTCGCAATGTTCTAAGCGGGCGACCACGCGGAGAGCGAACGTTCCTGGATGGCCTTGCGCTCGACCTCAATCTGTTCGCTCCACCAGGATCTACAGTACACCTCGTAATCGACCCGCTACTCGGCGACGTCATCAACGCAAATGGAACGGGACGGCTCCAGATCCGGCGTACCGGTGGCGAGTTCTCAACCTTCGGCTCCCTCGAGGTGAACTCTGGAGACTACCTGTTCACTGCGGGAGACGTATTTGTTCGTCGGTTCAACATCGATGCGGGCGGGCGGATTACTTGGGACGGCGACCCGACGAATGCGATTCTTGACATCCCGGCCTCGTACGAAACACGTGCCTCACGCGCCGGTCTTCCCGGCGCAGACGGTACCGGATCCGCAATCCCCCTGATCGTCCGGCTAACTATCACTGGCCGCGTCGAGGCGCCAGAGGTTGATCTGTCGCTGGAGGTGGACCGTGCCAATCGAGAACTGCTTGGTAACTACGCCGCGCTTGAGGCGATCCTAAACCAGCCGAGCCGATCGACTGAATACGCAACAAGCGTTCTCGTTACAAACTCATTCCTGCTGACGACCTCGGAGGCTAGTACCGGCGTTTTTGCCAGCTCCGCTTTCAATTCGGTGTCACAACTCGTCGCAAGCCAGATCAACAGATATCTCAACGAGGCACTACCGAACGTAGACTTCTCCTTTGGCGTCCAGGGAGAAAGCACTCAGGAACTGGGGGTAACGTATGGGATTGCCCTTCGGCTTCTGGACGAGAAACTTGTGATTCGCGGTAGCGGCGTCTACCAGGGCGCACGGACGGATGCATCCAACACCGCCTCTCAAAGCCTGGAGGGCGAGTTTGTTGTCGAGGTCCGCCTGAGCCCGACAGTTTCCGTTGAAGTCTTCTACCGAAGAGAGGGCGAAGTCCTGACAAACAACGCCACGCTCACCGGATCGACGGGAGCGGGCGTTTCGTACCGAACCGAGTTCAGCTCGTGGCGACGCTTCTTCTCCCGTCTTTTTGGCCGCAAGTCTGTCCAACCAGACACAGAGCAATAGCCGATGTCTAACGAACAGACGAGTGCCCGCATTCTAGCCTTCCTGGCCAATCACGCGCACCGGTCGTACCGACCGAAAGAAATCGCCAAGAAGCTCGGAATCACCGACAACGCTGACTGTCGGCGCTTCAGGTCAGACCTGCAGACGCTCGTCGAGCATCGCGCGGTCGACCGCAAGAAAGGTGGTCGCATCCAACACCAGCGGGTGGCCGGTACGCCCGAGGGACAAATCTCGATAACCTCACGGGGCTTCGGGTTTGTGCCCGTTCCGGGGATCGACGACGATGTCTATGTTTCGGCCTCCAATACTGGAACCGCGCTGGACGGAGATGTTGTCCGCCTGGAAATCTTCGCGCGACGAAAGTCGGAAGGCCGTCGCGGGCGGGGTCCAGAGGGCAACGTCGTTGGGGTATTGCAACGCACTCGCCGGCAGGCCGTCGGGACGTTCAAAACACATGGCCAGCTCGGATACGTCGAGCCAGACGACCAGCGCCTGACCCGCGACATCTACGTTGAAGACGCGCTCACAGCGCGCAACGGCGACAAGGTGGTCGTAACGATTGACCGGTTCGACGATCATCGCGGAGCGCCGGAAGGCCGGATAATCCAAGTCCTTGGATCTGGCGCCGATCCAGCCGTGCGCGTGACGTCGCTGGCCATGAGCCTTGGCGTCCGAGTTGAGTATCCGGAAGAAGCCGACGCAGAAGCGGAGGCGAATGCTGCGGCACGTGCACCCGAAACCACCGGCCTGTCAAGCGGCAATCGAACGGACCTCACCGACAGGCTCACGGTAACGATCGACCCTGACGATGCGAAGGACTTTGACGATGCCATCGGAATAGAGCGCAATCCTCAAGGTGGATATCGCGTGTTCGTTCACGTGGCCGACGTCGCACACTATGTCGACCCGAATACCGTTCTCGACAACGAGGCGTACACGCGAGGTACAAGCTGCTATCTTGTTGACCGGGTCGTACCCATGTTGCCCGAAGTCCTGTCCGCCGAGGCCTGCTCGCTGCGTCCAAACGAAGGCAAGTATGCGCTGACGTGCATAGTTCAACTGGACGATGCGATGCAACCGGTCGCAACCGAGATCTGTGAATCAGTCATCGAATCTGACTACAGGCTCACTTATGCAGAAGCACAGCGCTTGATAGACGGTGACCAACACGAAGCAGGCGACATGATACGGCTGGCAGCGCGGGTCGCTCGCGGCCTCCGCTCTGATCGTGTTTCGGATGGCAGTATCGAGTTCGATCTGCCAGAGGTCAAGGTTGTGTTGGACAACGACGGCTCTGTCAAAGATGTTCGCCCGCGAGAACGCCTTGAGGCCCACCGCCTCATAGAGGAGTTCATGCTCCTCGCAAACAGATCTGTCGCCGAGTGGATGCGCAACCGGCCCTTTGTCTACCGAGTTCACGCGTCGCCAGATATCGACAAGCTCGCCCAGGTTGCCCGATACGTATCCGTTTTCGGATACGACCTGCAAACCCGTCAGGGCTTCGTCCCCCCGACGGCGATCAACGCACTCCTCTCGGATATTCGAGGTACACCTCAGGAACCGATTATTCAGGGTGCGTTGCTCAGGGCAATGTCCAAGGCCGAATACGGGACTACGAACGTTGGCCACTTTGGTCTTGCGATTGACGAATACACGCACTTCACTAGTCCGATCCGACGATATCCAGACCTGATCGTCCATCGTCTCGTCAAATCACGACTGGCTGGGCGCACACATGTGCCGAGCGACGCTGGGGACCAAGAACCGAAGGTCGACGTGGCTCCGACTCCGCTGAAGGAAGCGTGTCGTCACTGTTCCGAGCGCGAACGAATCGCAGTCGACGCGGAGCGCGCGTCGGTAAGACTCAAACAAGTCGAGTACGCCCGACATCATATTGGAGATACGTTTCAAGGCGTTATCTCGGGAGTCTCGCACTTTGGAATCTTCGTGCAACTCTCCGACCTGCTGGTCGACGGACTGGTGCACGTACGGGACATCGGCGACGACTACTACGAATATGACGAGGACAGTTACGCGCTGATCGGTAGCCGGAGCGGACGCATCTTCCAGGTAGGCCAACAGGTTTCAGTCACCATCGTTCGGGCCGATACCGAAGCACGAGAGATTGACCTATTTTTCGCCGATTCTGGTTCGGCTCGGGCGAGGTACGCGGTTGGGTAAGCGTGGATTCAGGACCTACAGTCTGCTGGCCCGGCACCAGTTCTTGGGTGCATACAGGGCATTTTCGCAGCGTAGTAACGCGTATGTGCGCGTCATCCTTGCCGTGCTTGCGATCTACCTCGGCTACGCCCTCGCCCTCGGCGGCTGGCGGTTCGGTCAGATCGTCTTCTATATCGTCAACATCGCGCGCCCAACCGAGCTCGTAAACGAGTACCTCTTTGCAGCCGCGCTGTCGCTATTCGGACTCCGCTTTCTATTTGGAAAGACGCCACGGTTTCGAGCCACCCCCTATTTGCACCTCCCGATCAGCCGGTCGAGACTAGTCAGATACTTTCAGGCTAGCTCCCTCGTCAGCCTGCACAACATATACCCACTTCTATTTGTCCTGCCGTTCTGGTTCAACGAGGTGCGTCGAGCGAATCCGACCGCGAACGGGACCAGCTTCTGGCTCATAGGAATCGTTCTTCTGCTTGCGACGTCCACGTGGCTCAACAGCTGGCTGCGTTCGCTACTCTCCTACCGCGCCAGGACGTTCGCGCTTATCATCGTGGCAGCCTGGGGAGCTGTCCTGGCTGACCAGGTTGCCGGGACCTACATAATCAACCGCCTATCGACGGCCACTTTCGACGGGCTACTCAGCGGCAGCCCGGTACCGCTGCTGATCCTCTTCGCGATCTGTTCAGCGACCGCCTACCTTTCAGGCAGGCGCCTGCGACTTACGCTCCGTGATTTTTCGAATCCGCAGGGTGCGCGACGGCGAGTCTACAAGGATATTTCTCTCCTGCAGGATCTCGGGCCGGTGGGACAACTCATTATCCTCGAGATGAAACTCATCTGGCGCAATCGACGCCCGCGGCACAATCTCTTGCTCTCCACCGTCTTCTCGACAGTCTATGTCGTCGCGCTGCTGTTGACGCCAGACGTCGGCGACAGCGTGCTCGTGCAGTCCATCGTCGGCCTCTTTGCGTCCGGCGGATTTGCCCTCAATTACGGCCAACTGATGTTCGCGTGGGAGAGCACGTTCTTCGACGGGCTCATGTCGCGCGACATCGCCATGCAGACGATGGTGCGAGCGAAGTTTGTCCTGCTTCAGCTCTCCTGCGTTGTCTTCTTCTTCCTTAGCCTGCCGATTTTCATGATTATCAAGCCCGAGCTCGTGCCGCTGCACATCGGGTTTGCGATATACAACGCCGGCGTCACGTGCCTGTTGATAATGGTGCTTGCCGTCCTTAACAAACGGCGTATTGAGTTGTGGCGCTCTGGCAGTTTCTTCAACTACGAAGGCTTCTCGTTTCTGCACTGGCTGTGGATTTTTCCGATTTCGGCGCCGCCATTGGCAGTAATCATGATGCTTCCTCGCGTTCAAGTTCACGCTGCGGTGCTGGTATCTCTGATCGGACTGTTGGGTCTCCTTATGACCCCAGTGTTTGTGGCGATTCTTTCTGAGCGACTGCTCAAGCGCAGATATGTGATGCTATCCGGCTTTCGGATCCAATGAATGTTGAACTGAATCATATTGAGAAGTCTTTCGAGGGTCGACGGGTGCTCTCGATTCCCGAGCTAAGAATCGACAACGGTAGCGTTTTTGGGCTCGTGGGTGGAAATGGGGCCGGCAAGACGACTTTCCTGCGTCTTCTGCTCGACTTGCTGCAACCCGACAAGGGAGCGATCGTGGTCGACGGGATGGATATTCACGCGACTGGAGACTGGCGCGGACAAACGGGCTCATTCCTCGATGAATCGTTTCTGATCGACTTCCTGACGGCAGACGAACTCTTCCGATTCAACGCGCGCCTCTACAACGTCAGCGACGATGAGTACTATTCGGCCATCCACCCATTTCAGTCGTTCTACCCAGACGAGCTCTTCGGCGAGACCCGAAAACTCATCCGCGAGATGTCGAAGGGCAACGCCAAGAAGATCGGATTGATTGCAGCGATGTTCTGTGAACCTCGCTTAGTCATACTGGACGAACCGTTCGCGACGCTGGATCCACGTTCGCAGATCCGCCTGAAGAACCTGATTGCTGACCAGAACCGTCGGCTTGGAACGACCTTTATCGTTTCCAGCCACGACTTACACCACGTATCGGAGATCTCGTCGCGGATTGCGATCCTGGAGGGAGGTGAAATCGTACGGGATATGGAAGCAACCGATGATTCGCTTGACGTTCTGCGGACCTACTTTGAATCCGAGCATCTATCCGAGGTGAGGAAAGACTAGCAGATGACATTGATCGAGCATTCACCGACCGGCAGCGAGATTCTGCATTTCATTGACGACTCGATCCAGATGTTACGCGAGAGCGGCGAATCAGCAAGCCACATTCTCGTCGGTCGCGAGGCATTCGCTGATCTCTCAACGGCCCTGGCGGAACGGTTCAAGCGGAACGTCGGCGAATTCGAATCTTACGCCAGCATTCCGATCGTAGTGGACCCGTCGCGAACGAGCCAGGTTCTCGTGCTCCCGCGTGCCGCTGTCGCCGCGAAGGCCGCTGTAGTCTCAACCGTCTGAGGCGTCAATCAGGTCCGACAGATGCGGGCCCCACTGCGGAGGCCATTCTGCCGGCGCATCTGACCACGTGATAGTCTCAGCCTTAGTCGGGTGCGCGACCCCAAGCGCGTAACAGTGCAAGGCGATACCTCCGGCGGACCAGTCCTGACTGGACCCGTAACGGCGATCGCCCGCCACGGGGTAACCAGCGTCGGAGAGCTGCAGCCTTATCTGATGGGGGCGGCCGGTTTCGAGGAGTACGTCGACGAGCGTCTTACCCCCGAACTCCGCAACCGATCGCCACTCCAAACGCGCTCGCGCCGCACCAGGTGTCGTGGCGGGCACCAGTTGGGGCCCGCGGCCACGCTTCTTGATGAAGCCCGTCAATTCTCCGGAGCCCAGCATTCGTCCGTCAACCACCGCACAGTAGCGTTTTACGACATCACGATCGCGAAAGCGCTCGTTCAGCCGCGCGGCGGCCTTTGAAGTCCGCGCCAGCACCATCACGCCCGATACGGGTCGATCCAGTCTATGCACGAGCGCCAGGAACACGCGGCCGGGTTTCTTGAACCTGTCCCTGATGAAAGACTTCCCCACCGTCAACAGATCGATATCGGACGAGCTGTCGCCCTGAGCCAATAGCCCCACGGGTTTTGAAACGACCATCAGGTGGTTGTCCAGGTACAGAACCGGGATTGGCCTGTGGTTGCGACCTTGGATTACGCCAACCACGGAGTATCACCTGGTCGTGTGGCGAGTCGCGAACTGAACTGACGGTAGGGCATGGCGGATCTCAGGGCCGGTACGGCCCGACAAGATCGGCAATGCCGCTGAGACTATACCAGGCTGCTACTTATTCAGATCGAGCAGCCAGATCCGCCGCGGCACGTGACGCTGAATCCTGACGCCAATGCGCTCGGCCACCCGCTGCGAGGCCGACTGTCCGACTACGACATGGTATTCCGTCTTGCCGTTGTAGGTGTCACGGTATACGCCCACTGGGAAGCCCAGGGAACTGTATTCAGACGTGCGGCTCTGCGCGGCATTTCGAGACGAAGCGGACTCGACAACCCAGGTGTAGCCGCCAACGCTCCAGTCGATGCCGGGCACAGGCGGAGCCTGCGTCGTGAGTGTTGGCTCTTCGGTATTCGCAGCAGCTGCGATCTTCTCGGCGATGGTCTGCGCCGCGTCTGCCTGCTCTTTCTCAGCCGCTGCTTGGTCAGCGGCCGCCTTCTCAGCGGCAGCCAGGTCGGCGGCGGCCTTCTCAGCAGCAGCTTTGTCAGCAGCAGCCTGCTCGGCGGCAGCAAGGTCGGCGGCGGCTTTCTCGGCAGCAGCCCGATCAGCAGCGGCCTTCTCAGCGGCAGCCCGATCAGCAGCGGCTTTCTCAGCGGCAGCCCGATCAGCAGCGGCCTTCTCAGCGGCAGCCCGATCAGCAGCAGCCTTCTCAGCGGCAGCCAGGTCAGCGGCGGCTTTCTCGGCTGCAGCCTTTTCCTGCTCGGCCCTTATCTGCACCAACCGCTCCTCCTCAGCGCGGACTTCGGCTAGACGCCGCTCGGCCTCCGCTCGCTCTGCGGCCAGCCGCTGTTCTTCAGCAGACGACTCGTCGACGCCTGTATTCCGTTGTGTATCAATGTGTTCACCAACATCAGCTATAGCATCACTAGATGCTTCTGGACTGGGATCAACGAGCACTGCGATAGTCGTAGTGTCAGATCCGGCCTCGTTTCGCACGACGGCTGTAATCGCGTAGGTACCTGGCTCGTCGAACTGATAAGACACGTTGTTGCCCTCGGCAATCCCGCCGTCACCCATGAGCCAGGTGTACTCGACCGGTCTGGCACCGCCATCCGCAATCTTCACCCGATAGACACTCTGGGTACCGGCAATCGTAACTCGTGGACCATACACCGCCTCGATGCGCGCCACGCGGGCTGCAGAGTCAGCCGCAGCGGCGGCCACGGCCTCTGAGGACGGCGCCACTTCAATTTTGACGCGTTTCATGGCCCGGCCATTCTCACCCTTTACAACAACGTCGAACTCGTATTTGCCAGGCGCCTCGAATACGTGATCAACAGGGTTCTGCGCGTATACGGCACCTCCTGGAAGGTCCCACTCAAACTGGGCGCCGTCGGCTGCATTCGAAACAACAGCGGAAAACCGAACCGACTTGCCGGCTTCGATCGTGGCCGGGAATTCGATTCGATCGATTCGCAGCTTCTTGGGGTTCTTGCCAAACGTGAATCGCATCCCCACGCCGATTCGCCCGAGCAGATCAAAGCTTGTACCTCCAATAGAACCATCCACTGCCTCGTCTGGAAATACGGAGTCGAACGAGACTTCCTGGAAGAGTGCCAGTCTCGAGCTTATCGCGATCTCGGCGCCCGCAGCAGTTGACAGACCCATTCCCACCATTTCACCTCCATAGGAGCGGCTTACGCCCAGTTGCAGATAGGGCGAAAACCTCCCCTTCAGGACGTAGGAGCGCAGTCCTATCGAGGTCGAGTGGCGTCGATCAGACGTTCCGCCGAGCGCCGGATACGAGCCGGTGCTGTGCCGGATACCGACATTCAACCACCTGTTGAACCGGTAGAAGCCCTCAATCTCGTACGTGGCGTCAAAGGCCGCCGTGCCCGGTGGGGCCGGACCGACATCACCAGAATACGATGATGCGCCCAGCTTGACGCCCAACTGGAATGCCGAGTTCTGGCGGAACTGCGCATTCGAATCTGTGGCAGAGGCGCCGAGAATCAGCAGCGCCAGGACGGCGGTAAGGGTGCCTTTCATGTCTGGACGGGTCGGGGAATCTTGGGAAGCCCGGTGAAAAGGGGATTCCTTTAGATATCGGCCACGCCCACTCAGAATTAATGGCGAACGAGCGTCATAGGAACCGGTCTACCCACGAAATGAACGCGTCGGCGTACTTCTCGATGGCCTCGGCTATCGTATCCGCGGGCTCCGAATCCCGACCAAGCCGCTCTTCGGCACTCGAGATAAGCAGCCATGGACGCACCATTGTGATGGCTCCAAGGACCGCGAGTACCTGCCTCAGGTCCGCTTGCGCTCTCCTCGTGCCGAAGCGCCCGGGAGACGCCCCCATTACAGCGACCGGCCGCCCCTCCAGAGCGTGAGGTCTGGGTCCCCGAGAAAGCCAATCCACAGCGTTCTTCGTGACTGCCGGCAAAGCGTGATTGTATTCCGGCGTCGCGATGATCAGCCCGTCGGCAGTACCAACGGCGGCTTTCAAACGGACAACCGCAGGTGGATCACCGGCGGCTTCGAGGTCCGCGTTGAAAAGCGGTAGGTCTTTCAGTTCAATTGATTCGAACACCAAATCCTCTCGACGCTGCTCAAGCTGCTTTCCGACAGCGGCGAGGAGACGCCGGTTGTAGGATTCTCTGCGGAGGCTGCCGGCGAATCCAACGATGCGCATGGTCCTTTCGATTGAGGTACGGGGCCCACTTCCACAGAGCGACAGTCCTGCGGTTCCCCCCTCATCCGACCGTATATTCGCCTATTCACGATTCGGTCGCGGCGAATTGCAACAACCCGGAAAACTCAGTTGGCGTCAGGAGGTCACGCGGAAAGCGGTCCACCTCTCAGTTGTGGCTTTACCGCTAGGCATGCTGTGGATGGACAGCATTGCGGCTACCGTCGGCCTGGGCGCACTGGCCTTGCTCGCGGTGTTGGCGGATGTTATTCGAGCGCACCACGCCGGCTTCGGTCGCTTTATCAATCGCGTGTTTGGTCCGCTCATGCGTGCTGCGGAGCTTGGGTCCCCCGGCGAAGGCGTCAGGTTTAACGGCGCGACACTGCTTCTCGTGAGCGCCGCCGCGGCCACCGTTGCCTTTGGCGTCCGAGCCGCCGCCTACGGCGTGCTGCTGTTCCTTGTTGCTGATGCCGCCGCCGGGCTGCTAGGGCGGCGCTTCGGAAAACGAACCTGGGTTCGCGGCGGGGCAACCATCGTTGGTACTGCCGCGTTCATTATTGCCGGTCTTTGTGTGGCTTTCTTTCTGCCGGGTCTGTCGAATATGCAGCGAGCTGCCGCCGTACTGGTTGCGGCGGTCGTCGAAGCGATCAGCCCGATCGACGACAACCTGACGGTACCGCTCGCCGCATCAGCAACGCTATTCGTTCTCTATGGCACGGTTCACTGAAACGGCGATCAAGCGGATCGCGGGTCTCGACCCTTTCCCGCTTCCCCCGATTATCCCGGTGAGGTACCCGGTCGTCCTGATGCATGGGTTCGGGATGATAGCGGGACTCAGACGAGGAGGTCACTATCGCGACTCTGCTGAGTCGCTCCGCCTTCGAGGCGTACGCGCATACGCACCCAACGTGGCGCCATACAATACCGTGGCCGCCAGGGGCGAGATGTGGGTTCGGCGAATCGAACGAATCATGGTCGAGACAAGGTCTTCCAAAGTGAACCTCGTAGCTCATTCGATGGGTGGTCTCGATGCCCGCTGGATTATCGCTCACCATGGCTTTGGCGATCGTGTTGCCTCGCTAGTCACCGTCTCTACGCCGCACAGAGGCAGCTCGCTCGCTGAGTTCATCTTGAGTAGCCCGGAGCGCTTGAGCAAGTGGCTTACGGACCTCGCAAATTGGATGGGAACGCAGGTCGTGGACGACGGTGACGCGGACTTCCGAACAGCTGTGGCTGAGTTAACACCCGAGAACGTCGCGAACAACTTCAACCCTGCCGTGCTCGATGACGAGCGCGTTCGCTACTGGTCATACGCCGGTGTTGCAGGTAGAGGATGTGATCATACAGTCAACCCGTTCCTTCGTCTCTTCAACAGCTACCTTTACGACCGGGAAGGTCCAAACGACGGAATGGTCTCCGCTGCAAGTGCGCGCTGGGGGGAATTTCTCGGTGAGCTCGCAGCCGACCATGCACAACAAATTGGTGCCTCGTTCCCCGGCTCTTCAGGATTCAACAACTCTGAGTTCTACGCTTCCGTCGCGCAGCTGCTTGCAAACCACAACTTCTGACGTCGCAAGCTCTCCGAAGCTTCGGCCAACTCCAACCCCCTGCTTGTGCTCTCCCCCTCCACGTCCAGCGATCCCCCGGGCCCACCGCAATGGCGTCGACCGTCCCTCACTCGCGTCGGCAAGTGGTACCTGAAACGATTCGGTTGGCAGATTGCTAACCCGTTCCCCCCCCTGAACCGAAGCGTAATCGTGGTTGCACCCCACACATCGAACCTTGACTTCTT
>JANQRN010000281.1 GCA_028284545.1 Rhodothermales bacterium | reverse complement strand
AGTAGCGCACTGCTACTCTTCCTCGTAGTAGAAGTCGTCGTCAGCGGTGGGAAAATCCGGCCAGACCTCCTCGATGCTTTCGTAGGGCTCACCATCGTCTTCGATCGCGCTGAGATTCTGAATCACTTCGATGGGGGCACCAGTGCGATCACAAAAGTCGATAAGTTCCTCTTTCGACGCCGGCCAAGGGGCATCTTCAAGGTATGTTGCTAATTCGAGGGTCCAGTACATAGTAGGCCGAATGCTGGAGGCCAAAGGCGCTGTCAATGCTGCGTCTCGCGGAATGATCCGGATTGGTAAACGATAGTCGACCGAGGGAATCGGTGCGCGCACTATAGGTCGCTCCTGAGTAAAAAGCAACCTCGTAAGGGGATACTACGTCGCGTCCTGTCGACTCGGTTCCCGGAACCGGGGTGATACCTAGTCGAGCGAGGTAGTGCCTTTGTTGGTCGACTCGAGAAGATCCCGATACGCCGTCGGCGTCATCGATGGCGCGAAGAAGAATACCGGGTTCACCGGGCTGCCATCGATTTTGCGCACTTCGTAGTGCAGGTGCGGCGCCTTCGAGAGACCAGTATTACCGCTGAAGCCGATGACTTCGCCACGGTTGACTCTGACTCCCCGCCTTACGTTCTTCGCGATGCGCGAGAGGTGCGCGTACGTTGTCACGTATCCGGCGTTTTCGTGCTTAATTCGCACGTAGTTGCCCAGGCCTCCTCCGCGTCCAGCGGACTGGATGACACCGTCGCCAGGGGCAACGACCGGCGTCCCGGTCGGGACCAGGATGTCGATACCGTTGTGCGGGCGCACGATCTGGAGGATCGGATGCAGCCGCTTGCCAAAGCCTGAGACGACTGGTCCATCTGCCGGCAGGATAGCTGGCAGCTCCTTCATCCGAAGTTGGTGCGCCTCAGCTTCGCCAAGTAATTCCCGATAGCTGGAGTTCTGCAAGTTGACCTGTCGCTCCAACATGTCCAACGTCGATGCTGATGTGCGCAGCAGATTCGCTGTGTTGGGAGAGTAACGATCAAATCGGGAGTAGGGGTCTGAACCACCAACTCCAACGCGTCGAACGTCATCAGAAATCGGTGCAGCCTGTAGAAGCGTTCTGTACAGATCCTGATCAGAGCGTGCCAGCTCCCCCAGCTCTTTCTGTACCTCCGACATGCGATTGGAGACATCCGCAAGATGATTCTGCAACGCCACGTTCTCAGCCTGAAGTGACAACTCTTCAGGTGTCTTCATGAATCGGTCGAGACCAAACATGAGTACTGCCGCAACCGCGATACACGAAACACCAAATCCTACCGCTTTGAAGACCTGTCGCCGCCGGTCAACCGGGAGCTCAACAAAGTCACACGCTTCGTGATCGTAGTAGTAGTAGCGATGCTTCGGCATTTAGTCGCAGATTGAACGTTTCATTGTCGCAGTCATGCTCATCGGCACTGCAATGCTCCTTTATTGTGTATTTGCCGATGTGGGATCGGCAAGGCCCGCCTTCCGAACACTGCGCACCCGCGGCCACAATGACCGGGAAAGATAGCGGCTTGTACCGGCTTCATCAATCGCTGTCCGGCAGCCGCAGCAGGCTCGTTAGGCGGTGCTTAAAACTTTATCGGTAGCGATTTTGCCAATGTTAAGTGCTTAAACGTCCTGCGCTTAGGCCTTTAGGGCCGCGCGGCAGGCGATTTGGCGAAGTCTGCGATCTGTCTGAGATGATGATCTCCGTGACTCGCGTAGTCGACCAGCATCTCTTCCAGCGTTTCCAGGCCATTTTCGCTATGAAAAACGTGATAGCGGCCTTCATTGGCCCAGATCTCGTCGCCAACGCAGTCGAGCATGTAGGCCCAGCGGCCATGGAGACTGCGAAGCAGGTCCAGCGAGATCTCCACGGGCATTTCACGATTATCTCCAAGTTCTGACCAGCCGTCCTGATCATAACCCATCACGGGGAATCCCGGTGACACCAGCGCGGTCCGCATCCTGATGAAGCCATTGATGTGCGAGTCAACGAGATGGTGGACAACCTGGCGAATCGTCCAGCCACCTTCGCGATACGAGCGATCGAGGACGTCGGGACGCAACGCCAGGACAACTTCTTCCAGGCGCTCCGGGAGAGTCGCGATCAGGCGAATCTGTTTGGTGCGCTCAGCCGCCGTCATCTGACCCTTCGAAAAGATCACCCGAATCGAGCGATCCCGGACTCCGTTTTCGCATCATCTCATCCCCAACGCTCTTGGACCAGGCGGCCCGACCAACAGCGCCTTTCCCGGCAAATCCAGCTCCACCCGTCGGCACATCCGCAAGTCGGCCAGACCAAGCCAGGTATGCCTCGCTGGGCTCGGGTTCAGTTCCACCCATGGCACCCGCATGCTTTAACGCCGCCAGATACTCAGCCTCCAACTCCGGGACGCGCTGAATCATCTCTGCCCTGTTGGCGTGAACAAACTCCGCTTCGATAACCGCCCCCTGCTCCATCGACCACCGTTCGGCATGCACAACGCCGGTCACAACTCCTGACCGTTTGATATCGATTCGCTCACACCGTATGTCGCCCGTCAGCGTTCCACCAATTTGAGCCGATTTCGCATCGACGTCTCCGTGTATGCTTCCGCCTTCGGCGACCACGAGACCCGCCTCTACCTCCACGTCGCCCTCGATCGATCCGTATAGGTGTACGTCGCCTCCGAACCGAAGCACGGGACCAGACAGCTGCACGTCAGGGCCAAGGATAGTCGTCGAACCAGCGGAATGACTCATCGGAATCTTTTAGGGTCGCGGGATCAGTAGTAGCTCTGTCTGACGCCCGTCGATGTACCACGTACGTTCGCCGTCGAAGAACGCGTCCTCTTCAAGCATGATTCGTACCTGCTTGTTGCCCCACTCCGGGACCGGGACGCGCGCGTTCAACTCAATTGAGTGGGCGGTATTCGGAAAGAGTGGGTAGTCGCCACGACCTGGTACGCCATCCTGCTGATCCCACAAACCGATTGTGGGGCCCGCGGCATGACCGTGAAAGCCGATCGGGTGCGTGTATATCGTCGCATCTATGCGTTCGGAACGGGCGTCCCCAAGCGCGGCAGCCAGTATTTCGTTCCCGGTCGCTCCGGCCCTGAACTGATTGGTTAGCAAATCCTGAAGACGATTCCCAACCGCCAACGCCGCGGTCAGTCCTGCCGGAGCTGACCGCTCACCGGGACGCAGCACGTAGGCATGTTGCTGAGTATCGGTATTTAACCGCAGGTAGGTGATCCCAAAGTCAACGTGGAGCAGATCACCTGGGCGGATGACCGAAGGGTTGTCACGGGAGCTGAACTCGCCGTCTTTGTCCGGCGCGTCTGGGCGCTGAACGGAGACACTCGGATGAAACCACGTGACGAGACCGAGTTCGCGGATGCGATCCCGGTACCACCATTCCACGTCATCGGTGGTCGTCACGCCCGGTTGAACAACTTCCTCGGACAAGCCCTCGGCAATTATTTCGTGGGCAATGCGGCAGATGGCAGGATATACTTCCATCTCAGCGTTGGTTCGTGTCTCGAGCCAACCCACGGCCAGTCGCTCACCGCTCACAACCCGACCATGCAGCGCTTCCGGCAGGGCCCGGATAAATCCGTCGTACTCGGTCCGGGTCATTCCGTCAGCGAGAGCGAACGTCGGAGAGATATTCACCGCAATCGTCTGTGGATCTGTCTCTTGGAGCAGCTCCCCAAGCCTCGCCCACTGGTCGGGTTGCGCTTCCGGGTTCCACGCCGTCTTGAAGTGACTTCCGATATCGTAGCGCGCAACCGCGAGTCGTTCAATCTCACCCGACGACGTGCGACGAAAGACCAGTATCGTACGCCGACGCGCCGCCAGCCAGGTGGCCGGGAGCATCGTCTTGATAACAGGATCTTCATTGTACTCACGAGCAGCGATCACCCACGCATCGATCTGCTCACGGTCCATCAGTTCGGGAACGACCTGGTCAAGCCGCAACGTCAGCCACGAGTTGACGACTTCGGCGCGAGACTGCATATCGAGGATCCGCGAAACCTGCGCGGTACCCACACGGGCCTGGCCGCCCATCAAGAAGAGCGTGAGGGTGATCGCCAGCCTACGCGCTGCCGGGCGGAGCGATAACGAGCTCATCTGGTAAATCATCGCGCTGGGCCTCAGGGTTTAGGAGCGGACCTGTCAGCGGCAGGTCAAACGCGGTAAGGAACGGCGCCATTGTCGAGAAGAACAACTCCTGCTGGAACTCGAGAAAGTCCTCGTCGAAACCACTGTGTTCGCCATCGTGGCCGTTGACTTCAAGATAGAAAGTACGAAGCCACCCGGGAAACCGCTCTTGCGCTTCTTTGATCAGGCCGAACGCTTTACGAACGGCATCCGCAAACGCGTCGTCCTTCTCGACGACCATCAAGATCGACACCGAGTTGTCGAAGTTCATGGCAATGCCGGGTTCTTCCGGCTTGCTGTAGGCGGGCACAAATCTATCGTTCATGTCCAAGGGTCATCGCTGGGGTTCAGCTGCTGCGAGCGCGGCATCGAGTTCCTCACGATCGCCGTCTTCGTCGAGTTCATCAGATTCGATCGCTCGGTCTCCGTCATCGACGCCGGCGGCAATACCGTCCAGGTCGACTACGTCGCTCTCGTCCGACAGAACCGCGGGACGCTCAAGTTCTTCAGCAAGGAACCGGCCGGTCGCGGTGATCGGTTTGGTGGCAACAATTTCTTCCGGGGTTCCGGCCGCGATAATCTGCCCCCCGCTAACCCCGCCACCCGGGCCCAGGTCAACGATGTGATCCGCAACCTTGATCACGTCCATGTTGTGCTCGATGACGAGTACCGTGTTTCCCTTTTCTACCAACGCCTGCAAGACATTCAAAAGGTGCCTGACGTCTTCGAAGTGCAGGCCGGTCGTTGGTTCATCAAGTATATACAGCGTACGGCCGGTTCCCGGTCGGGAGAGTTCCTTCGCGAGCTTCACACGCTGTGCCTCACCTCCCGACAGCGTCGTCGCCTGCTGGCCGAGACGGATGTAGCCAAGCCCAACCATGCTCAGCGTCCGCAGTTTCCTGGCAATCCGCGGGATGTTCGCGAACAGCTCCAGCGCGTCTTCTACGGTCAAGGCCAATACCTCGGCGATACTCAATCCAGAGTACTTGACCTCAAGCGTCTCCGCGTTGTACCGCTGTCCTTCACACGTCTCGCATTCGACGTAGACATCAGGAAGGAAGTTCATTTCCAACCGGACGATGCCGGCGCCGCTACAGGTTTCGCACCGCCCACCTTTCACGTTGAAGGAGAATCTACCCGGCTTGTATCCGCGAATCTGTGACTCCGGCAGTTGCGTGAACAGGTCGCGGATGTGCGAGAACAGCCCGGTGTACGTTGCGGGGTTGGATCGTGGCGTCCGGCCAATCGGTTTCTGGTCGATATCGATCACCTTGTCAATGTGATCGAGTCCCTTCACTTCTTTGTAGGCGAGCGGCTGCCGCAGTGCTTTGTGATAGTGACGCGCCAGAATCGGATACAAGGTCTGGTTGATCAGGCTCGACTTGCCCGACCCGGAAACGCCGGTCACGCAAACGAACGTACCGAGTGGGATCTCAAGGGCGTCACCCCGCAGGTTGTGGCCGGTAGCACCAACGAGATGGAGCGACTTTCCTGTCCCGGTCCGCCGTTCCGAAGGCACACCGATCTGTCGCCTTCCCGACAGATAGTCCGACGTGAGGCCACCACGCTTCGACCGTCGCGAAGAGAGCTTCTTCGGGTGGTCTGCGGCAAGCAGCTCGCCACCGTGCTCGCCAGCACCAGGGCCCAAATCGACTACAAAATCAGCCGCCTCTATCATCTCACGGTCGTGTTCGACAACGATTACCGTGTTGCCGAGGTCGCGCAACTGTTCGAGAGATCGAATCAATCGCTGGTTGTCGGTCGCGTGAAGACCAATGCTCGGCTCGTCGAGAACGTACAGCACGCCAACCAGCTGCGTACCGATCTGGGTTGCCAACCGGATGCGCTGGCTCTCGCCGCCCGAGAGCGAAACTGCACTCCGATCGAGATTGAGATAGCCAACACCCACATTTAGCAGGAACTCCAGCCGATCGGTGATTTCCTTTACAATCGGCTCCGCAATGACCTGTTGTCTTCCGGAGAGCTGGACCTCATCGAAATAGCGGCGCAATTCACGGAGGTCCATCGAGACGAGTTCCGCGATGTTTTTGTCCCCTACTCGGAAAGACAACGGGATTGGCCCAAGTCGACCACCTTCGCAGGCATCACACCTCTGCTTCAGCATGAACGACTCCGCCCATCGACGGACTGACGCTGAGCTCGTGTTTTCGTAGGAGTGGCGGACGTGCGCCATCACACCGTCGAAGCGGTGCTGATAAACCACCTCCCGTTTCTTGTAGCGATAGACGATGTCGAACTGCTCCTCACCGGCACCATTGAGAAGGATGTCTCGGTGTTTGGCGGACAGCTTCGACCAGGGTTTGTCGAAACTGATTCGGTACTTCTTCGCGACAGCCTGGAGTTGACTGAAGATCCACACGTCGCGTGGCTTGCCAAGCGGTGCGATGCCACCCGCGTTGATGCTCAACGACGCATCCGGGATCACGAGATCCAGTGACACCTCGCGGCGCGTGCCCAGACCGTTGCAGGCATCGCAGGCTCCGTAGGGTGAATTGAAGGAAAACGTATTGGGCGAAGGGTCGTCGTATGAAACGCCGTCGTCCGGACAGTACAGGTGCCTGCTGAAGACGCGATCGCCGCCACCTTCTGCATCCGCCGCGATTAGCGTGCCGCCACCGAGAGACAGGGCCATCTCAACCGAACGGCTCACGCGATGCCTGATGTCTCCTTTAATGACGATACGATCCACCACGACCTCGATGTCGTGGGTGGCATACCGATCCAGCTTCATTCCGGCCTTGATCTGCTGGACTTCGCCATCGACGCGTACGCGCTCAAAGCCCTGCTTGGCAATCTGGGCAAAAAGCTCCCGATAGTGGCCCTTGCGGCGACGCACGACAGGCGCCAGGATCAGGATCCGCGCATCCGCACCCAGCCGCAGAATGCCGTCTACAATCTCGTCGTCTGACTGTCGACGCATGGGCTTTCCCGACACATGCGAGTACGCCTTGGAGGCTCTGGCAAATAGCAGGCGGAGGAAGTCGTAGATTTCCGTAACCGTCCCAACAGTCGACCTCGGGTTATGCGAAACGGACTTCTGCTCGATGGCAATTACCGGCGAGAGTCCATCGATGAAGTCGACATGCGGTCGCTGCATCACGCCGAGAAACTGCCGGGCGTAAGCCGACAGGCTCTCCATGTATCGGCGCTGTCCCTCGGCGTAGATCGTATCAAAGGCAAGAGAGGACTTACCTGAACCGGACAGACCGGTGACCACCACGAGCTGGTTGCGCGGTATGTCCAGGTCGATATTCTTGAGATTGTGTTCGCGGGCGCCGCGAACCACGATCCGGTCGTCCATCAGCAAGGGAAATGGGATGAGGGCGCGGGCAATTTCTCCCGCGGCCGAATAGCAGCAAACCGCTGGACGCAGCCTTCGTTCCGTCCGTTTGTCGGCAAGGTCTGCAACTTCGCCTCGGGGTTGCCGAACACTGCACATCTGACAACACTCGTGAGTGCCAATATGGCTACCGGTTTTGACTCGGCCGGAGTTGCCCTGCAGACGCTTCGGGCGAATCCGCTCAATACGATTCTGTCTATGATCGGCATCGTAGTCGGAATTGCCGCACTGGTGGGAATCCTCTCATTCGGAGATGGAATGGAGCAGTTTGCCCGCGAGCAGATCATGCGCAATACCGACTTCCAGAGCATCGTGGTCTCAACGAGCACTACGAAGCAGGTGGACGGAATTCGCGTTCCGCGCGACCATCCGGCGTTGGAACTCGCTGACGTCCAGGACCTGCGCGCGGCGCTTGAAGCAGAAGCTGAGATCACCCTCGTGCGACGCAATGGCGTGGTCATTACGACCATAGACCCGGTCACAGGCGATACCGTGTCGGCCGGCTCCGTAATCGTCCAGACGCTGCCAAACTTCACGGCCATGGGCGGCGTGGAGCTGGCACATGGTCGGGGCCTAACGGACGAGGACATCGACGAGGCGCGGCCCGTCGCGGTAGTCTCTGACACGCTGGCCCGTCGCCTGATCGCGTCCGGGAATGCAGACGTGCAGCAGGCACTCGGTCTCAGCATCGATATTTCCGGAAAGGCAACTGACGTCGTCGGCATCTTAGAGCCAGCTGAAGGAGGAGGCGGACTTCTCGCGGTCACACCCATCACGTCGATGGGTCACGTCGGTTCACCGGACAGTCCGCCTACGCTACTGGCGCGCGCCGAGATCATCGAAGAGGTCCCGCAAATTGCCGAGCAGATGGAGGCATGGTTCGAGACCCGATACGGAGAAGCAGCGGCAGCGCTGCGCGTGCAGACGAATGCAGGACGCGTACAGCAGGTCGCCCAGGGCGTACTGCTATTCAAGATCATCATGGGCATGATCGTTGGGTTGTCCGTCCTTGTCGGTG
>JANQRN010000195.1 GCA_028284545.1 Rhodothermales bacterium | reverse complement strand
CCTCTCGATTCCTGACGTTCCTCTTCGCTTCACGCTAACTGACAGTACGGGAGTACAGTACATCGCCGACAGTGTTGTCGTCCACTTCGACGGCCAGGCGGCACTCGTGGTGTCTGGTGTTAGCGAACCCTCGGAGTACGCTTCGAATCCCGACGGCAAACCAACGCAACTAACGGTAACAGCGGCCCAGATACCGAACGCCGGAACGTCTGCAAATCCACTTGTGCAGTTCTTCAATGCCGTGACCGACGCCCCTGCCATTGACGTTGTTTTACCAGGCGGCGAACTGCTCGCTGACAGCATCAGCTACGGTGACGTGGCAGTCCCGGTGCAGCTCGGCGCTGGTTCCTATACCGCCGAAATCAGGCGGCAGGATGACGGAAGCACAATCGCGACGCTACCCTTTACCGTAGGCACCAATTCCAACGGACAGCTGATCGTCGTTGCCGGTTTCGTGGATCCGGTTGCCAACCGGAACGGTCCGCCGTTGAGACTTCTGTCAGTCGATGCCGGCATTCCAACTGCGACACCGGTGGACGAACCGAGGGTGGCTGACCAGCTGGAGCTTGAAGCTCCGTACCCAAACCCAGCGTCCTCAGAGGCGCGCGTCCGGGTGATTCCTTCCTCGTTTCAGCGCCTTGAGGTATCAGTGTTCGATGTTCTTGGACGCCAGATTGCAACGCTGTTTGATGCGGAGACGACGGGTGGTGACCTCTCCTTGACATGGAACGCGGCGCATGCCGCGAACGGAGTCTACTTCATTCGCGCCCGCCAGGGCGCGCAAGTTGTCGTTCGAGCTGTGACAATCGTTCGGTAACGTTACGCGACTTCGTGTCGCGGCGGCAGCACATTGAAAAAGCGGTACTTGCGCAGTGCAAGCCTGCGCGCCAAGTCGCAGTCGGGCGATATGGCGTAAATTGTCGGTAGAGTTCAGTATTCCCGCCGCTCCAGCGCCGTCGCAGTGTTTTCGATTTACTGGAGGTTGCGGTCCCGTTTTCTGACCGCCTCGCTAGCTCTTGCGCTCTGCAGTACTGTCATTCCAAGGCAGGTCGTGGCGCAGTCACACCGTGTCACCAACCTGCAGGCTACCGCTGGAGACGCCTTCGGGCATGCCGTGTCTGTTGCCGGTTCGGGTGCGGTAGTTGGTGCGTGGAAGGAAGATGGCGCGTGTCCCCAGAATCCGGCTTGCAATAGTGGGGGAGCGCACGTCTTCGAGTACGACGATCTCGAAGGATGGCGAATCGTTGACCACATCGTCTCGTCCGACGACGGGGCCGGCGATAATTTTGGCCACGCCGTTGCGATTGCTGATGACCTCGTCGTTGTTGGCAGTCCGGGTGCGGGCCTAGGTGGTGCCGTTTACACTTTTGTCCACGACGATGCCCTCGGTTGGGTAGAGGAGGGCCGCCTTTCATTCTCGAATGAAGGTGCCGGCGATCGCTACGGGTATGCAATAGCGATCGAGATGCCATATCTCGTCGTGGGTTCCCCCGGAAGTGACCTGCGCGAGAATGGCGCCGGTGTTGTTTTCGTTTATCGTCGGCATGAGAGTGGCGCGTGGGTGCAGGCCGATCTCTTGGTCGCGTCTGACTCAGACGTCGGTGACAGCTTCGGGCACGCGGTTGGCATCCGCGACGGAACTATCGCCGTCACGGCACCTGGTGATGATGAGGCGGGTGTCGATACCGGGTCGACGTACTTTTTTGAGCCGGATGTGACGGGGGGCTGGTCGTCAGCGGGAAAAGTCTCGGCCGGCGGTACCAGCGACGATGCCGACTGCGCCGCCTCGGCCGCTACGGCGTCGACGCTCGGGTTCACGGGCAAGAAAGGTCAGGTTGTTACTTCGCTTCGTACCGACGCCGGGTGGGAGACCGGGAATCCGATCGAGCCAACTGTCGCCGATAGCAGCTTTGGCTGCGCTGTGGCATATGCCGAGGACGTTCTCCTGATTGGAGCGTGGGGTTCAAGCGATTTCCGAAAGGCAGCTGGCTCGGTGACCGCTTATGAGCCCGACACGGCGGGTGTATGGATGGCGTCGCAGTTTCTCTGGCCCGATAGCCTGGCCTCCGGCGATGAGTTTGGTCGACGCGTTGCGACTGACGGGCGTTGGGCCCTGGTTGGTGCGCCGGGATCCGATTTCGTTGCCGAAAACGCGGGGGCGGCCTACTTCTTCGATCTGGGGCAGGTCCTTGCGGTGGGTCGACCGACGCTGACATCGCCGGCTGACGGTTCATCTGAAGTAACCCTGTCTCCGTTGCTTGTGTGGTCGGCAGTGCAAGCGGCTGCAACGTACGAACTGCAAGTGGCCACAGACGCAGCGGTGCAAAGTCTCGTATACGACACGACGGGGTTGGCGACAGCGTCCCAGTTGATCGAAGGACTTACCGTGGGATCAACCTACTACTGGCGAGTCCGGGCGACGACGGCCGATGGCGTCAGTCCGTGGTCAAGCGTATTTCGCTTTACGACAACGACAACCAACGTCGCGACAGAAGACCTGCGGCCCGCGAATCATGCCGGCGTCCACGTCGTGGGGCTATATCCGAATCCGGCCAGACCCGGGCAGCGCATGCATGTTGAGTTCCGTGTTGCTGCTGGAGACCGTCGATCGCAGGTAGATGTCGCCGTCTTTGATCTGACGGGTCGGCTAGTCCGGAAACACCGCGCAGTCGTTGATGACGATCGTGGCGAAGCGACCGTCAATACCGAGCGCCTGCCAGTCGGAGCCTACGTTCTTCGCGTCCAGTACGGCGGCTCCGTCGACAGTCGGCTGCTATTCGTGCGCTGAGCTTGCCCGACTACTGCCGCTCGGGGATCACTTCGTCTGACTTCGAGATGACGACCTCTACGCGACGGTTGGCCTGGCGGCCCGCGCTTGTGCCGTTGCCGGCCACCGGATACGACTCTCCGTAACCAGCGGTCCGAATGCGATTGACGTGAATGCCGCGTTCGATGAGGGCGAAGCGCACAGCGTCGGCACGTCGCAGCGACAGTTTCTCATTCAATGCCTCCGAGCCCGTGTTGTCGGTATGACCCTCGATCAGGACACTCCGCTCCGGATACTCCTCGAGAAACGTCGAGAGCTGCTCGACAGCGCGGATCCCGCCTGCTTTCAGGTTGGCCTGGCCGACATCAAATAACACATCGCCGAGCGTCAGGACGAGTCCGCGCTCGGTCTGCTGTGCTTCAAGTTCTTCAACGCGCTTCGCGAGCTCCTGCGCACGTGTGAGGGCTTCCTCTGCCTCAAGGCGAGCCTGCTCGGCTTCTTCCTGGGCGCGCATCGCCTCTGCGCGGGCTGCCTCCGCACGCTGCCGCTCGTTCATCGCCTTCTGCCGCTCGCTCTGTGCCATGTTGGTGGCTTCGCGTGCACGAGCTTCCGCTCGTTCTGCTTCCATTCGCCGGGCTTCGAGCTGTACGCGCTGTCTATCGACCTCGGCACGTTTCACTTCGTCTTCGGCTTTGCTCAACTTGGCGGTTTCGATTGCAATCTTGACCTTTTGACGCCCGATGTAGGCCTCATGGTCAATAAGCTCTGGCTCCGCGCCGTCCCGCCAGAGCTGTTCTGCACGAATGATGTGCTCCTCGGCCTCTTCGAGTGGAACAGCCGCATGCGTCATTACGTCGGCGTTGGAGGTCGCCAACCCGTACTGCGTGCGCGCGTCAATCAACAGCGGGTTTTTAGCCGGGGGGCCACCACATCCGGTGAGTGCGACGACCGTGAGGATGGCTATTGAAAACTGAAGTATGCTCTTTGTGCTTTTCATGGATCCGGGAAAGCCTGGCAAAAGGAATTAGCGGGTGGTGGGAATTGCGCGATCAGCGTGATCCCATTCGATTCATTTCGTCGCGCAGCGCCTCGATGCTATCGCGGATCTGCTTGACTGCCGCGTCAGACTTCTTTGAGAGTGCGGAAATCTCGGCGAGGTCTGCATCCACCTTCGCCTGCTCGGCTAGCCGAAGCGCGAGGGCGTTGTTGCCCTGTTTCAGGGCTGACCGCGCTGCATCCAGCTTCTGTTTGGCGGTCCGCAGCTGAAGTGGTGCGTGGTCGCGGGCGCCGAGCGTCTCTGCCTTGTGGATGGACGATTGCGCAGCGCCCATCTGCATATCTGCAAGGCGCACGTCAACGGTCGGTTTGGATGAACCGCACCCTGACAACATGAATCCGGTCAGCGCAAGTGCAAGTATGGTATGAGGTCTCATTGACTAAACCCGTGGGTCGTGGTTAGCGATATCGCTAGGTATCGTCGCCAGATGGCCGCGCTGAAGAGCCACCGGCGACGCCCCGGGCCTAAGACCAGTACTTACATTGGCTTGCCGTCAAGAGTCGCGGGATGACAGAGGACGCCCCCGCCTGTTCGGAGTTGGCACCTGCTGGTACGGCGCTAGAGGCGGACAACGCGGACGGTCCCAGACGCATTGCCCGATGTCACATGAACGATGTAGACGCCGCTTGCGGCCCCGTCCAGTTCGATGGCGATCGGCGCTGCCGCTCCAGACGCACCTCGGGGCGCAAGGTCACGGCGCGACAGTGGTCGGCTGAAAACAGCCCTGCCAAGAATGTCGTAAACATCGACCGTGCCCCCGTCGCCGGCCAGCGGCAGTTCCCCCGAGCGGTCCAGGAGATGCACGGTGACCCGATCAACGAACGGATTCGGATACGCCTGCAGCTCCAGCGTCGCAAAATCGCCAGGGACATCGACGGATGTGTTCGTTGCTTCAATGTAGTACGTGTTGAGCGCCGAAAAGTACAGGCGGGTTCCGACGACGGTCATAGACAATGGGTCAACCGTGAGCCCCGGATTTGTGAACACGCGTTGCGTTCCCGCTGGCGTTCCGTCACTACGCCACAGGTTGTACTGCCCGGCTTCGAAACCGGCAAACCACGCTGCACCGTCAAAGGCTACGACTGGTACGCCCGTGCCCTCGAGTGTCGCGAGCTTCACCGTCCCGTTCGTCGTTCCGTCGGTACGCCACAGTTCTGTCGCGTCAGACCAATAGAAAATGTATCCCGCGGCCTCAGACATGGCATTGATAAGGGTCGAAGCCGAGTCGACCACAGCGACAGTTCCGGCGCTGGTGCCATCGGTTCGGTATGGCCAGCAGCCGGAAACCCCCGGTCTGCGAAGGCCCAGATAGACCACCCCGGTCCCCGGCTGGATGTCGGCGCAGGCCGGATCTTCATTACCGGGAATGAGCTCGGGCAAGAACCCGGAGCCGGCTGCGGTACCGTCTGAAACAAAGAGTTCTTCACCTGCCCCCATGAATTCGTCGGCGAAGAAGATCAGTCGGTCTCCGATGATACCGACTTGTTCGTCGTTTTCGAACATGATGTTGGCGAGGACCGTCGTTCCTGCCGGCGTTCCGTCGGTGCGAATGAGTTCATTCACGAACGTGGTCGGATGCGACGTGAATGCGTATGCAAAGTCGGTTGCGGCAACGAACCCCAGTCCCTCTGCCGGGCGGAGACGAGTTGTATCGCCACTTGCGGGGTCAATGGCGAACATCCACGAACCGGCAAAGGCGATTGCGCGTCCGTTTATCGCCGCAAGTCCGTTCAGGGCTGGATTTTTCTCAGCGTTCGCTGGTTCTGCATTTCCGGATATCAGCTGGCTTCCTGCAGCGGTACCGTTCGACATCCACAGCTCCCAGCCCTGATCCCCGTCCACGTAGAAGAAGGCCTTGCCACCCACGGCGACGAGCTCAACCGGTATGTCGTTTGAGTAGCCCGGAAACACGGTACTCGCGACGGTCGTGCCTGCCGAGGTGCCGTCGGTGACCCATACCTCGCCACCTTCAACCGCGCTAATAGCGGCAAACCATGTTGTACCGCCTTCGACGACAAACTCTGACGCAAACCATGGATCGCTGTTCGTATCTGATTCGAGAATTGTCTGCGCGGTTCCGGTGGAAAGCGTGGCAAGGCATACAGTCGCAAACGTTGCGGCGCGGAGTACAACGGGGTTGCAGAAACTCTTGATGTTCATGGGCGAATCCTGTCGGAAGAAAGGTGATTTGACAGCTTACACATATGACCAGAGCCGGGCAAGCGCGCCTTTGTCCAAACGGCCGTAGTAATGTCGCATATAGCGTAAACCACATTGTATTGTGGGGAGGCTGGTATGCCGCAGGTTACAACTCCAACAGGCGCGACGCGCTTCATCTGCCCCTTCGCATGGCTACTTTCGATTCTTCTCTTGACTCCGGCGTCCGGACAAATCCCTTTGGTGACGCTCGAGGCCTCTCCGACATCGCTCAACGAAGGCGGGCTCGCGACGGCGACTATCACGGCCAACCTCTCCGGCGCACCGATAGACGGTGTCAATGTCGAGTTGCAGACAGCAGGAACGGCGGATGCCGCAGATTTCGAACTGTCGTCAACTTTGATTTCCATTCCGTACAACGCAACATCGGGTTCGGTGACGCTATCGATCGTGGACGACGGATTTGTTGAGGGGCTCGAGATTGTTCGTATCGAGATCGCAACGGTCAGTGGCGCGCTGGAAGACGGAGACCAGGAAGTCGAAGTCGAGATCATTGACGACGACCTCGTCCTCCCGGTGGAGCTATCGGCGTTTCGCGTCGTGAGGAACGGACGAGATCTAACCGCGACGTGGCAGACAGAGTCAGAGGTGGGCAACGTCGGTTTCTTTGTCGAGTTGAGCGCAGATCGGGTCAACTTTCGCGATGTCGGCTGGGTAGACGGCAACGGTACAACGAGCGGCCCTCGCGGCTACGCCTATTCATTTTCCGCGCCGACCGCCGTTTCGGGGGCATACGTCCGCCTCCGGCAAATTGACTCAGACGGGTCGGTCCATTTCTCACAAATGGTCGAGGTGGCCGGGGAAGACCACTACCGCGAAAGACTTGAGATCTACCCGAACCCAGCGCGTGGCAGCGCAACCGTGATACTCTCAAGCACCGAGGATGAAATCGTTGTGACGGTCCACGACCTGCTGGGGCGTGAAGTCAAGCGCCTTCGACGCGACGCGTCGGTACTTGGTCCCAGGGAACTGATCACCTTTGATGTTGCCGATCTGGCATCGGGACTCTACCTCGTACGTGCGAAGGGAGCGTCGGGTGTGTCGGTGCAGTCGCTGCACGTATCAAATTGAGATCGCATTTCGTGGGAGTCTTCGCGGGTTGAGTAGGGGTTGTCATCCGCTTACGGTGTATACGTGGCAAAGACGTAACACGACCGTACACAACAATGAAGAAGTCAATCAGCTACGCACTCTTGCTACTTAGCCTTTCGCTGGTGGCCTGTACCTCTGTGAGGCCAATCGCCGGATGGGATTTCCTGGGCGAACGCACCGTCAATTATCGGGTTGAGCGCGACGATATTCGTGTTGGAGCACGCGATGGGTCCTTCCGCAGCGTCAAACTCACCGTGGATCGCGCGGCAGTCAACTTTCGGGATCTGAAGATTCACTTCGCAGACGGCAGTGTACAGGATGTCGCGATCAGAAAGACGATTCCCGCTGGCGGATCAACACGCGTGATCGATCTGGCGGGGCGGAATCGCATTGTCACCCGCGTCACCTTTGTATACGACACGAAGAACCGCGCACGGCGCCGCGCCGTGGTGCGACTCTACGGCCGGCACTAGGCGTCAGTGGTGTCGTCAGTCAGCCGGTCGAGGTGGGGAGTGGGATCCTGGTCCGCGATCTGGTACACCGTGTTGCGCAGGCCACCGTCAATGTAGATCGTGGAGCCGGTGACGTACTTGCCCGCTGGAGAGGTGCACAGGTGCAGTACGGCATCGGCGGCCTCCTCCGCCTCAGCTGCCCTACCCGCCGGTATGTGGTCGAAGGAGGGTAACAGGTCGGGTCGCGTCCTGCCCGACTCGAGGAAGGCGGGAAAGGTCCGCTCGGTGATCGTCGCTCCCGGAGAAACGGCAGTAACCTGGATATTGCTCGGAGCCAGTTCAAGCGAGAGTACACGAGTCAACATGAGCAATCCGGCTTTGGCAGCGCAATAAGATGTTGATCCCTTTCTCGGAACCTGATCGTGGATTGACGAGATGTTTACGATCCTGCCGCTGCCCCGCGGGATCATGTACGGCAAAACGTACTTGCTGCAGTAGAATGCAGAGTCGAGGGTCGTAGCCATCACGTGACGCCACGCGTCGTCTTCGTGCGCCCAGACAAAGTCGTTGACCTCATCAGAGGCGTTGTTCACCAGGATGTCGATGCCGCCGAACTCCCTTGAGGCGGCTGCGAACATTCGCTTTATCTGGCCAGGGTCCGTTACGTCTGCCTGGATTGCTACGGCTTTGGCGCCGGTGGCTTCAACGTGCCGCACCGCCCCCGCGGCATCCTCCTGGTTGTCCAGGTAGTTGATCACCACCGCGGCCCCGGACGCACCGAGGGCCATGGCTGTGGCTCGGCCGATACCTGTCGAGGCGCCGGTGACCAGCGCAACTTTGTTTTCAAGCGGACGCTGAGGCATTACAGGGCGATCGAAACTCTTTGCGATATTTGGGGGGCCAACAGCATCGGAAATCAATCTAGATGCAGAATTCGGTATCACCAGGGCGGGCGGGCGGCGCCCGATGTAGTCGTTCAGGGTGAGGCTGTTCCAGCGATCGGGTTCGGGGCGTTTCAGTTGACGGGCAACGACGCGGAGGTTGGTGTTGCGCACGCCGATTCCACGCGAAGACGTTTTTCTGACGACAAAGATACGTTGGGACCGCTTGCCCGCCGGCGACGCGCGCAAATGCGCAGAGCAGAGCCTGCGCGACCCGGGCCTCGAATACGTTGCCGAGATGGAGGCGATTTCGGCCCGCGATCAGGGTAGGCGATTTGTCAGACCCCATTGGCAGCCAGACTGGGAACGTGACTAGCTACTGAAGGCGGACGACCTTTCGGTGCATTCGCTCAGTCCCTGCGTCCATTACCACGAAGTAGAGACCAGCTGCGAGTTGCGCGCCAGAAGCGTCGGTGCCCTCCCAGGTGAGCGTCTTTGCTCCTGCGCTCTGCATTTCATCAACCAGCTGGGTCACCCGGCGCCCGAGAATGTCGTAGACGGATAGGCTCACGTGCTGTGACTCCGGGAGCTCGTACTGAATGTTGACAGTCGACCGAAAGGGGTTCGGGTAAACAGCTGAGAGAGCAAGCTTGTCGGGCAATAGCGCATCCGCTTGTTCAAGCGTTGCAAGACCCTGGGCTCTTGCGACCATCGACGTAGTCGTTGCCATGATCTCAACCTCCGCTAGCGACATGAAGTTCTTTCCGGAGAGCTGGACGCGAACGTACCGGCCAAGTTGATTGGCCGACCAGGAGGTAGAAGCATCCAGCGTGCCCGTGGCATGAATCTCTGCTACGCCCGGTTGCAACAACGTCTCGTCCAGCTCCTGCGAATCGAACGGAGCACTAGAAATGAACAAACGAAAGTCAGTCAGTCGGCTCTGGCAGCAGTCCGCCCTTGGGTGCAATGTGATCGTTTCGATGTCGAACTCACTACCGAGATCGATTTCCCACCACGCGTTCTGGTCGTGGTTTGTGTGAGTGACGGATTCGCTGACGAAGAAGCCGTTGGTGCTTCCGTCAACCGCACGCCCGGCCACACCGTCGTATGCTGTAGACGACTGTGTCGCCGACGCACCGAGCGCTACGTTCGTGGCAACCACTGACCCATCGATTACGGTCCACTCGAAGGACTGGGAAGCTGATGCGGTCCCGTCAGACACCGTGATGGTTGAGGCATACAGGCCGGCCGACCCGCCGTCAATGGCGCCCGACACGAGTCCAGCGTTCGGCCCGCTGGGAGTAATGTCGACACCCGGGGGCAGTCCGTCTGCGGTAAAAGTGAGGCCGGCGCCCGACGCGTCGTCGGGGTCGATCGCGTCGACGCTGAACGAAATCGCTTCAAACTCGAAGTCGTCGCGGTCAGCAATGCCAGCCAACAGTGGCGCCTGATTACCGCCATCGAAAGTCGTCGCGATGACGGCTACCTCGGCGAGGTTCAGAAAGTTCTTTCCTGCAAGCTGAATCCGTACATAGCGGCCAAGCCTGTCCACATCCACGACATTCTCGGATTGGGCAGCAGTGACCGGGTAATCATTCACGCCCGGCTGGTTCTGCGTGGCCGAAAGGCCTGCGTCGTCGAACGGAAGGCTCGTCACAAATACGTGGAAGTTGTCGAGTCTGGTGGTGCAGCAGTCCGATCGGTTGTACACCACGATGTCCTGGATGTCGTAGAGCTCGCCAAGGTCAAGCTGCCACCAGGCGTTCCGGTCGTGATTTGTGTGTGTTACCGAGTTATTGCCAAAGCGGCCGTTCGTTTCTCCGTCGTTTGCGCGCGCGGCGACGCCGCCGTAGGCAGTTGAGGACTGCGAGGCAGCGCCCAGCGGGGCGACATTTGTCGCCACTGAGGAGCCATCGATTATTGTCCATGTGAAAGACGCGTTGGTCGTGTCGACCCCGTCTTGCGCGGCTACCTCCACCGTGTAGTTGCCCTGCGCGATGGCGTCAACAGTTCCCGATATCAGGCCGGTCGCTTCGTCGATACCCAATCCAGTCGGGAGGTTCTGCGCGTCCCAGAGTATGTTGTCACCGTCAGGGTCAGTCGCCTCCAATTGCAGCGAAACACTTGACCTCTGGAAGCTTGTCTGGTCGTCTACAGTCGCGATAAGTGGGGGCTGGTTGCCGCCAGCGAATGGCGTGGCCATGATCTCGACTTCCGCAAGATTGAGGAAGTTCTTACCAGCAAGCTGCACGCGAACGTATCGGCCGAGACGGCCAACAGGCACGACGTTGCTCTCGGATGCGTCACCTGGCAGATGGTAGTCTGAAACGCCAAGCTGGTTTTGCGCTTGATTTAGTTCTCGCGACTCGAAAGGCAGAGACGACACCAGCACATGGAAATTGCTCAGGCGAGAACCGCAGCAATCGGTCCGATTGTAGACATTGATCACGTCGATATCGTACAGGCCACCAAGATCTGCCTCCCACCATGCATTCTGATCATGATTTGTGTGCGTAACCGAATTGCTCCGATTAAACAAGCCGTCGACGTTTCCGTCGTTGGCGCGTTCCGCATCACCGCCGTAAGCGGTGGACGACTGCTCTACGGTTGCCATGAGAGCGACGTTCGACAAGCCTGCGGGCTCCGTTACCGCCCACGAGAACACCGTGGAGTCAGCTAGCTGACCGTCGGATACACGGACCACCACGTCGTATACTCCCGCTGACTGCAGTGTGCCGGTGATCTCTCCGAGCGAATCGCTGATACCCAGGCCATCGGGTAGCCGACTGGCGGTGTATGTCAGTGGATCGCCGTCCGGGTCGGTCGCCGCGGCGCTGAGCGTGGCGGCCGTGCCAACGACGCCCGTTTGATTCGGTATCGTCGCGAGTGATGGCGGAGAATTGGTCGGGGGTGCGACTAACTCGCAGATACGTAGACCCCAACCCTCGAGGGCGCCGCCGTCACGATCGGCTAGGTCATTGACTGTGAGCTGCCACGTACCATTGGCCGCCTCGCCAAGAAGTGGCGTCAGCGGGTTGTCAGGTCGCCATGTGCCTCCGCCAGTTGGCGGACACGGATGGTAGGCGCCAGCGTCGTCATCGAAGTTGATATCGAAGTCATCCTGGCTTCCACACGAGCGCGCCATGACGGTTATGTCGGTACCGGCAGGCGACGACAGTATGAACTCGAGGTCGCCCATGTAGGTATGCTCGCCGCGAAGGTTGAGGATGTCTACGTCGGCAATCTCTCCCATACCAGCGACTGTGACCTCAGACAAGATGGTCGGCGTGCCGGAGGATGTGATCGCCAGCGGCACATCGGTACTTGCAAAAACCTGGCAGCTCTGTTGTGGCGTGATTTCCCAGTTGAATGAGACCGACTCCGGATTGCCACCGTTAGTCGGCGTCGCGGTGATCGAAACGGAAAATGCGCCGGCGACGCTTGGCAATCCGGAGATGACTCCGCTGTTCGAGTCCAGAGCGAGGCCAGGTGGGAGGCCGGAGGCGCTGAACGTCAGCGGTTCGACGGGTGAGTGGCCGATTTGCAGGTTGACCTGTTCGCCGAGCGCCGAGAGCTGGTCTCCCGGGTTGAACACGAGAGACTGCGTATTCAAGAAAAGCCTAATGCCAGTCGAGTGCCAGAGGTCCGGTCCCTCCTCAGCAGTGTGAGGCATGTAGGCCTTGTACCACAACACGAGGTCCTCACCGTCAATCGCCTCGCCGTTATTGAATGGCACTTCTGCTTGCGCACCGTAGGGCCAGCCCTCATCTTCGCTGGCCCGGTACCGTCGGCCAAATACAGCGCTGTTTACGTAGTCCTCCTCCGGCACGATATCCCCGGGGACGTTTCCCTGGCCGTTGTCGAACATGATCATCACTTCGTCGCCGGTCGCGACATCGGAGACACGCCATGAGTGGGACACAGCGTCCGTTGCGGGTGCATCGAACTCAGATGAAAGTGTTTCCCAGCCAGAGGCTGTCAGTTTGTCGATCCGATCACTGCCGGAACCGGCGATGTCGAAATCGAACCTCCAATACGGAAGGTGCTCGTGAAAAGTGTTGCACTGCAGCCCCTTGCTGAAGATATGTGCGTCAAGGACGCCGGAAGCACTCAGATACCAGCTCTGGTAGATGTAGTAGTTTCCGATCTTGTCCTGAATTCCAATCTCGTACCACTGCTCGCCCTCCATCGTGAACTCGCGGCTCACGACAGTGGCGTTGCCCGCCCACTCGGTTGGCTGGAGCGTGCCGCCCAGGCGATCGGCGTATGGACCGCAGACGTCGTCCTGATAATAGACGCGCATGACTGGAAGGCTTGCCTTTCCGATCAACTCGAGTCCGTTGAAACTCACGTTTGTCAGGGAGACGCCGTCGTAGTTGCCACTGACGTTGTAGTCGAAGCTCCACGACTGCCAGTCAACATGTCCTGAGGTTTGGGCGTGCGCGGACGTGGCCGCTAGACACGCGCCGATTGCGGCGACGGTAATAAGTGTCTTCATTATGTAGGCGCTTGGGCGCTACGCAATCAGAAGTGTGCGACTGCGTTGTGCCCGACTACTCTTCCCAGCTCTCGAGAATTGTCTTGCTGGAGAGATCGACGTAGGCGATATACTCGGGCCGCCCGTCGATGTGTTCGTGGAACGTGACGTACACCACCCGCGAATCGTAGAAGCCTGAATCGCCTTCGTCGCGAAAGGCAAGAATGCCAAAGCCTTTGAAGCTGGCCACTCTTCCGCCGTCCGCTGCAAGCCAGTGGTTTCTCGCCAGAGCAACGGCCGCCTGGACTTCGTCAGTGGCAAGCGGAGGTTGGTACACTTCCGGCGTGATCTGCTCGACGGCGTGGATTTCACCGTCGTCCACCGTCACCTCGACCGTACGATTGGCGGATTGACTGAAGAAAGTCAGTACTTCTCGCGTGTCGTGCTGATTCTCTTTGGAGGCCAGGCTGACACGGCCGAGGAAGGAGTAGCGCTCACCAAGCAACGGTGCGATCGGTGTGCTTTCGGCAAGGATCCTTACAGCCTCCTGCGCCGCGGTATTCGCCAGCGCTTCGTCTAGTGATGTCGCTGATTCCTGAAACGCGACCGCTTCGATTCCGCGCGGCTGGGGAGGCCACTGGTCGTGGTCGGACTCGAATCGACCGTTTGCCTGCAGCTTACCGTGATGGTGTTGCGCCTTCTCGGTGTGCGCCGATGAATCGTATGTACGCTGCTGTGCGCCGGCTGGGGCCGATGTGGCCAAGGCCAGCAAGAGGCCCGTCGCCAGAGCAAGCAGAGCGCCGAAAGTGGAGTAGAGTCGATTCACGAAGGCCGCGTCGGTATTCTGGTACGTATGCATTTGTCGCATACGTAGTCAACGCAAGGAACGCGCGAATTCGGACTTCCAACCCTCTCGATCCCGGTTCTACATGTCTACAGGCCGCTTCTTGAGAATGAACAGGCCCTCAGACCGACTGCTGACGGCGATGACGCCGCTGCTGAAGTAGGGGTAGTTGCTCCACGAGCCACCAAAACCGGCAGCGTCCTCTGCGTACGGCGCCGTGTCGAAATGGCCAACCTCTACCGGGTTAAGCGGGTCGGAAACATCGAGTATGCGAAGTCCCGCCTGATAATTTGACTGATACATCAGGTTGTCCCTGATGTACAGGTTGTGGTCGCTCGCCCCTGAGTCGAGGAAGAACTCCCTGACCAGTTGAGGGTCGTCGAGATCTGTGACATCCCAGATCAGCGTCCGCGTCTGGTCCACAGAACCATTCATCTCGTCGAGCTCGTCGTTCATGAAGAAGTAGTTGTGGTCCTCCGTGAGCCAGCCCTGGTGCGTGTACGCCTGGTTGGGATAAGAGGTGTTCGCAACCGTGACGGTCGAGTCCTTGTCGGTAACGTCGGCGATCACGAACGACGATCCGTTTGAGGCGAGGCAAATCTCGCGGCCCGCGTAGTCTGTGTCCGCACCGCGGTACACTACACACTGCGCATCGTGCGTCCCGCCCTGGCCGGCAGAGTAGCATCCAGCGAACTGCGGGTTTGCGGGGTCGCTCACATCAAAGATGTGCAACTGGCCGCCACACGGATTCTTGCCACCAGCACGGTTGCCGACCGCATATGCGAATCCGGTCTCTTCGTTGATTACGATGTTGTGCGTGCTCGCGGTTCCGTCGTAGTGCGCCGTTTCCTCGAACGTGACGGGCATGTCTTCGGGCTTCACGTTTCTGAGCTGCGTCATATCAAAAATCTGGACACCGTGTTGGTCGGCCCCGTCGGCGACAATGAACGCGTGGTTCTTGTAGACCTTGACGTCTCTCCAGGCGCTCCCGGGCGATCCCTCTGTTCGGTACAGCTGACCGACATAGACGGGGTTGTTCGGGTTGCTGATGTCGACGAAAACTGTCCCGTCCGTTCTGCCAAGAACCACCCATTCTTTGCCTGTCTCTGGATCTTCCCACCCCCAGATGTCGGTCATCTTCACTCCGCGGTGGGAAGTGAGTTCGCCAGAAGACATGAAGCTCATCAGGTCCACGTTGTTACACGCGAACATCTCGGCCGAGCCTTCTTCACAGTCGATCTGTTCCCCGTATATCGACGAGAGAAACGAGATATCGCTGGCGAGTGTTGCTTCGTAACGCCATCCCTCGGCTTCCTCGTCGAACTGGAATACAGAGGCGATACCTTCCTCGTAATCCGCACTGGGCGACCCGACTACAACAAAGTCGCCCTGGATCGCGAGGCCGATGCCAAAGCCGGCTCTGGCACGATCATTTGGCGGGGCGATATGCGAAAAGCCGCCTTCCGTCATTCCGGACGCATCCATCGCGAACGCCGCACCGCGACTGCCAACTAGAAGGCGAGAGTCCGATACTGCAACACCAGCGCCAAATCCGGAAGCAGGCCGTCCCAGGTCTGCGATCTCCGGCGATGCGTGTCGCGCGGACTCTACCCAGTTGCCTTCGCCGTTCCGGGCGAACGCCAACACCGCTCCGAACCCGTCAAATCCAGGAGCGCCTGCATAAAGTGTGTTCGAGGCAGTGTCGAACGCGAGAGATTGGCCAAGCGAAGACCGGTCGTCGAGCGGCGCAGAGGTGACAACTGCGCCGGCATGCGCCCAGCCTTCGTCTCCCAGAGAGAAAACGTGAATGGCGCCGGAGCCATCGTTGTCGCGATTAGCGGAGACGAAGACGGTGTTCTCTGTTGCAGCGATCGACCATCCGAACCCGCTTTCGGCGTTGTCACCGTCCTGCATGAGGGCTGCTTCCTGGACCCAGGAGTCACCATCCATGCGGAAAACAAAGACCGTGTTGCTCAGCGCGTCGGGACCAAACGATGTGACGGCAATCCTATCGTTTCCGATGGTAGCAACGTTGCCCGTTCGGTAGCCGGCTCGTGCATAAGAGCCACCAAACTCAGTGCCTTCTGGCAGTGATTCCGGATTAACTTTTGCGACCTCCTGCCATCCCCCCGAGTTGCGCTTGAAGACGTAGGCCGCATTCACCCCGGGCGCACCGACCACAAGCCACTTGTTGGCTTCGTCGTAGAAGATCGACCGACCGAAGTCGTCACCAATCTGGCCGTCGCCCGCCGAAATTCCGGTAACTTCAGCCCACTGGCCATCTTCACCCAGCTGGTAGCGGTAGACCGTGCCAGGGGGTTCGTCACCAGTCTGCCATCCGATGGGGGCAGATCCGATGAACACTTCACCCTCTCCGGCGGCCATCACACCGCCGAATCCGGCTCCGAGTATGCTGACTCCGTTAGGGGCGGTTTGCGCCCAGACGGCGCTTGCGGGCATTGCGATAATGGCGACCAGCGCAATTGCGCGTGCGAACAAGGAGTAGAATCGGGGCATGGCGACTAAGGGAAGGTCTCAGATACCGCGGCCAGAAGGACTCTTGCCGCATCGCCCAAGGTAATGATTCTAAACGAAGAACGCGGGGCCCGCTACTGCGAACCCCGCGTCCCACGTGCCATTCTGGCGACGATTCTAGTCGATTCTCGTAACGGTAATCTTGCCGACGGGATTGTCCCATCCGTGGACTTCCGGCAGCAGGTCGTCTCCGCCGTTGATGCCTGCGTGCATGGCAACAACGGATCGCTCACGGAGTGACTTCTGGGTCATGCCGATGCCCGGGTCGTCAGACGAAACTCCGATAAGGCCCTGGCAGGGAGGGACAATGTTGGCGAAGTCTTCGGTGTTGATCTCTGTGCCTGCGTCGTAGGCAGCCGTTGTCGTATAGGCTGACTCGCCCACGTTCTCCGGCAGATCGAGTCCAACGGTTCCGGAGAACCCGTCGTTCGTGCAGATGAGCATCCATGCCGCCGACAGCCGGTCGGCGTTTCCAAAGGACTTGAGCTCATAGCTCGCGGTGTCGCTGAACGGCGTGCCACCAGGGTTAGCGGCTGGTACGAGCGGTGCGGTGCCTTCGGCAGCGTCTGCTACGGCGCGCTGTCTCATGGTCTTGCTGCGCATTCTCGTGTTGTCGCCATTCTCAGCGATTGACTTGATCGCTTTCGTTGATCGGTTCCCCAACGTGAAGAGCTTTAGCGACGAGTTGTGCGTCATCATAATCGGCGGCGAGAACGGCTGGCCGTCCGTCAGGTTTTCAATCGTCACCTCATACGTGCGGTAACCGTTCTTCGAGGCGGTCAGGCGGTAGGCGTTTGCCTCTTCAATAGTCTCGAAATCGACACTCATTTCAGGCGTGTCATCGAGTTCGTCGGCAGCGTTCGCGGTGGGGTCAAGGGCATTGTCGGAACAACCTGCGACCAACAGCGCTGACACAATTAGCGGGGCGAAGAGCTTTCTCATTATCTAATCCTATGATTGGTTGGACGTTCGATGTTTCTGGGCCACCAGCCTGGCAGCGCCGTCGAGAAGCAACCTATCAGTCTCCGAGCGGCAAGGTGTCTCGCAGCTGTAAACGAGATGTCCCAAAAGTCTAAACAATGAGTCCGGACAATGTTTACTTTGTCGCATTCGCGGATTTAGAGGCTCAATCCATATGGCGACCTTTACGCTCAAAGTAAATGGGGTTTCGACAGAGGTAGACGTTGACCCCGACACACCACTGCTGTGGGTGCTGCGTGATCATCTCGATCTTCGTGGTACAAAATTCGGCTGCGGCATCGCCCAGTGCGGGGCTTGCACTGTTCATCTTGATGGCGCGGCAACGCGATCGTGCGCGGTGCCGGTGTCGGTCGTCGGCGCGAAGTCAGTCACGACAATCGAAGGCCTGTCCGCAGAAGGCACTCACCCTGTTCAACAGGCCTGGCTCGAGCACGACGTGCCGCAGTGCGGGTACTGCCAGGCTGGGCAGATAATGAATGCGGCCGCATTGCTCGCCCAGAATCCGTCGCCGACCGATGATGAAATCGAGCAGGGGATGCGCGGCAACATCTGTCGTTGCGGGACCTATGTTAGAATACGGGCAGCTATCCGATCTGCGGCGGGAGGTTCACGATGAGCGTCAAGATGCAGCGCCGCACGTTTATCAAGGCCTCCACGGTCGCGGGCGGTGGTCTCATGCTCGGTTTCAATTGGCTTGCGGGTTGTCGTCCTGCTTCCGATGCGGCACTCGTCATGCCCGAGTCGTGGACCAACATAAACGCGTTTCTCAAGATCGGCGAAAACGGCGTAGTCACGATTTTCTCCCCAAACCCCGAGATTGGCCAGAACGTCAAGACATCGATGCCCATGATCGTGGCCGAGGAGCTCGATGTGGATTGGGCGCAGGTTGTTGTCGAGCAGGCGCCCCTGGACACCGACAACTACACCCGGCAGCTTGCCGGCGGTAGCCAGTCGATTCGTCGCGGATGGGAGTCCCTCCGGATGGCCGGAGCCACTGCGCGTCGTATGCTACTTGAGGCTGCGGCAGGCCAATTGGAAGTCGACGTTGACGAGCTCACCACTGACCGCGGAACGATCACACACGCCGCGAGCCGCAGATCACTCGGCTATGGCGACGTCGCCACTGCGGCCGCCTCGATGGCGGTGCCCGAAACAGTCGAGCTTAAGGACGTTTCCGACTTTCGAATTATTGGCACCGGGAGGAGGAACGTCGATGGAAAATCGATAGTGACCGGCCAGCCCCTTTTCGGGCTCGACGTGGTTCGCGAGGGTATGCTGATCGCGATGATCATTCATCCGCCAGCGTTCGGAATGCGGCTGAAATCCTTTGACGCTGCGGACGCATTGGCAGCGCCCGGAATCGTAGATGTCTTCTCCGTTGACGCAGCGCCGCCGCAAGACAGTCGGTCATGGTCAGACGTAAATGCTTTCCCCGAGCTCGTAGCGGTGGTTGGTCGAAGCACGTGGGAGGTAATGAAGGCGAAGAAGCTCGTCGACGTCACGTGGGAAAAAGTGTCGGCGTCGGAGAGTTCAGGTGAACACGAGGCAGATCTCGAGGAGCTACTGCGATCGGGCAGCGCCCGGCGAGCGCGACAGGACGGTGACCCCGACCGAGCGTTCCGCACGGCCGCTACGGTGGTCGAGCGGACGTACAGCGCTCCCTTCCTCGCGCACAACACCCTCGAGCCGATGAACTTCTTCGCCGACGTGCGTGATGGCCAGGCCACGCTCATCGGGCCGATTCAGACGCCGGAGTACCTGCGTCGCTCTGTGGCCGGGATCCTCGGTCTGCCGGAGAACAAAGTCACCGTTGAGATGACGCGAATGGGCGGTGGATTCGGCCGCAGGCTGTACGGCAATTTCGGCGTCGAGGCTGCTGTGATTTCGCAGAAGGTTGGCGCCCCCGTGAAGCTAGTCTACTCACGGGAAGACGACATGACCCAGGGTACCTATCGGCCGTCATACAAAGTCACCCTGCGGGCGGCACTCGACGACAATAACACGCTTACGGGTTTTCATGTGCGCGGCGCCGGAATCCGTGAGAGTCCCGTGTTCGCGAATCGATTCCCCGCAGGTGCGGTCGACAACTACCTGGCCGAGACGCTGTCGCTGGACTCAAATGTCTCAACGGGAGCATGGCGCGCCCCGAGGTCAAATTTCATGGCGTTCGCCGAGCAGGCGTTTTTGGACGAAGTGGCGGAGGTGGCCGGCAAGGATCCGATTGAATTCAGACTGGATCTCTTCGCGCGCGCAGACGTCGACCCGGTGGGCAAAGACGGAAAGGAGGGTAACGACTACGATCCTGACCGCTATGCTGGTGTGCTGAGGTTGGTGCGGGAGCGCTCCGGATGGACTGGTCGGAGGCAGGGCAACCTGTATCGCGGCGTCTCAGCCTACTACTGTCACAATAGCTACGTCGCGCAGGTAGTCGACGTATCGTTCGTCGACGACCAACCCAAGATCGAGAAGGTGTGGTGTGCCGTGGATTGTGGGATTGTCGTCAATACCGACGGTGCACGTAATCAGGCTGAGGGCGGCATCGTCGATGGCATCGGTCATGCCATGTTCAGTTCGCTGACGCTTCGCGACGGCGTCCCGGAACAGCGAAACTTTGATCGCTATCGACTCATTCGGAATCCTGAAGCGCCTAAAGAAATCGAGGTGTTCTTTGTCGAGAACGGTATTGATCCAACAGGACTTGGTGAGCCGACCTTGCCACCGATTGCGGCCGCGGTCGCTAATGCCATTGCTGCAGGGAGCCAGCGATTGTATCGCCAACCGTTTGCGCCAGAGTTGGCGGCACTTGAAGTACGAGCATCCGATGGGTAGGTGCGGGACGGGCGTGCTCCCCTCTGCCCGGCGAATCTCGTTCATCGTCTCGGCAGCCGCGCTGATCGGTTTGCAGGCCTGTTCGTCCCAACAGTCGGGCGAGTCGCACCTTCCTGTGGAACGGGATACGCACATCGCGATCGTGGGCAACAATCTCGCGTCGCGGATGATGAACTTCGGCCACTTCGAAACCGAACTCTACAGAAGATATCCGGACCTCGACCTCGTTGTCAGGAACCTCGCGGATGGTGGTAACACCGCCGGGTTCAGGCCACACTCCGGGCGCGTGTCACCTTGGGCGTTCCCTGGTGCGGAGCAGTTCCAGAGAGAGTTGGCGATCGACTCGGGTAGTGAGGGGTTCTTCGAAACACCTGACGAATGGCTCACTCGTTTGGGAAGCGATGTCGTGGTCGGGTTTTTCGGCTACGCGGAGTCGTTTGCGGGTCCCGACGGTGTCGACATGTTCAAGCAGGAGCTCGCGGCCTTTGTCGATCACACGCGCGAACAGCGATACAACGGCGTCTCCGTACCAGCCATCGCGTTAGTCTCGCCGATCGCGTTTGAGAACCTCTCGGGCTTTCGAGATCTGCCCGACGGGCGCGTCACAAATCGAAACCTTGCCCTCTATGCAGACGCGATGCGCGATGTCGCCCGGGAAAAAGGCGTTGTGTACGTTGATCTGTTTGGGCCGACGTCAAAATGGTTTGGTCGTCGGGCCGCAAATGCCGATCGCGCGTTAACAATCGACGGTTT